>CAZLTI010000366.1:0-1502 GCA_964562335.1 uncultured Pseudomonadota bacterium | reverse complement strand
GTGGGGAACCTCCCCCGAACAGGTGATCGATATCGACGGCAGGGTGCCGAATCCGGACGACTTTGCGGACCGGGCAACCGGAGATGCCTGCAAAAAGGCGTTGGAATACATGGGACTGACTCCCGGAAAAGCCATAACCGACATATCCGTCGATCATGTCTTTATCGGTTCCTGTACCAACGGCCGTATGCAGGATCTAAGGGAGGCTGCCGCCGTTGTAAAAGGAAAAAGGATCGACAGCTCCGTGACCGGCATCGTCGTTCCCGGCTCCGGCGCGGTCAAACGGCAGGCGGAGAGAGAGGGTCTGGACCGCATCTTTCTGGAAGCCGGATTCGAGTGGCGGGAGGCCGGATGCTCCATGTGCCTGGGCATGAACGACGACGTTCTGCTGCCGAAACGGCGATGCGCCTCGACATCCAATCGAAATTTCGTCGGGCGGCAGGGAAAGGAGGGCAGAACCCATTTGGTTTCCCCTATCATGGCTGCGGTGGCAGCCATCGAAGGACATTTTGCCCACCCGAACAATCGAATACGATAGGGAGGAGTTATGGAATCGTTACGGAAACATGAGGGAATAGCCGCTCCGTTGGACCAGAAGAATGTCGATACCGACCAGATCGTTCCCAAACAGTTTATGAAAGAGATCAGCCGCATCGGTTTCGGCAAGCATCTGTTTTTCGATTGGCGCTATCTGGAGGACGGTAGCGAAAATCCGAATTTTGTGCTGAACAGGGAGGAATTCCGCAGGGCCTCTATTTTGGTTGCTGGGGACAATTTCGGCTGCGGGTCGTCGCGCGAACATGCTCCCTGGGCGATTCGCGACTTCGGATTTCGGGTTGTCGTTTCCACCAGCTTTGCCGACATATTCTACAACAACTGCTTCAAAAACGGAATTTTGCCCATCCGCGTGAAAGCGACACAACAAAAGGCTCTGATGGAGGAAATCGGACGACATCCGGGAGTTCGCTTTCAGGTCGATCTGGCGGATCAGAAACTATCGACGCCGCACGGCATCGATATCCGTTTCCAAATAGACGAGTTTCGCAAAAATTGCCTTTTGGAAGGATTGGACGATATCGCCTGGACATTGCAGTTCGAGGAGAAAATTGTCGCATTCGAAAAAAAACAGAAAAGGGAGCTTCCCTGGCTGTGGCAGCCCAGAGCGACCTAATCTGCTATCGGCTCCGCTCTTGTCGCTGCTGCTAAAGGAGCCGTTCCGTTTTTCGGGAAGTATCGTTCTTGCTTGTCGGTGATGCCCCCGCCTCGCCGGAGCCATATCCATGCGGCTCTAACGACTCCCGGCCGTGCTGCGGATAGAGCTACGGACAACTGCACCGAAGCCGAGACGTTTTGTACAGAATTATGTAAGACGAAGCGGCAAAAAATCCCAAAACCGTCATTCCCGCGAAAGCGGGAATCTATAATCAACTGGTTTTATTGGATTTCCGTTCTTTGCTCAAAGTATCGCAAATTCAGTGCAGGAATGACAATGCGTGCAGTTT
>CAZLTI010000365.1:0-1512 GCA_964562335.1 uncultured Pseudomonadota bacterium | reverse complement strand
TCAAAAAGCAGGAGAGTCAGTTCGACACGTTGATCGCCATCCTGACGGACCTGAAACGCTATTTTTCCCCTATTTTTCTGTCGGCATTAAAAAAGGCGGATGGCGGGAAGCTAGAGATCGAGGAGCAAAAGCGAATGGATGACTGCCCGGAGGCAACCGAACTGATCGAACGACTCGGAGGACTCATCGGACGCTTCGGTACGATGTTCAATCAGGCTCTGGTTCAAATCGGCGAGGAGTATATGGTCGCGGTCAAGGGCGAAACGCTAAAGAGAGAGGAGGAGCGCAACAGAACCGACGACGGACAAAGCTCTCCGCGAAAGAGGGTGCCGAAGGGCTATTCGCTCTGGGACCTCAAAAAGGTGAAGCTGCACGAATCCGGCGTTGAAGGGGGCAGAAAAATCTGGGTAGGATTTTGGACGCTGCGGGGGCATAGCGGCGTCGGCGAATTCGTCATCAACGAGCGCAAAAATATCCTCTATTTCAGACCCCACCCAACCAGCAACGCCGAAATCTTCCCTTTGGTTCTGGAGGAAGGTAGAGTCCTATCCAGGCAGGGAAAATCCTACTATTTCAAAGTTGTGGAAGATCCCATGACACTTCCGATATAGATTTCGCCCCCCTCGGCAGCGTCCAGTTTTTAACGTCGAATTGTTTCTCCAAAAAAGCTCGTCAATGCGTCATTCCCGCGAAAGCGGGAATCCTGTAAAATCAATCAACTATAGATTCCCGCTTTCGCGGGAATGACGGTTTTGGGATTTTTTACTGCTTCGTCAAAACAGGGAATCGGGTTCCCGTTATTCGACAACGCTCTTCAGCATAGAGCGGAACATCTTCATGTTCCCGACGAAGTTGAAGTGGGGATATCCGGCGATGGCGTTTTTGTACCGATAGCCGCACTGCCACCGTTTGGTTCCTCCGGTTTTGATTATGTCGAAAAGCTTCGGTGCCCGAATATCCGACAGGGATTTGTGAAATTCGTGTGCGGTAAGTTCGTCTCCCTTTTCGCCAAGGAAACAATCGTCGTTTAGAACGACATTGACATAACCAAACCGCTGCAATCTATCGGTCAAGCGGCTGATTCCCCGAAACAGTCCCACCATGGGCCTGTTTTCGATGCTTTCGCTCAGATACATCAAACCGCCGCATTCGGCAAAAATGTAACCACCATCCTCCCCATATTCCCGGATCGATTTCAGCATCCCCCTGTTTTCCGCCAACGCTTTGTAGTGAATTTCCGGGTATCCTCCCACGAGGTACAACAGATCGCATACGGGAAGATGAGAATCGTGCATCGGCGAGAAGGTTTTAACATGGGCATATTTTTCGAGCAGCGCGATGTTTTCCCTATAGTGAAAGGAGAAAGCCTCGTCCTTGGCTACGGCAACTACCGGTTTTGCTGTTGGAAGCGTGTGCTCGAACGGCGAAATTTCCGCCATTTTTGTTTCCGTCATTAAGTCGATCAATGCCTGCATTTCGACATGCCTTTCAATCGCTTTCGCGACCGTTTCG
>CAZLTI010000364.1:0-1522 GCA_964562335.1 uncultured Pseudomonadota bacterium | reverse complement strand
CGGGATGTTTATGCTGTCCGCAGCAATCCATAGCCATCTCTCCCGGAGTAGTTTTGATTCGATGTTACGGAGGTTCCCTACATAGGAAGGCGAATTCTAGGCGATAAAATCTCCGAGGTCAATTCTGATGAAGCGGTAAAAAGTCCCAAAACCGTCATTCCCGCACTGAATTTGCGATACTTTGAGCAAAGAACGGGAATCTGTAGTCAACTGTTGTTATCGGATCCCGCCTTGCCGGAGACGGCAATCGCGCCATCATCTGCCGCTTTACTCAGTTTGACAACGGTCGGCACCTCGATGTAGATTTTTGGAAGCAATGGGCTACCAAACTTATCCGTCGTTGGTAGCTCATTTGCGGATATTGATCAATTGTTTAGACAAGCAGAAAAGATTTTAAAATTTCATAGTTGAACGAATAAAGGGGCAACCTATATCAAGGAATGCCACGGATAGAGAAAACGAAAAATTGTTTATGGTGATAAAATTAAAAATTACGGCCATCCCACCGATTCTGGCATTATTGCTGTTTTCCAATCTGGCCTGCTCCCAGAATATCGTAAAATTCCAAAGAAACGGGAAAATGCCAAATCCTTCGACAAGAACTGATCGGCATGTTATCGAACTTTCCTTTTCGGACTCCCATAACCGATGGCAAACTGCGGAAAAATGGAGAAAAAATGAAGGGAAGAACGCTATCTACGGAGTGAGACTGAAATCCAATTTCCGAGTGCAGTTCAGGGTGTTTATCATTGGCTCCGGCTGGACGGAGTGGCTGGAGTCCGAAGAGAAATATCCGTTTTCGGCCACCCAACCGATAGCGGCGGTCCGGTTTCGAAGCGGTATCGATCTTCGCTACCGGGTCCTGAATGAGCACCGAAAATGGAGCAGATGGACCGAGTACGGTCAAATTGCCGGATCGGATAGGGACGGGGTTGCTCTGGTGGATATTCAACTGAGCGTTGTGGAAAAAAGGCATCCGATCGACCCCATTATCAAAAAGAAGAAATTTTGATAATATGATTGGAGAATGCAGGAGGGCACGCCTCCTCGGTTTCCGGACATAGCTATTTTGAGGTTCCCAATGAGAAAGAGACTTCTTGCAACAGGTTCGATTATCGGTGCGTTGATGGTAGCGACAGCACTGTATTTCTATTTTATGGAGGAATCTGTTCCTACTCCGAGTACTGCGGAGCTGATTAGAGACAGTAGAATATCCCTGGAGCGAAAAAAGAGGAGCATCCTGGATAACGAACTATCGAACGACAAAGCCAAAAAAAAGCTGATCGCCTATTTGGAGGGCAACCTGAAAGCCAAAACCCCATACGACAAACCGAAAGAGGCCATACAGTTTTATAGAAAAAAAAGAGCCGATCGCCAGAATAAGCTGCCGATCGAAAACTATATCGCCGCTGCACCCCGATTCGCCGCCAAAAGAAATTTGAGTAGCATTATAGGACCAAGCTCCGCCGCTGGTCAGGTCTCCCCCTCCGCCGCAACCGATTCCCACCGTTGGATCAATGTC
>CAZLTI010000363.1:0-1524 GCA_964562335.1 uncultured Pseudomonadota bacterium | reverse complement strand
TCGAACTGTAGTAATATCAGTAAGTTATATGATAAGTATCGTTGTAGGGTTAAAAGCGCTGGAGATCTCGCGGAAGATCGGCGACCTGCAGGGAGAGGGAAATCATCTCGGCAATCTTGGGAATGCCTATGCGAATCTAGGCGACACTGCGAAAGCCATCGAGCATTACTTGCAAGCCCTGGAAATATCGCGGAAGATCGGCGACCAACGGGGAGAGGGAAGCGATCTCGGCAATCTTGGGAGTGCCTATGCGAGTCTGGGCGACTATCCAAAAGCCATCGAACACCACCTACAAGCCCTGGAGATATCGCGGAAGATTGGCGACTTGCGGCGAGAGGGAACCCATCTCGGCAATCTTGGGATTACCTATCTAGAATTCGAAGAGTACCAAAAATCGTATGACTATCTGACCAAAAGCCTTGCGGCTTTCAAAAAAATCCTGCCTGCGAACCATCATACTGTCAAACAGATCGAACAATGGAGGGAGGAGGCTGGCAGAAGGCTATAAACCTTCAGTCCGCTTCTGCCTGAGATATAAAAGGGAGAGAAAGCACAAAAACGGGTCAACGATTTTTTGGGGGTATGGATGATGAACTTCAAAGGAACGTACTCCGGGAAACGCCGAAAAAAACGGCGAGTTTTTCGATATGTCTCAGATTGATCTGCCGTTTTTTATTGAAAATTTGGGAGACGTTGCCTTGGGAGCCGAAGATCGGGACCATATCTCTTTGCTTTAGGCCGCGTTCTTCCATCAAATATTGCAACACATCCAGAGGAGAGGGCTTTTCGAATATCTCCTCCGCCGGATAGCAGATATTTTCGTATTCCGCAACGAGATCGAACATAATCTCCATAAGCGGCATTAGGGGGTGTCCGTCGCCGACGCCCTGGGCGGCAAAGCTGTCGATGGCGGCGTTGAGCCTGTCGTAGTCCTCCTCCGTTTTGAGGGGCTTGAGAAAATCGAGCGAACTTGCATAGAGCCGTTCGATTTTTGCGATGTCTAGCGTTTCCATTTGTCTTTGTCCTGCTGGGAATGGGTTGGCAGCGAAACAATTCTAACGGTGTTCGACCGAAAGTAGATTTCGGCGATCAGCCGGTATTTGTTGCCGCAAATATTGAAAACGTACTCTCCTTCCGCATAGTCGGCATGCGGCAACAAGGATTTGATCTCGGCGATATTTCGAAAATCGTTGCCGGAAAAGATCGCGTACCAGCGTTCCAGCGCCTTTTTGGCATCGGGATGTCTTTCAATGCATTGTTTGGCGATTTTTAGAGAGATGATGCGCATTTTCGATTTTATTTGGATCGACAATCTCTCCTATTGTGCGTACAATTAAAATATGCAATACGAATGGGACGAAAGCAAACGAACAAAAAACGTAAAAGAACATGGAGTGGATTTTTACTCCGTCCACGAGTTCGATTGGGTAACTTCCATTACCAAGGTGGATAACCGCTTCGCATATGATGAAACGCGTCTTGTCTCACTTGGATTTATTAAAAATCGGTTGCATAGTTTAGTTT
>CAZLTI010000362.1:1076-1538 GCA_964562335.1 uncultured Pseudomonadota bacterium | reverse complement strand
CGAAACCCGAAAACAGGTGCATCAAAAAGAGGCGCGGTTCGTAGAGCCGGTCGTTGAAATTCTGCTCCATGCCCAGCAGCTCCCCCTCGCTGCATGCTCTGCCGTCGACCGTTTGCGCCGCCGTGCAGGCGACGATCTCCTTCGTTCTGATCATCCCGTTCCATCGAAGTGGGTTGTCAATGCAGACAGTCCTATCAGGAAAGTAGAGGAAATCAACCGTCCGTTCCGTGGAAAGGGGCCTTTATACGGAACTGGCGTTTTTCTTTCGGGAGGGAATCCCCTATATCTAATCCGAATCTTTTTTTTCGCAGGGGAGATGGCATACGCAAAAAAGACCAGAGAGGAGGCCAGGCGGCTGTTCGAGGCGGGCGTGTCTGCGGGAGACATTTCCGAGAAGCTGCGGGTGCCCCCCCGCACCCTGCGCAACTGGCTGGCAGGCGGCAAAAACCGCGCCGGACCGCC
>CAZLTI010000362.1:0-894 GCA_964562335.1 uncultured Pseudomonadota bacterium | reverse complement strand
AAACCCTGGTGCGCACCTACGAGCGGCTGTACGACCGCTGGTCGAGGCATGACCGGACCCTGCGCGAGGAGCGGAGGCGGCAGGAACGGGAAAGGAACCGACATGGTTCCGGCAAGTCCAAAAGGGGCAAAAAGCGCGATTTTACGGGTCTCGATCTGGCGGCCGTCGAATGGCCCCCCTTCTTCCGGTACCAGATGCAATTTTTCGACTGGGTGCAAGCCTGGGAGCTGTTCGTCCTCAAGAGCAGGCAGATCGGCTACAGCTGGGTGGTGGCCTGGTGGGTCCTCTGGGACGCGCTGAAGACGGGCAAAAACAAGCTGATCATCAGCGCCTCGATGAAGCAGGGGCGCGTGATTCTGCGCTATATCAAGCAGTTTTCCAAAGAGCGCTTCGGGGTGGAGATCGACGGTTCGGAGGAGATCGTGCTGATCCGGCCGGACGGCTCGACGGTGGAGATCCTCTTTTGCAGCGCCGTCAACGTCTACTCCCAATCGTTTCACGGCGATATCGTCTTCGACGAGTACTGCTGGATCCCCCGCCTGCGGGAGGTGGAGGATACCGCCCTGGCCATGTCCTCCCAAAAGTTCTACCGGGTCGTGCGCATTTCGACCCCCTCCAGCAAGACGCACTACTCCTACCGCACCTGGTCGGGAACGGACGAGCGCGGCAAAAAAAGGGGCGACGACATCCGGCGGGAGTCGGTGGACATTCGCCAGGCGGAAAGGCTGGGGTGCGACCTGTTCGATATCGGACGCCTGCAAAGGCGCTACTCCGAACGGCAGTTCGCCTTTCTTTTCCTGTGCCGGTGGATCGACGACGCCGGCGGCATCTTCAAGCAGTGGATGCTGGAGGCCTGCTACTACCGGGAAAAAAGAGTCTCCGCATCGGGCCGCG
>CAZLTI010000361.1:0-1541 GCA_964562335.1 uncultured Pseudomonadota bacterium | reverse complement strand
AATCCAAATTCGATCTATCCCGGACAGCGCCTAAAGATACGGGTGTGCGCCAAACCGAACAGGGGCTCTTCCCAAAAATAGAAAATAGCCGATACGCGATAGATATCCTATTTCCCAATTTCCGGATTGGGGATTGGGTCACTATCAAACTCGCGGAATGGACGAGAGGAAACAAAACGCGGAATAACGGCCAACTTTCAAAAACCCATTAACGCAAATCCACTATTGACGGAGTTCGCCATGGATCCTGAAAATGAATATTCTACCTTCAAAAAAAACAGTTCCAAACGATCCTTCTGGGAGGCAATTGTGTCGGTTTTCAAAAAGCTGTTCGGGATATCCGCAAAAGGGAAAAAAAACATACGCAAGCGTGTTGGGGAAAATGGGCCTGAAGAAGAGGAGCCCTTTGACACCCTTGAAGATATAAAGAAGCCGGAAGAGAGGAAAAAAGAGAACGAAAAGCGCAGTTCTTCGGTTGAGCGCGAAAATGGTGGACGCGAAGTAAATTCGAAAGTGGAAAAGCAAATAAGAAGGTACCGGGAATGGGTCGATAGGCGCGACGGGAGATTCCACAAACTCCCCTCCCGAGACAAGCCACCCCAAAGAAACGGATCGGAATCCTCTCCCTCAAGCAAGACACCCCCTATAGATGGGATATGGAGGGTCAGATATCCACGCGATCGGAAGGAAAAAATAGCTTTGAATGCAGAACAGTGGTTCAACGATAGAAAATCCGGGGGCATCTCCGATGTACTGGAACAATTGCTAGATCAGGCTGGTAGGAGAAAATATTTTAATGCTCAGTTGATTTTAGTGGTTTCAGAAAACGTGCTTACTGAAATCTCCCAACTGTTTGCCGGTACCGATGGATTCGAAAAAGAGCTTACGGCGAAATTAACAGAGTTCTGTCAGCGGATACAAAAGCCCATTGTCATAACGCCGCTGGGCCGAGCTCCCAATATAAAGCTTGTTATCGACGGTCAGGCTGTAAATATCGAGGGGCACGAAAAAATGCTATATCTCCCCAAATTCGAGGGGATCGACCAAGAGTGCCGCCTGATTCAGATGGATAACTGGAATCCTTCGATGCAGGGCTATTCCGGGAAAAATAGCCTGTACATCAATATCGCTCATAAGGAAGATCAAATATATACGCTGCATGAGAAGCTTGAGATCATACATGAGGACGAGCTTCAGATCAATTTTGGGGAGAATTGGTATAATAACATCAACAGGGTGAAGTCGGACAACGGGCAGTTTCCCTTTTTGGCGGGACACGATTTTAGCCTGAGACAGCGAGGGATGCCTGCTCAACGGCAGATTTTCAATACTACAGGTTTTCATATTTGCTCGGGCCTCTTTCTTCCCGAGGGAGGAAAATTCCTGGAGGGAGTATCCGATAGTGACCCTGAGAATGGAAAGTGGGAAGCCATCAGGGTTCGATCCGATAGCGAATCGAACAAGGAGTTTATCGTATACTTTACCCCGGTTTCGGATGAAGACAGAAATCGGCTGAAGCTACCGCCGGCGGAGGGGTTCCC
>CAZLTI010000360.1:346-1550 GCA_964562335.1 uncultured Pseudomonadota bacterium | reverse complement strand
TGTCAGAGTAAAAGAAGTCGATCCGGTAGCTTCGATAAAAAACGCTGCCGGGTTAGGCATCGAATCGAAAGATATTGCCAAGATGACAAGTAAGATGAGCAGTGACATTATTGCCGATCCGCACTTTCGGCAGACATCAAGACCTCCAACCATAATTATTGACAATACAAGGTTTATTAATGAATCAAACCAGATGATTAACATTAATATGCTTGTAGATCGATTGCGCATCTACCTCATGCGTTCAGCAAAAGGAAGGCTGCATTTCAAATCGAGAGAAAATTTAGATTTAGCTCTTAATGAAAAGATCATTTCCGGCATTAAGATTGAAGAGGCTGACTACTGGTTGGTCGGAAGGATTTCCTCCTTGTCAACTGCATCAAATAAGTCCGGGATCAGGACAAATTTCCTTCAGTTTACATTCGAAATTCTTGATTTGTCGGATAGCAGCCTGATCTGGGGCAATATCTATGAGGTGAAAAAAGTGGGTGCTGACGACACCATTTACAGATAACGGGAGAATGAATGAAACGGGTTCCAATTCTCTATATTGTCATATTAACGATTACTTCGCAGGTTTTTGTTTCCTGTTCCTCAATCTCAAGTTCTCGTGGCACTGCGGGAAACGATGCAGTTCTTCGCAATATGACGATAGGCGTGAATGAACTGTATAAAGGGCATTACAATGAGGCAAAAAAGGTCTTTACAAAAGTGGCGATAGACGTTGGAGCCGTTTGGGGAGATTCTGCCGAAGCGAAAAAGGCACGGTCGCTCTGGTACGAAGAGTCGTCGAAACCATTCAAAGGCGAACCGTATGAACGAATGATGGCTTTCTATTATACAGGGCTTCTTTATTTAATGAGTCACGATTACGGAAATGCGCAGGCGGCTTTTCGAAACTCTGTTATGCAAGATGCTTTTGCGGAGGAAGATCAAAATAGGGCTGATGTTATGTTGCCTGTATTTTTGCAGGGTTGGGCACTGCAACGACAGGGAAGCCTCAACGCAGCCCAAAATGCCTACGATTTGGTAAAAAAAATCAGACCTGATATCCAGTTGCCTTCCATGAAAGATCCGCCAAACGTTTTAATTATTGCGGAGACAGGCAACTCCCCAAGAAAGGTGTCGGATGGTGTCGGTTCCTTTCAGTTGAGGTTTTTCAGAGGAAAAAAATTCAAGGAAAAAAGAGTGTCGTATTCCCTAA
>CAZLTI010000360.1:0-336 GCA_964562335.1 uncultured Pseudomonadota bacterium | reverse complement strand
TTTTTTGGCAGGCAGCTTCCAGAGGAGGGAGGGCTGTAGACAAAATCATCGATGGAAAGGTCGCATTCAAGAGTAGTGTGGAAGGACTTGGATTGGCACTGTCTGAAGCGTCTCGATCATTACTTTATACTGGTGGACACGGAGGGAGCGGCTCTCAGGAAGGTTTTGGCAGAGCTTTGGGTGTAATCGGTGTCGGGGCTCTTGTTCTATCCGCATATGCTAAACCGGCAGTAGACGACAGATACTGGGACAATCTGCCTGATATTGTCCACATCGCAGCAATAGACCTCCCCCCGGGAAAACACTCACTGGATTTTACGTTTCAGGATATGGAAG
>CAZLTI010000359.1:0-1555 GCA_964562335.1 uncultured Pseudomonadota bacterium | reverse complement strand
ATGAATAGAAACTGTGTTCTTGATTCTTCCGTCTATGTAAAGCTCCTTATACCCGAAAAGGACTCCGAACGGGCGGATCGGCTATTTGCCGAAACTGTCGGTCAGGGAGGCTATTTCCTTGTACCGTCCATCTTTCTCTATGAGGTTGTTGGAGTATTCAGAAAGCATGGTTGCGACCAGGCGACAATTGAAGAATTTATTGGCAAGTATTACACCGACAAGCCATACATCAAGACATTCGGCTTGGAAGGGAAAATGATCGGCAAAGCACTGAAGATAAGCGAGAAGGGGACGAAGAAATCGGGCTTTCCCTCCTTCTATGATGCAAGCTACCACGCTTTAGCCATAATGAACGATTGCGATTTTATCACGGCGGACAGGAGACATTACGAGAAAACCAAAAACCTTGGCAACATCAAGCTTTTGGCCGATATGCACTAACTTTCTTTGCCTTTGGCCCGATTTTTCAGAACTTACTTTCGTCCGGCAGATCGCTACAATCCTTCCGAGGCGTTTTTGTTACCAACTCCATTTTGCCGCGAACAGACCTCGGACAGGGGACAAACTTCTTGAGAAGATAAAAACCGAATAAAAACGGGAAATATATGTACGATACTTCGGAGTTTCGCAAGGGATTGAGAGTGGAGATCGACGGACAGCCCTATATCATTGTCGAGAACCAATTTGTCAAACCCGGCAAGGGTCAGGCATTCAATCGGGTCAAGCTAAAAAACCTGCTTCAAGGCAACGTGATCGACCGCACCTTCAAGAGCGGCGAGAGGGTGAAACCGGCGGATATCGTGGAAAAATCGATGCAATTTTTGTATGCGGCCGACGACATTTACTACTTTATGGACAACACCACATACGACCAGTACGAACTGCACAAAGAGGCCCTGGGAGATGGCTGGAAGTGGATCCTAGAGCAGATGACGGTCGATGTGATGATTTACAAGGGTGTGGCGGTATCCGTCACGGTTCCGAATTTTTCCGTCCTGGAGGTCGTGTACTGCGAGCCGGGAATCAAGGGGGATACCGCCACCAACACAACAAAACCCGCCAAGCTGGAGACCGGTGCCACGGTCAATGTGCCCCTGTTCGTCAATCAAAACGAAAAAGTAAAAATCGATACCAGAACCGGAACCTACGTCGAAAGGGCGAAGTCTTCATGAGCGATTGGAGGCCGGGGGCATCCATCGAGACGCAAAGGGAGAGAGCGCTGTATCTCGACAGGGTCCGCTCCTTTTTCAGAAAGAGGGGGGTTTGGGAGGCCGAAACACCCTCTCTTGCCACCTTCCCCGCTATGGAGCTCCATAGCGAATCCATCCCGGCGAACGCCCATTCCCACCGGGAGCCACGATATCTGATCACCTCCCCGGAATACCATATGAAGCGGCTTTTGGCCGCCGGCTCCGGTTCGATCTATCAGATTTGCAAGGCGTTTCGTCAGGACGAAACCGGTCGATGGCACAACCCGGAATTTACCATGATCGAATGGTACCGCGTGGGATGGGACCAGTGGCAGCTAATGGATGAAATCGACGAGCTGCTAAAC
>CAZLTI010000358.1:679-1557 GCA_964562335.1 uncultured Pseudomonadota bacterium | reverse complement strand
ATACCGGTTTCGAGGCGGTGGTTGGCGTGATCGACTCGCAATTCGTTTTTGGTGTCGGGTCCTTTTTGGGATTCAATTTGCGTTCTTTGGGAGTTACTATGGAGGAGCTACCCTGTTTGAATTCCAAATCGGAAATTTTAAGGGACCTTAAGGCGTTTTCGTCTATTTTACCGAGCACTTCTTGGTAGTGTTTTCCCTTGCACTTTAGTTGAAGGCCGTATTTTCGGTCCAGATGATCGAACAGCGCGGTTCTAATGGCTTCTTTGAGGGAGCTTCCCGGCAGGACCGTTCGCATGGTCAGGGCGTTTCTAAAATGGGGTGCAATTTGGAGCTGGTGTTGCGAAGTCCCTTTGTCAATCTCTTGGCGATACTTGATTGCGATTTTCCTGTCGGCAACATTTACGAAACCTTTGCCATACAGTTTGAGATCGATTTCATCGGAAATTACTCTTCTTATTTCTCTATAGTCCGCTTCGAATAGCGCCTTGCGTATCTGGCTGTCTTGCGGGGAATCCGCTATCCACGACGACAAATCGATAAAGTGCAGTCGGTATGTGTCGTCGTCGGCTTTTTTGATGACATAATCGAATGGCTCCAGCTCTTCTCCCGTACCGATAAAGACTGGAGTCAACGCCTCAAGTCTGACGGGAAATATGGTATCGCTCATCATGACGAACCCTTTCGTGTAAACGGCACCATAAGCGGTGCGGTGAATTGGATGATTGCCGGGTTGGAGTGGATATTGCATATCACGGCACTTTTGAGATCGACAACCGGTGCGGGAAATACCGATCCGGATTGGAACATCAGGATCGGTTTTTTGAAGGGGTTGGTTTCGCCGAATCCGCTCCAGACCTTGCCGTACTTGGTGGCGAGCC
>CAZLTI010000358.1:0-566 GCA_964562335.1 uncultured Pseudomonadota bacterium | reverse complement strand
ATGGAAAAGGCCCCCCGTATCCAGGGAGCGTCCGGTATAGCGGTCGACGACGATCCTGGTCTGCAAGACAGTGCGGTTCGCTTCCGTCGCCTCCCTTTTGCTATTTTCCATTTTATAGCGATCAAGAAAGACGCCTCTAACGGTAAAGTGTTCCCGATGGTTGCTCCACTCCTCCCTGGAAAGATGGGTCCCTTTTTTGCGGAAGCGTTTGTAGGCTTTCAGTGCCTTGAGCTCGACATTGCCGAACTCCGATGCGACCAATGCCCGAAACGCCTCTCTCGATATCGGCGGCAGAGCGGGCATGGGTAGCCGAGCCGCCGGGAAGCAGTCGCTTAGAGTAAACGGTGGGTTGCCTTTCTTGATCTCTTCCAGCGTATCTTCCAATCGTCGGTTTCCCTCCTTTAGACGCATGGCGCACAAAAGGTGTCCGGCCAACGTATCGCTTTTGAGGGGCGTGCCGAAAGGGCTGCGGGGGGTAAGTTTAATCCGGTACAGTTTCACTTTGTTTCTCCAATTTGATTTCTTGCTCCAAAAAATCGTCCGCTCTTTTATCTCCGTCCAGCGTA
>CAZLTI010000357.1:0-1561 GCA_964562335.1 uncultured Pseudomonadota bacterium | reverse complement strand
AACGCAGAAAAAAACGTCCCGACATCCTACAGCACCATGATGCCTATTGGGTGTAGAAGGTTTTTTGGCGAATCCACATTTTTGTAGGTAAAATAGCACTTTTAAGGATAAAAAACAGCTGAAAACTAAAGATTAGTAACATAATTATCAGATCAATAACTTGGTCCGACCCCAGACGCACAATAACTTGGTCCGACCCCAGACGCCGACCCCATACGTTCCCATTAAACGGATAGAAAGATGCCAATGCAAAGGGAATCGACCTATCCGTTACAGGACTGAGGATTATATTTAGAACGATTTTCCGACCGAAACGAACAGGGTTGTGGAATCTGCCTTGTCTTCTCTGGCTTTTACAGGATCGTCGTCTTTAAAATCTTCGTTTTCTTTGATAAAACCTGCATCCACCGTGATCCATTCGTTTTGGAAGGTCGCCGATATATATATAAGGCGTTCCGTATATTTTGGGTATATGGTTTCTTTGTCTTCAACCTTCGAATACTCCGCACTTTGAATATTTCCCAATACTGCAAAATTCTTGGCGATCAGATATTCCGCACTAAAACTAAAGCCTGTGCCTTTGCCGCTTAGAGTCGACTCCTGTTCCGATTCAAGCATATAATCCAGCTCCAGGGAATAACGCTCCTGCTGAAAGCCTGCTCCCAAAATCAGTTGGTTCCCGTGGCCATTTCGAGAAATAAAGCCTGTATAGTCCCCATCCAGATTCTTGTTTTTTTCTACGCTGGGCGCATAGTTGACTCCCAAGGAAAATCCCGAATCGAAGCGGTTGCTTGCCGCGAACTCGTATTGCCAATACTCTACGGACGCCTCGCCTTCATGTTCTTTCTTTCCGTCTGTAAATGTGCCAACTGACACAGTTGCTTTTCTATTTATTTTCTGTGAAATATTGGTCGCCAAGATACCCAATGTAGTGGCTTCATCCAGCAGGTAGAAATAGCCGATATCGAGCGTCTCGCCTTCGGCTTCAATGTCCATATTATACCCTGCCTTTTTTTTGTCCTCAGGCAAACTGTCCGATTCAAGCTTTTGAGAAATGCTGCTATAGGCGATACCGAGTTGCCCGGAACCCAAGGCCAAATCTCCGCCTACCCGCATCATCGTTTCGTCTGTAGAGTATGACCATTCGTCCTCATCATCAAGGGTTCCACTTGCCGAATAGTAAGTACCATAGGCTCTTACGTCCGTTTCCATCTTGGAGGGAAGCGGGTTGATAGCTCTTGGCGAAGGGTAGCAGCGATTTGACGGCCACGCGGGCAAAAACGTTCGGCTGAAAAAGTATACAAATTCCTATCGACAGCAGCAGTCTTATGCAAAGGCGAAGTTTCATCGTATCTCCTTTTTTGAAGTTGGGAAAATGTCGATTGAATGCTCCCGAATGAGGATTGAAGTTTATTCGGTAAAAGGATATTGCGTCAATTGGAAGATAGGGGACATTTTTTCAGCTGTTGCCTACTAGTGTAGAGGGAGGCAACGGCACGGATTCTATCGGAAAAACTAGGGTCTATCCCTTTTGAATTGACGTATCCTTTCCGCAGTTGTA
>CAZLTI010000356.1:0-1563 GCA_964562335.1 uncultured Pseudomonadota bacterium | reverse complement strand
CTCGGATGAAAACGGCACCCTTGGGGAAGATCCAAAAAATTGGGGGGCTTTCCCGGAATTCCGCCGCATCTGTCCATCTCTCCCATAAGCGGAGGGAACGAACGCATCAATCCCGCAGTGTAGGGATGGCCGGGCTTCTCGTACACCATAGCGGAGGGACCGTATTCTACGATTTCCCCGCCATACATGATAGCCAGCCTGTCCGAGATTTCCACCAGTAGAGAGAGATCGTGCGTTATGAAAATCACCGAAAAACCGAACTGTTTTCTCAACTCCTCGATCTTGTCGATGATTGTGCGTTGCACCACAACGTCCAGCGCGGTCGTCGGCTCGTCCATGATGATCACTTCCGGTTGAAGCAGCAGTGCCATCGCTATCATCACCCGCTGCCTCATACCGCCCGACAGCTGATGGGGGTACGCATCCAACCGATCCGGAGCAATATCGACCAACTCAAGCATTTCGACCGATCTCTCCTTCGCTTTTTTTTCGTTCATTCGCGTTTGATGGGTCAACACGACGTCCATCAACTGCTCCCGTACTTTCAGTACCGGATTCAATGCATTCATGGCCGATTGAAATACCATGGAGATACCGTTCCAACGAATCTTCCGCAGTTCTCTTTGGGAAAGCGAGGTCAGCTTGGTATTTTTGTAGATCACCTCACCGGAAAATATCCTTCCGTTTTCCTCCAAAAGGCCCAGGATGGCGTATGCCAGCGTCGACTTCCCGCAGCCGGATTCCCCCGCAATCCCCAAGAACTCTCCTTCCGACAAATCCAGCGTTACGTTGTCGACGGCTTTGACGATTCCCCGCTTGGTGGCGAATCCGGCCTCCAGCTCCCTGATTCGTAGAACTTTTGCACTCATGGCCGACACTATCTTTTTCGCATTTTCGGGTTGGAAATCTCATCGATGGCAAAGTTCATCAGGGCGAAGGAGGTTCCCAGCAGTCCAATGAAAATGCCGGGCGGTAAAAACCACCACCAGGCGCCGAATAGTAGAGCCCCGTTGTTTTGCGCCCAAAAGAGCATCGTTCCCCAGGTAACGGCCGCTATGTTTCCCAATCCGATGAATTCAAGCGTCGCCTCGCCGATAACGGCAGCGATCGTAGAGGTGAAAAACGTTGCCATAATCAGCGAGACGATGTTGGGCAGTATTTCTCGAAACACGATCATCATCGGTCTCTCCCCCATCACTTCGGCGACTTTGATGAAATCGCGCTCTCCAATGGATAGAACCTGGGCTCTAACGACGCGCGCTCCCCAGGCCCAGCCGGTTATGGAGAGTACAAGTATGATGGATAGCACCCCCCGCATCGGTATGTAGGCGGCCACCACGATGATCAGCGGCAGACTCGGAATCACCAAAAAAACGTTGGTGGCGAACGATATAACGTCGTCCGCCCAGCCTCCGACATATCCGCCGAACATTCCGACGATTAGGGAAATTGCGGTAGTTATGATACCGGTCGACAACCCGACGGCAAGGGTCAGTCTGGTTCCGTACAGCAGCCGCGAAAAGATGTCGTAACCGGCGTGGGTCGTTCCCAGAAGATGCTTTG
>CAZLTI010000355.1:0-1573 GCA_964562335.1 uncultured Pseudomonadota bacterium | reverse complement strand
GTAGGGTGTTTCTGTTTTGCCATGGGAACGACAAGAGGAAAGTACACGGGCGAAAAGGCCAACGCCAGGAGAATCGGGCAGGCCGCCCGACAAGCGCATATCGAAGCCCTTCGCAAGGGAGAGGGTGTCGAGGAGCTGCCGGAACCCCTGTTTCCCGAAGTGTTCGAGGAGATCCGGGAAATCTACTGGGAAAGATTGAAATCCGTTCCGGACCCTAGGAGCCCGACAAACCGGGTTTATCCGCTCTATCCGATCCTGCATCGGATTGTTGCCGGTTTTACGGGCGGCAACAGGTATGTCGGAGTTTTGTTTCCGAAAAAAAGACGATATGCGGAATCCGGCAAAAGAAAACTGGGAGCCCTGCCTACTCGAAAGGCGGTCTATACGCTTTTGCGAAGAATCGACTGGGCGGAGGCCAACGCGATTCTTTCTCCGCTGTGGCTCCGTCTTGGCTTCGCACCGGACTTGGTCGTTCGGCGCAAGTTTCGGAACCCCAAAGCGGTTTTGGGCGAGTTTAGGGAAGAGCGGAAGCGCGCCGAGCGGGAGAGGCGCGAAAAACTTGCTGCGGGACGGGAGGCCGAGGAACGCTCCAAAGGAATGAGCGCCGCCGAAGCCAAACAAAGCCGGATTGGGAAAACGGAACCTGTGGACTCGCATAAAATCCCGGAAAAAGCGAAAGACGGCAAGGCAGAGTCGAAGCCGGTCGAGTCGATAAAAATCCACCACGATCTGGCAGTCGATGGGAAGGTGGTTAAAAGTTCCTACAACTCGGGCACGACCGAACGATTCGTTCATGTTACCGAAATCAAAGTTGACGACCGCGACGATAGAAGTCGATTTATCATCGGCGCGCGCCCGACGGAGCTAGACGGAAACGGGGAGTGGGGAGCCGCTTTGAGCGTGCTGGACGCCCTGACGCCGCTTCCCGGCGACAGGGCGGTCGTCGTCAGCGGGGATGCCGGTTTTTGCGTAGAGGAGTTCTGCGCGTGGCTAAACGAGAAGGGTTTTTTTCTGCCTCTTCCGAACAAGGGAAAACGCCGGCGGCCTTTTCGCCAGGGTGGTGGATTGGGCGAATGACGGGGAACGACGCGTTCCGCAGGGGGACTGCTTCCGGGATATCCGTTTCGAGAGCGGCGAGATTCATAGCAGGCGGCTTTGGAGACTGCCCGGTTTATGCCACGCGATATATCCCGGGATCGAAGAGGGGGTCATGGTTCCGAAGACCGACTTGGACTCGCTGGAGACGGACCGACAGTTTTTCGTCTCCAATCGCCCTTCCAAAGAGTGGAGTTCCAAGGCTATTTTAGAAAGAATACTCCTCCACTGGGATATCGAGACTGGAGTGTTCGGCGTCAAGGACGGCACCTTTGGGGAGGATAGAGTCCGTTACAAATCGGTGGAGGGAGCGACGGCTCACGTCTCCATGTTGAATTTAGCCTGGAACTGCCTTTCGGCGCCGGTGTTCGAGAGTTTTTGGAGAGGGGAACCGATGAGTTGTAGAATTCGGTTCTGGAAAGACAACCCGGAATACAGTCCTTTTTCGGATACTGTTTAGCAACTGTCTTCTCGGGTG
>CAZLTI010000354.1:0-1588 GCA_964562335.1 uncultured Pseudomonadota bacterium | reverse complement strand
CTGAGTAGAGAAAGAGAAGACAGCCGTATCGGAAAATGTCCGATTTCCGTCGGGCTGCGGCCTAGGACGGGAGGAAGGAAGCGGACGTAGCGGACCGAATGCGGCGAAGAAGCCCGACTCTTGGAAGGACGTCGGGAAATTGCACGACAAAATGGCCGTGCGGGGCGGGAAAACTCCCGCCGGCGACCGTAGGAAAGCAGGAGGGAGCGATGACGCTGAGAATCAACCACAACATCGCCGCCATAGGCGCGCACCGCAATCTGGTGCGCAATGGGGCGGGTTTGAAGAGGACACTGGAGCGACTGTCCTCCGGCATGAAAGTGAACTACGCCTCGGACGCTCCGGCCGTTCTGGTGGCCTCCGAACAGACAAGAGCCCAGGTGGCCGGTTTGAGGCAGGCGGTGATGAACTCGGAGACGGCAGTAGCCCTAGTGCAGACGGCGGAGGGGGCATTGGGCGAACTAAGCCGACTTTTGATCTCCATACGCCAGTTGGCGGTACACGCCGCCAACGAGGGGGCCAACGATACGACGATGCTGGAGGCCGACCAGGCGGAGCTGGCCAACGCGCTGGACTCTATCGACCGTATTTCCGACTCGGTCCGTTTCGGCAGAAAGCGTTTGCTGGACGGATCCATGGGCGTATCGGGAGTGGCTTCGGGCAAAAATCTGCGCTTCGTATCCGCTCCGGCCGATACGAGAGACGCTCCACCGGGCGGATATGCGGTGGAAGTGGCGGACGGGGCCTCACGAGCGCGGCTCGTCGGCACCGCCGTACTGAGCCGGGAGATCATCGACCGGGGAGAGACGCTAATACTGGCGGAGGGAAACGGCACGGTGCGCTACCGCACCCAGACAGGCTCCTCGCCGGAGGAGGTCCGCAACGATCTCAACTCTCGGCTGGAGAGGGCCGGACTGAGGCTGGAGGTCCTTCTCGACGAACAGGAACGCCTCGTAGTGCTCCACCGAGACTACGGGTCGACTCCGAGCTTTTCGGCCTCGAGCTCCACTGCCGGAGTTCTGTCGGAAAGGGCCGACACACCGCTACAGGTGCGAAACGGACTCGACGTGCAGGGCAGGATCGGCGACGGCCCCGCCGTGGGAGAGGGGCAGTACCTCATCGCCACAGGAGGGGGCGTGCGGGGTCTGAAGGTGCGCTTCACGGGGAGGGCCGACCCCACCCGGCCAGAGGCGGGTAGGGTGGAAGTACGGTCCGGCTCCCCGGCATTCCAGATCGGAGGCAATCGCAATCAGCTGATACGGGTGTCGCTACCGGATACCTCCTCCGAAAAACTGGCGCGGGATATGGACAACGAAAGCAGATTTCGCAGCCTGCGCGATCTGGACGTCAGAACGCACCAGGGCGCTCAGGACGCGATACTGCTCGCAGACACAGCCATAGAGGAGGTCGGGATGCTGCGCGCAGAGCTGGGGGCGGTGCAGCGGGACACGCTGGAAAGCAATCTGTCCAGCCTACGAATAGCCAAGGAGAACCTGATCAATTCCGAATCCGTATTGCGGGACGCGGACATGGCGGCGGAGATGTCGGAGCATGCCAAATACCAGATATTGTCGCAGACCACGGTGGC
>CAZLTI010000353.1:0-1592 GCA_964562335.1 uncultured Pseudomonadota bacterium | reverse complement strand
CTGCAGGGAGGACTCAACGATCTGGGCGTGCTCAAGTTGGAAAAAAATACTGGTAGCCTGGAAGTTGCCTCCACTCCTAGCGGAGCGCAGGTGACGATCGCCGGAAAAAAGAGAGGAAAAACGCCGCTTGCTTTGCCGGATTTACGTTCGGGAAGCTACCTGGTCTCGTTGACATACCCGCACTATCATCCCTCCCTAAACAACCGGGTGGTAGTGGAGGACGAAAAGACTACCAAGCGTCATTTCGATCTCCTCCCCAACTTCGGCACGCTGGTCCTGGAACCTTCGCCTGCCGGTACGGAGATCATCCTCTACGATAGCGAAAAGGGCAAAGTGGCAAGCTTCAAGGGCTCTATCGAAGAGAAGCTGACCCCCGGCAACTACCGAATGGAGCTAAGCAAAGAGGGGTATATCGGCAAAGAGTTTCAAATTACCGTCGGACTAAGTCAAACCCTGCGGCTGACCAAAAAGCAGACCCGTTTGGAGCAAAAAACCGGATCGTTGATCGTCACCAGCAATCCACTGGAAAGAGGGGCCGAAATATGGGTAGACGGCCGGCTGGTGGACAGCGTTCCGGGAACTGTGGAGCTGCCGGTGGGCAGGCGCAAGGTGGAGGTAAAAACGAAAACGTTGGAGGGGGTGCTTGAAACCGATATCAGCTTTCGGGAAACAAAATCCATTGTGGTAAAATTGCAGGAATCCGCCCGGCTACGAGCAGAGCGGGAAGCGGAAGAAAAAAAGGTGCGGGAAAAGGAAAAATTGAAACCATATAATGAGTGTATGCGGAATGCATGGCGTGCAGGATTTGTTTTTATGGGACTGAAAGGGTATGGAAAAGGGAGTAAAAAGGCACTTTTTGAACGGCAATTAGAAGCGTTTCATGATGGTCCGGACACTACTTTTTGGAATACTTATTTGTCTATATTCTCTGTGTTTTTTTTTCCTACCCAGTCTACGGCGACATTCGAGTACCGGGAAAAATGCAAAAGAGCATACGGGGTAGAACTGTCGCAAGCAGATGGGGAGCAGTTGATTTTTTTGGCCGCCAACTCCGGCCAGTTGGCCCTGGAGATTGCCGGACAGGAGGGGGAGAACTTGCCAACCTACGGCAAATTGCTGGGCTGTTCCGAAGCGGATGCCAGCAGAGTGGCCGTTGTTCTGCGAAGTGATCGGGAGTCCTTTTTCCGCGAAGAGAGCAGCGATTTTGTCGATATCTGGTTTGCCCTGAACGAAAGGATTGAAACCGATTCGCAATTGGCGGCAAATTGCCAATATGTAAAACGGTTTTAGGTGGCGAATCTGTTTTCCTGCTTAAACTGTTTCCGGTTTTTGTGCCGGGATGTTCGGTCGAATATCCCTAAAATAAAGGCCGAAGCCCATATAAAGGAAAAGGGAGTGCTTATTCTTATCCCGATCCCGCAGTCGGGACGGAAGGAGCGGCATTCTGTCGGACAGAGGCGCACGCAGGCGATGGAATCGGACAATGCCAATACCCGGCATTGCGAAACGTTCTGCCGGAAGAACGAAAGTCGTGTCCCGATCCGAAGCTTCCGCAGACGATGCGGTCTAGCTTTGACTTTACGTCCAAAACA
>CAZLTI010000352.1:0-1601 GCA_964562335.1 uncultured Pseudomonadota bacterium | reverse complement strand
ACATACTCAACGTGACGGTTCCGAGCCTGTTGATTGCGGTCGGCGTCGGGGATTCCGTACATATTCTAACCGATTTCTATCAGTTTAGAAACAGAGGCATGTCGGCAAAAGAGGCGGCGCAGGCGGCCGTCGAAACGCTGTGGATACCCTGTTTCTATACGTCGATAACCACGGCTATCGGCTTTCTGGCAATTTCGATAAGCGATCTGATGCCGGTTCGGGAATATGGCTATGTGGCGGCTATCGGCGTATTCGTCGCATTTATTTTGTCTGTCACCACGCTACCGACCCTGTTGACGTTCGTCACGGGGGCGGCGAAAACGTCAAAACGGGTTGCGGAGGAGGGTTTTGTGGCAAAAACGACCGCCCGCATCGTGCCTTTTAGCTTCCAATACAGCAAACCCATCTGCTTGATTGGGTTGGCAATTCTGATTCTGGCAGTCATGTTCGCCTTCAAACTGCGTGTAGACGCCAACTGGGTAAACTACTTCAAAAAGGATACCGATATACGCAAGGCGTTCGAATACTTCGACGACATCTATAGGGGAGGCGTCAATCTCGAATTCATCATCGACTCGGGCCGTCAAGACGGCGTCAAATCACCAGGTTTTCTCAACGAAGTCCTGCGGTTTCAGGACTACCTGGAAAGCCTGGAATATGCGGGGAAAGCGAATTCGTTCCTGAATTACGTGCGCGAAATGAATCAGACCATGCATCAGGACGATCCGAGCTACTACCGCATCCCTCCTACCAGCGATCATGTCGCCCAACTGCTTCTTCTGTATGAAAACAGCGGACCGGAGGAGGACTTGAGCGATCTAAAAACCAACGATCATCGATATATGCGGTTGTCGATCCGAATTCGAAACATGTCCACGGGGGAGACGAAAAAGAAGTTGGACGACATCCTGAAGAGAGCAGCGGAAAACCATCCAAAAATTCCAATCTCAGCAACTGGAAACCTTGTACTGTTCACCAATATGGATACGTACATCCAGGAGGGATTGGTAAAGTCCTTTTCTTTGGCCATTTTGCTAATCGTGGTCTGTTTTTTCGTTCTGTTCCGTTCCCTTAAATACGGTTTCCTGAGTTTGATTCCCAGCCTGTTTCCGATAGTGATGGTCGGTGGATTGATGCAAATGCTGGGAAACACGCTGGATTTCGCCAGCTTGATCGTGGCGGCCGTAACCTTCGGAATTGCCGTCGACGATACCATTCATGTCATGACCAGATACATTCGGGCCAGAAAGGAGGGCGAGACGAGAAAGGAATCCATGCATCTGGCCGTTATAGAGGCGGGGCGCGCTTTGGTCTTCACGTCGCTGATTCTGTACTTCGGATTTTCGATATTGTGCCTCTCCTCCTTTACTCCTAACATCAGCCTTGGCTTTTATGGCGGAGTGATTCTCCTGACGGCGCTGGTATCCGTTCTGCTGATTCTGCCCGCCTTTGTCTTTCTCACCGGAGACAAAGGCAAAGGGGTCAAGTCCTGATTTTGGCGACCCGAGTTTAGCAATCGGGTGACGGAGGAATAAGGTCGATGAACCGGCAAAAAGTCGAAAATTGCGCGGATTGTCATTCCCGCGAAGGCGGGAATCTAA
>CAZLTI010000351.1:0-1603 GCA_964562335.1 uncultured Pseudomonadota bacterium | reverse complement strand
GAGGAACGGTGAAGGTACTGCACTATACCGAGGTCAATTCGACCTCTTTTGACAACGAAGTTGCAAAGGAAGTGAAGGGTCGGGTAGTCATTGGCCAGGCGGACGGGGCCGAAAACTTCTGTATGCGCGTATTTGAAGTTGCCGCAGGCGGACATACTCCGCTTCACACGCATGCTTGGGAGCACGAAATCTTCTTTCACCGAGGAGAGGGGGAGCTGTTCCGCGCCGGAGAGTGGCTTCCGGTTCGACCGGGTTGCGTGACCTTTATACCGGGAGAAGAGGAGCACCAGATCAGAAACGCCGGAGCGGAGCCGCTGACGTTCGTTTGCCTGGTGCCTCGAGAGGCTCCGGAAATGTAGTCGAAGTCGAAACCGCTTCGGCTTTTACCCCCCACCATTTCTCGGACAAGTATGAATTTCCTATATTTTTCGCCGCATTTTCCCGATAACTTTCAGCACTTTTGCCACCGTCTGGCCGATCTTGGCGTGACGGTGCTAGGGATCGGAGACTGCCCCTATGATCGACTTTCCGCCGCATTGAGGAAATCGCTGACCGAATACTATCGAATCCCGGACATGGAGGATTACGAAACGGTGGTCCGAGCGGTCGGTTTTTTCATCCATAAATACGGCAAAATCGATCGGTTCGAATCGTTGAACGAGCACTGGCTGTACCTAGAGGCGAAAATCCGAACCGACTTTAACATTCCGGGCGTCCGACTCGATGAGATTGGAAACATGAAGTTCAAATCCAAAATGAAAAAGCTCTTCCAATCCGTCGGAGTCGAAACGGCAAAAGGCCGAGTAATCGACAATTTGCAGGAGGCAAAACAATTCGGCGCTCGGGTCGGCTATCCGATCGTGGTGAAGCCCGATTCCGGCGTGGGGGCACTGAGTACCCATAAAGTCCATTCCGCAAGGGAAATGGAAGAGCTCTTTTCTCAACTCCGCGCTGTGCCGTATATCTTCGAGGAGTTTATCGAAGGCAATATTTTCAGCTTTGACGGATTGACCGATCAGGACGGCAGGATCGTTTTTTTGACCTCCCACAAGTACGGTGGCGGAATTATGGAAACGGTCAACGAAGACAAACATATCCACTATCACTCGATGAAGAGCATTCCGGCGGATCTGGAAGAGGCGGGAAGGAAAATCGTCGATGCCTATCGGCTGAAGGAACGCTTCTTTCATCTGGAGTTTTTTCGCACCGACTCGAACCGACTGGTCGCACTGGAAGCGAATCTGAGGCCGCCGGGCGGATACACTGTCGATATGTTCAACTATGCCAACGATATCGACATCTATCGCGAATGGGCGCAGGTGGTGGTCCATAACCGGTTTGCTGCGGCATATGATCGAAAGTACATCTGCTGCTACATCGGAAGAAAGTGGAATGCCAACTATCGGCACTCGCACGAGCAGATTCTAAAAAGACTGGGCGATTCGATCGTGCATCACTCGGAAATTAGCGGGGTGTTCAGTGCGGCACTGGGAAACTACTGCTATATTGTCCGTTCGCAGGCTATGGAGGAGATCGGGAGAGCCGTCGCTATCGTTCACGAAACGATATGATGCGATACTTCCGCTTGGACTTTCGAAAAAAC
>CAZLTI010000350.1:0-1608 GCA_964562335.1 uncultured Pseudomonadota bacterium | reverse complement strand
TCGATCTCCTTTTTTTACTGCCCGAATCGCCTGTTTT
This sequence comes from uncultured Pseudomonadota bacterium, assembly GCA_964562335.1. Classification (GTDB taxonomy): domain Bacteria; phylum SAR324; class SAR324; order XYD2-FULL-50-16; family XYD2-FULL-50-16; genus CAZJUM01. The sequence goes on along the minus strand of CAZLTI010000350.1, from coordinate 1,571 downwards.
TGATGGCTTTGGCCGATTTGGCCCGGAGCAGCGCCTGGTTTTCCCGGAGATTTCGACGGCGTTTGAACAGCACCAATACCGAAACGTACAGCAGTGGCGGAAAAAGTAGCGACAGACCCCAACTCCAGTGCTGCGTTTGGCTCTGCAGCACGTCTTCGAACGTATAGTTGCCCTGGAGACCCCGTCGCTTTTTTGTATATTGCACCGCCGCAGTTTCCTCGCTTTTGTTGAAAGCCACAACATCGGACTGCGAGACGGTTTTTGTCGGCAGTACCTTTAGCGGAAGCGTTTTGCTGGCGATAGTGACGTAGTCACCCTTTTCGATGTTGAAAAAGGAGAACGGCACCGCCGGAATCTCCACGATCGAGGTTCGTTTGGGACGGATCACCCGTCGAAAGGAGATAGAGTCGCCTTCGATATCGCCCGGCTGCAGATTGTCCTTTACGGCGAACTGGTCGCGAAAGGCCGGGATTTCGGACAGGAGCGGAGCCTGCAATCTGTCCAGACGCCCCTGTCCGGAAATGCGAATCGTAATTTCGACGGGGTCGCCCACTTTGGCCCGTTGGGTTTCGGAAAGAAGCTCGATTGTATAGTCTCCAATGGCACCGCTGAAAGATTCCGGCCGGTTGCTCTCCGGGAGCGGATTCACGCGAATCCGAAGCGGCTGGGAGACCGCAAGGATCTTCTCCATCTTCGGTACGCGAACGCGGTCCCCAAAAAAATTGGTGGAAACTCTGCTCCCCCTTCTTACCTGCGCTTTGACGCTGGCAGCCGGCACGGTAAATTCTCCACTACTCGGAATAAATATCCTGAACTCCACCGAATAGACCGTAAATGTTTCGCCTCCGACAGTTTCGGACGAGCGGTCGAAGGGGATATTGAAGTTGCCGACTTGAAGCTCGGTAGCATTCGATACCTTGGATGTATCGGCCAACTGCAACTGTAGCTCGTCCTTTTGCTCCAAAAGCGGAAAATGGAATTCGTATTCCTCGATTCTCTCCTGAATGCTCCATTTTAACGTAACGGTAACGGGTTCCTGCGGGAACACTGCGGATTTCGAGGCGGACAAATCCAGTTTCATGCTGCTCTGCTCTCCGGGCGGGACGACCTTCAACGGTATCGGGTCGGTACTGTAGACATCCGATCCATGGCGAACCCGAATGGGCGGAATCCGGTAGGTGCCCGTTTTTTGCGCATGGATTGCGATGTTGTACTGCAATCCGCTAAACCGATCTATTTTCCCGTTGATGATTGTCGTTCTCGAAGAGGAGACGGGCGTGCCGACCTGACGCAGCCGAAGCCCCTCGATTTCCGGCAGAACGAGTCGAACCCCGCTTTTGGCTCCGTCCACTTTGAGTTGAACGAGCAGTCGGTCTCCCAGAACCATAACCGAATCGGGCACTTCGAGCTGCACGTCCAATTCCGCAAAAACGGGCGGTGAAAGTGCAGACAAAAAGATAAAAAGACAACAGACAATCTTAAAGTGTTCTGCCCTATTCCCTTTTTTCCTATTCATGCCATTCGTCGATCCAGGATGGGTTTCTGCCTACTGTCGCTTGTCCCGCTGCCGT
>CAZLTI010000349.1:917-1609 GCA_964562335.1 uncultured Pseudomonadota bacterium | reverse complement strand
TTCGGCAGCTTTACTTCGATCCTCCACGGCGATATCGATAACATCGATTTGCACCGCCTCCGCAGCTTTCCGCAGCGGTTCGACCTGCGTGATCACTGCACTTTTGTTTTTGGTGGCATATAGGACGCCGATGTTTTTCAGTTCCTTGATAAGACTTTGAAGGTAGGTGATCTGCACTTTGATCGGTACGTTCAAGGAGGTGAAGGCCAAATTGGTTCCGCTTCCCTTTTCATAATCTTCCATCTGTCCCATCAAGACAGGATCCTTTGAGCAGACATCTCATTCTTAAAATGTTTCACTAAATAGGTGGTCGTGGCCGAACCCATGGAGTAGATAAGATCGAAATCGACCATTTTGGCATACTGTAGAGCGGCCCTCCCCAGCTCCGGTTTCCCTTTGAAGTTGACGACCATAACATCCGCAAAAATTCCTTTATCGGCAAACACGTCGAGAATCTTGCTCAAAGCGGTATCATAGGCCGACGACTTTTTGGGGAATAAAAAGAGAATCTTTCTCCCTTCCGTACTTTGTTGGGAATCTCTTGGCCGAATCGAGATTCTCAGCGGATCCTTTTCGTCGGGTACGATGGTCCAGTTTACATATACGCTTTCCCTGGGATTGATCCAGTCGCGGAAGGTGGTCTCCTGCGCATAACAAGGGCTGAAGAATCCAAGCAGCAATATACAGAAGAG
>CAZLTI010000349.1:0-766 GCA_964562335.1 uncultured Pseudomonadota bacterium | reverse complement strand
TTCCATTTTTGGTTGTCAAGCAATTGGGTTAAGCTGTTTTTCGTTCCAGCAGAAATAGCGATCCGAACAAAACAAAAGCGAATCCAATCCAGCAAATGGTTAGAAAACTGTACCCCGTCATAATGAGCGCCTGTCCCACAATGATCGGTCCGGCAACGTGGCCGATTCTTTCCAAAAAGCGGTACACCGATGTTGTGGAGCTGCTGCCTATCTTGATCGCGACCGGAGTCTGCGATACATGCGTCATGATAGGCGCATGGATAAAACCGGAAGCGAGACCGAGGACGCTCATTCCGACAATCAAAACAGTCGTCGACAAAAATGGAATTTCCGATTGTAAGATGGCACTCCAGCCAGCCAGGCCGATCATTACTATTCCGATTCCGCTTCCGACGGAACCGAGGAACAATACGATACCGGTCTTCCCCAATTTATCGGACAGCCTTGAGACATATCTGGAAGAGATCAGTACGCCAGCCGGATAGAACATAATGATTTGGCCGATATCCTCCTGCACATAGTCGAACTTGGCCAGTAGAAGCGGTATGGCAAACACCACCACTCCGGTCAAGGCAGCCTTGGCGGGCATTCCGACCAGAAGCAGGGTCTTTAGGAAACTGAAATCCTTCAGCACTTTGCCGATATCCAAAACCATCTCCTTTATTACCTGACCGACTCCAGCGGTCTTCTCCGGCTCCAAAGCACCTTTTTGCTCCGCCTCCTCTCCGCTCGAACGGATTTTCGTCCGACCCCCACGGTCCGTTTC
>CAZLTI010000348.1:0-1610 GCA_964562335.1 uncultured Pseudomonadota bacterium | reverse complement strand
TAGACTCCCGCCTTCGCGGGAATGACGGTTTTGGGATTTTTTACCGTTTCGTCAAGATTGAAAAATTGGAAAGAATAGCTTTGATATCGACTGTATTTGTAAGTATATTGAAATGAAAGACAAGGGGGAAACGCTTGCATGCGATTGCGGAATTTCCCCGGTTATGAGTAATTTAACTATTTGAAATAATAGAAAATATGGCAATGCTTAAGTTTGCCGCAGAAGGCAAAAAAAATAGACTGGGCCTAGCGGAAAAAAAGGATTGGATTGTACTGGTCGCCGACGACGACGAAGAGGTCCACAGCACGACAAGAAGAATTTTGAAGAGTTTTTCCTATAAGGGAAGAGGGATCCAACTGCTGCATGCGTACTCGGCGAAGGAGACGGAAAAACTCGTCGCGCGCACTCCCGACGTTGCCTTGATTTTGCTCGATGTCGTTATGGAAACGACCGATTCGGGGCTGCTTGTGGTTGATCATATCAGAGGGAAGCTGAAGAACGACATTGTGCAAATCGTACTAAGAACCGGACAGCCCGGCCATGCTCCCGAACACAAGGCGGTTGTCGATTATATGATTAACGACTATCTCAACAAGAACGAACTGACGGTTCAAAGAATTCTGAATGTGGTAATCATATCGCTACGCGCCTTTAATCTGACGTATACACTGCAGTGCGAGGTCGGCGAACGAAAACTGGCCGAGCAACAATTGCGGGAGTATCGGGAAGGATTGGAGAGGCTGGTGGATAAACGGACCGATGAACTCAAAAAGGCGAACATAGCTTTGGAGGGGGCGGTCCGGGAGGCGGAGGATGCCAATAGAGCGAAATCCGGCTTTCTGAATGCTATGAGCCATGAGTTCCGCACCCCCATGCATGGAATTTTGAGTTTTGCCAGTTTTGGCATTAAGAAGTACTCCATTGCCAATAGAGAGACGATATTGCGCTATTTCACCAAAATCGACGCAAGCGCAAGAAGACTGCTGAAGCTGGTAAACGATCTGCTGGACTTGGCAAAATTGGAGGCGGGCAAAGTGGTTTACGAGATCGAGAGGGTTAGGCTTTCCGATATCGTTCGGGATGCGATCGGCGAGCTGGACGCCTACGCCGACGAACTGGCCGTTTCCGTTACATTCGTGGAACCCGGTTTTGACGATACTGTGGAAGTCGATTCCGCAAAAATTTCACAGGTGATTGTCAATTTGCTCTCCAACGCCGTCAAGTTTTCAAAAGCCGGAGAGGAGGTCCAACTGAAACTGGCCGAAGATGGGAACTTGATCGTCCTCGCCGTGAAAGATGCCGGTATCGGCATACCGGAGAAGGAGCGGGAAGGAGTTTTCAAGAAGTTCGTTCAAGGCAGCAAAACGAAGTCGTTCGTCCAAGGAACGGGTTTGGGGCTTCCGATCTGCAAACGGATCGTCGAAGACCACAGTGGAAAAATTTGGGTGGAAGAGGGAACTCCAAAGGGGTCGATATTCAAGTTTTCCATTCCGAAACGTAAAGACCTTCGATAATCTTGATGATAGTATAATTCCAACCCTCCTCGCGTGTATGGGAAAAACGCTTTCCCAGCTCTGTGGCCGTCGCTTCTTCGCCAATCCTCTCCGCCT
>CAZLTI010000347.1:0-1643 GCA_964562335.1 uncultured Pseudomonadota bacterium | reverse complement strand
ATAGCAATGTTGCGGTTGACACCATTCATATTCGTATGTAGCCTACGAATATGAAGGATAAAAATAGAAATATAGAGAGTAGGATTGAAACGCTTCTCGGTTTTTTCCCGGTAGTCGTTATCCTGGGTGTACGCCAGTGCGGAAAAACGACGCTTGCCAAAAAATTGAGGCCCACCTGGCGCTATTACGATCTGGAGAGGTTTCGAGACTATACGTTCATCACGGAGGATCCCGATTTTTTTTTCCGGGAGAACCCTGGCTCCGTTATTATCGACGAAGCGCAGCGATATCCGATGCTGTTTCGGGAATTGAGGGGGGTGATCGATAGCGACAGGGGAAGTAAAAATCGATTTGTTCTAACGGGGTCCAGCTCCCCTGAGCTGAGTAAGAGCGTTTCCGAGAGTTTGGCGGGAAGAGTGGGGCTGATAGAGCTGGGAACGTTCAAGATGAACGAAACCTACGGTTTGAAGCTTCCCGACTTCTATCGAATTTTCGAAGGCAAAATAGACGGCCAAACCCTACCCGCCATCCAAAAGCTTCCGCCGTCTCTTTCCCACGATCAAGTGATGGACAGCTTTTTGCGGGGAGGATATCCGGAACCCGTCTTGGCCGACAGCGACCGTTTTTTCCTCTCGTGGATGGAGAACTATTACGAAACCTATATTCAAAGGGATATCCGATCCCTGTTTCCTCGGTTGAATCTTACCAGGTACCAGCGTTTTATCTCCATGCTGTCTGCTTTAAGCGGGACGATTATGAACCGGTCCGAAACTGCCAGATCGTTGGATATTTCGGAAAAGTCGATTCGAGACTACCTGGAAATCGCTTCGGGAAGCTATATTTGGCGCAATATTCCCAGCTATGAAAAAAGCGCCGGAAAATCTGTCGTAAAGATGCCGAAAGGCTATTTTCGGGATTCCGGCCTCTCCCATTTTTTACAGGGAATTCGCGATAGGGAGCAACTGGTTCGGCACCCTTCGGTCGGCGCCAGTTTCGAATCCTTTATGGTGGAGGAGATCGTCAAAGGGGTTCAAGCGCTGGAAATTGCCAAGACGAACGTTTACTACTTTCGGACTCGAAACGGAGCGGAAGTCGATCTGATTCTGGAGGGCGATTTTGGCGTTCTGCCGATTGAAATCAAATTCGGCAGTTCCGTCAGAAGGCGACAGATACGCTCCCTTGAAGCGTTTGTGGAAAAAAACGACCTCCCTTTGGGAATTGTGGTCAATAATGGAGATTGCATCGAACGCATCTCCGATAAAATAGTGCAACTGCCTGCAACCTACATCTAAGGGACCTCTAAAAAATCCCGAAGAAGATGAACCGGTAGAAAGTCCCAAAACCGTCATTCCCGCACTGAATTTGCGACTTTTTACCGCTTCGTCCAAGTTGACCTTTTCATCTGTTGGATTCGTGTCGCAACATTTTGTCGGCTGCAAAGGAGCAAGCGGGGTAACGGCAGGGATGTCAAAAATTGCGAAGGAGCAAGCGGGGTAACGGCAGGGATGTCAAAAATTGCGGTGGAGCAGCCACGCCCGAAAGAACGGATTGACAAATCGATATCGACCGTCCGTTTTGCAAAGAATCCTTAAATCGGTCAAACGCTTTACGGCGGCCTGGACTGCGGATGGTTGGACGATTCC
>CAZLTI010000346.1:751-1683 GCA_964562335.1 uncultured Pseudomonadota bacterium | reverse complement strand
CGCAAGTAAACTCTATATCGGCATTTTTCAGCTCTTCCGGTTCGACCTCTCCCGTTGAATCGTATCCTTGGCGTAACTCCCCGATTCTTTTTCGATCGACATCGAATCCAATCGTTTTTCCTTTTCTTCCAAAGGCCACCGCCACCGGCAAACCGACATACCCCAATCCAACGACAGCGATTTTTCGATTATGGGTCATAGCAACCAATGATGTGGAACTTCTAAGGTGGGCACAATCAGGCAATTCGATAATACTCTTTATACCAAGCGACAAAATTCCCGATACCCGTCTCGATGGAAGTGTTCGGTCTGAAGCCTATTTCGTTGGAAAGGCTTTCTACATCGGCGTAGGTTGCCGGGACATCGCCCGCCTGCATGGGCAGCATATTTTTTACCGCCCTTTTCCCGTTCGCCCCTTCCAGGACTCCGCTAAACTCCAAAAGTTCCACCGCATTGTTGTGCCCGATATTGTACACTCGGTATGGTGCGTAGCTGGCAGCGGAATCGGGGGCGTCGCCGGACCAGTCCGGATCGGGTTCGGCGGTTCTATCCAACACTCTGACGACCCCCTCCACGATATCGTCGATATAGGTAAAGTCGCGCTTCATCCTACCGTGGTTGAAAACGTCGATGGGCCGGTTCTCCAATATCGCCTTCGTAAACAGAAACAGCGCCATATCGGGTCTTCCCCACGGACCGTACACGGTAAAGAAGCGCAGTATCCAATCTCATAGTTCGCCGTCTGCCGGGTTTGAGGAATCTTTCCTTCCAGCAGTCCGACCTTTGTCCTTCTCCAGGTTTTTCAAGATCCGGGTTTGGTTCCATGAAACAATGTGGCTATGAGCCTCTTCCAGCGCGGGAACTTTTGCGATCAATAAACGACGAGCCGAAAGCGCTATTTCCGGCTTGTCGGGATATTCGTGCGCGGTCCG
>CAZLTI010000346.1:0-741 GCA_964562335.1 uncultured Pseudomonadota bacterium | reverse complement strand
ATGAGCCTCTTCCAGCGCGGGAACTTTTGCGATCAAAAACGAAGAGCCGAACGCGCTATTTCCGGCTCGTCGGGATATTCGTGCGCAGTTCTGTTTCTCAGCTCTCGCAATAGTTGCCACTGCTCGACGGACGGCAGCATGCCCATCTTTTCGGCGCGATTCAACTTGTCCAGAAAGGGTTCATTGTCCTGCCATTCCTGAACCAGCTTTAAAGCGGCGGGCAACAGTCGCATACCGATCGCATCCTGCAGCTTGGCGAATCGAAAAAGCAGTTGATCGAGGGTACGTACTTGTTCGTCGGTTAGTTCCGCTACGGAACCATCCTCCAGAGCCTTGAATGCAACCCCCTCCTCCCAGGCAGCATGCAATCGCAACCTGTGCTGCTCGCATTCTTTCAAAGCGGACCGTAATTTCGATTCAATGATTTCCTGGCCGTTCACAGAGGAATTCCTGTTTGTTGTGCAACTCGATGAATCGGCTTTGGGGATCGATTCGGCAGCGTAAAAATCAGATCGATCCGCTGCTCGCCGATCTTTTGCTTTGCTTTGACCAAAAATTGCAGTTTCGCCTCCAACTGCTCATCGGCAGAGCAATGATAGCCCGTCACGCAAAGATCGATGTCTCCTCCGCGTTGGCTATCGTCAGTGCGCGATCCGAAAAGCAGCAGTGTCGACCGAGGACCAAACACCTCCTTGGCAGTGCTTTTTAGCGCTTCGATTTGATAGGGGGTCAAACGCATTA
>CAZLTI010000345.1:0-1696 GCA_964562335.1 uncultured Pseudomonadota bacterium | reverse complement strand
TTTATTTTTGCCATGGGAACAAAAAGGGGAAAATACACGGGCGAAAAGGCCGAAGCCAGAAGAGCAAGGCAAGCCGCCCGACAAACGCATATCGAGGCCCTTCGCAAGGGAGAAGTGGCCGAGGAGTTGCCCGAAGCCGTTCTGCCAAAGGTGTTCGACGATATTCGGGAAGTGTACTGGGAAAGATTGAAATCCGTTCCGGACCCTAGGAGCCCGACAAACCGGGTTTATCCGCTCTATCCGATCCTGCATCGGATTGTTGCCGGTTTTACGGGCGGCAACAGGTATGTCGGAGTTTTGTTTCCGAAAAAAAGACGATATGCGGAATCCGGCAAAAGAAAACTGGGAGCCCTGCCTACTCGAAAGGCGGTCTACACCCTTTTGAGAAGAATCGACTGGGCGGAGGCCAACGCGATTCTTTCTCCGCTGTGGCTCCGCCTTGGCTTCGCACCGGACTTGGTCGTTCGGCGCAAATTCCGGAATCCCAAGGAGGTTTTGGACGAGTTCGGAGAGGAGCAAAAGGAAAGGGAGCGGGCAAGGCTCCAAGAATTGGCGGCCAAAAGAGAAAACGAGGAGAAATCGAAAGGCATGAGTGCCGCCAAGGCAAAACGAACGGGACGCCGGCCTCCCGCACCTGCAATCCAAGACGCTTCGAGTCGAGTCGACACTCGAGAAGGGCAGCCCCCTATTCGACCGATAGTTGCGCAACACGATTTGGTCGTCGACGGCAAAGTGGTCAAGGCCTCCTACAATTCCGGCGTAAAGGAACGATTCGTCCACGTAACGGAGATTCGCCTGGACGAGAACGACAATAGACATCGTTTTATAATAGGAGTCCGCCCTACGGAGCTCGGTCGCAGTGGCGAATGGGGTGCGGCAATAGGCGTACTCGACGCACTGACGCCTCTTCCGGACGACAGGGTCGTTGTCGTTAGCGGCGACGCAGGCTTTAACGTAGAAGGTTTCTGTGCCTGGCTCGAGGAAAACGGTTTTTTTTTATCTCTTCCGGATAAAGGAAAACGCCGGTAGTATCTATTCGAGAGTTGTGGAGTGGGCCGATCATGCGGAACGGAAAAATCCGCAAGGAGATTTCCTTCGAAACATCCATTTCGAAAGCGAAAAAATCCACGGCAGGAGGCTATGGAGACTGCCGGGATTGAAACATGCGGTCCACCCCGGAATCGAGGAGGGATTTTTGGTGCCGAAAACCGACTTGGCAACACTGGAAACGGACCGGCAGCTGTTTGTTTCCAATCGCGCTTCCGGCGGATGGGATGCCGAAGCCATATTGAAAAGAATACTACTTCATTGGGATATCGAAACCGGGGTTTTTGGGATAAAGGACAATACGTTTCGCGAAGACGGAGTCCGATACAAATCGGTCGACGGCGCGACGGCGCACGTTTCTCTGCTCGATATGGCATGGAACTGTCTTTCGGCACCGGTGTTCGACGATTACTGGAATGGAGAACCAATGAACCATAGAATTCGGCTTTGGAAGGACAATCCGGAATACAATCCGTTTTCGGACAATAATTAGCACCTATCTTCTCGGGTGACCGCAGTTGGAAGCGAACGGTTTTTTTATTGATTAAGTTTCTTTATTCGACGACAATGACGGCGTTCCTGTTCGATCTGTTTCATAGGAACAAGACAGTCACTACCCGCCGTGTCTTTCGGTGGAAAACGAAGTTCG
>CAZLTI010000344.1:0-1697 GCA_964562335.1 uncultured Pseudomonadota bacterium | reverse complement strand
TGCGAAAACGTCGTATCTGCCCGCCTGTTTTTTTGCGATCTCTCCCCACTCCACCAGCTGGGAGCAGTGATATTCTCTTCCCCATTTTTTCATCTTTTCCGCGAATTGCCGAATGTCCTGAACGATAAGGACCCGGCAGAGTTCCCGGCAGGTCTTCTCCTCCTTTTCCAGGCTCTTCAGCAGATCGGACAGTCTCCCTCTTTTTTCCGGCGGCAGATCGCTCGGATCGAAAGCCTCCGCCTGCGGAAAAATCGGCTCCGCCGTCTCCCTGCCGCCCGCCCTTTTTTCGTCGATCTTCAGGAACTTTGCCAGCGATTCGACCAGCCGGGACTGTCGGACGGGCTTCCGCAGGAAGTGTTCGCAGTGGCGCAGCATCGCCTCCTCGTCCGATTTCACTCCCGAAGCCGACAGTGCCACAATGGGAATGGCTGCGGTTTTTTGGTTCTCTTTGATTCTTTTGGCCGCTTCGATTCCGTCGAGGACCGGCATCTTCATATCCATCAAAATCAGATCGGGTTGGTGGAGCCGCGCCAGATCGAGCGCTTCCCGGCCGTTTTTCGCCTCCAGACACCCGATGGGCAGCGGATCGAGAAAGGCGCGGACAAGATCGCGGCTGCTGGCCGTATCGTCCGCTATCAGTAGGGTGGCGGGTGCGAAATTGGGGAGGGCGGAAACGGCGGAAGTCTCCTTCCCCTCTCCTTCACTATTGGCGGAGCCGAATTCCACCGCTTTGAAAAGCACCTCGAAATTCGTGCCCCTCCCCACTTCCGACCGGACCTCTATCGTTCCGTTCATCAGCTCGACCAGCCGCCTGGAGATGGTCAGTCCCAGTCCGGTTCCCCCATATTTTTCAACGCTCTGTCCCGGCCGCTGCTCGAAAGCGCGAAAAAGGGTGCCGAGCTGTTCTTGGGGAATGCCGATGCCTGTATCCCGTATCGAAATTTTCAGATCGGCCGTTGTGCCGCAATTCGGCGCAGGCGTGCAGTCGGTCCGGACGGAGAGACGGATGCTGCCGAATTGCGTGAATTTTATAGCGTTTCCCACGATGTTCGTCAAAATCTGGCGCAGTCGAAACTTGTCCAGCGTTACGGATGCGGGAATGTGGGGATCGATCTCTACCAGCAGCTGCAGCCCCTTTTTGGCGGCCAACCCCGTTAGAAACAGGCGCACCTCCTCGACGGTCGCACGCAGATCGAACGGGGAGTACTGCAGGGCGAGCTTTCCGGCTTCGATCTTCGACAGATCGAGAATCTCGTCGATCAGGGCGATAAGCGACCTGCCGCCCGACCGGATCGACCGGATGTAGCCGTCGAGTTTCGCATCCCCGTTCCTCCTCTCCAGAATCTCGGAAAATCCCAGCACCGCATGCATCGGCGTGCGGATTTCATGGCTCATGTTTGCCAGGAATTCGCTTTTTGCCCGGCTGGCCTCCTCCGCCCTGTTTTTCGCCCGGAGCAGCTCCCTGTTGGCGGATTCCAGCCGAGCGGTTCTTTGCCGAACGCGCAGCTCCAACTCCTCGTCCGACTTGCGTTTTTCCTGCTCGGCCCGCACCCGCTTGGAGGTGTCCTGCATAACGGTCGACGGGTAGAGCGGCTCGGCCGTTGCGTTTCTATATTTTTTCATAACGCGATCCCTATGTGAAAAATGAGCGAAAGCCGAATGGGGGTTGGTTCGAACCCCTTCCGGTCCGCGAAAAA
>CAZLTI010000343.1:1137-1706 GCA_964562335.1 uncultured Pseudomonadota bacterium | reverse complement strand
GCCCTGTAGGAGCATAAACGATATGCTGCGAGGGAAAGGACGACAGAACCTTCCGGAAGCGGAATTCGACTTCCCACTCCCGGAAGAGTGATGAATCCGGTAAAAAGTCCCAGAACCGTCATTCCCGCGAAGGCGGGAATGACAATCCGCACAATTTTCGACTTCTTATCAGTTCATCAAAAACGACTTTTGTCTATTTGACTTCGACAAATGCTCCGTTGACCACTTGGTACATGGAAAAGCCGACGCCTATCGCATCGCCTTTTCCGTCAAACTTGATGCTCCCTAGGGGAGTGGCGACATATTCGCTTCTTAACGCCTTGACAATATCGTCGTATTTGGTGGAGCCCGTACTATCGATGGCATTGAGCAACGCCAAAGCGGCGGAATAGGCATTGAGAAAAAAGGCGCCCGGCTCCTCCTGAAACTCCTTCTTATGGGCAGCGATCGCCTTCTGCGCCAGCGGATTGCTTGTGGTGTCCTTCGGGCCGGTCGCATATACGCCTTCGGCATATTTTCGGGCGACTTTGATAAAAGTATCGTCCTTAACCCCATCGTCGGAAATGAAG
>CAZLTI010000343.1:0-1127 GCA_964562335.1 uncultured Pseudomonadota bacterium | reverse complement strand
GCCCTGTAGGAGCATAAACGATATGCTGCGAGGGAAAGGACGACAGAACCTTCCGGAAGCGGAATTCGACTTCCCACTCCCGGAAGAGTGATGAATCCGGTAAAAAGTCCCAGAACCGTCATTCCCGCGAAGGCGGGAATGACAATCCGCACAATTTTCGACTTCTTATCAGTTCATCAAAAACGACTTTTGTCTATTTGACTTCGACAAATGCTCCGTTGACCACTTGGTACATGGAAAAGCCGACGCCTATCGCATCGCCTTTTTCGTCAAACTTGATGATTCCAAGTGGAGTAGCAACATATTCGTTCCTCAGAACATCAACGATGTCATCGTATTTGGTGGAGTTTGCTTTTTCTATGGCATTGAGCAGAGCCAAAGCAGCGGAATACGCATTCAAAAAGAAAGCGCCCGGCTCCTCCTGATGCTCCTTCTTATGGGCAGCGATCGCCTCCTGCGCCATAGGATTGCTGGTGGTGTCCATCGGACCGGTCGCATATACGCCTTCGGCATATTCTCCCGCAACCTTGATAAAGGTAATGTCTTTGACGCCATCGTCGGAAATGAAGATCGTCTTCATTTTCTTCTTGCGCATTTGCGTTACGATTTTCGACGCCTCCGGATGGTATCCTCCGAAAATCACCGCTTCGGCACCGGAACGCTTGATCTTCTGCACAACGGCCGAGTAGTCGACGGCTCCCGGCGTAATGCCTTCGTACAAAACGACTTTCGCCCTGCTGTCCATTTCCAGAAAGCTCTTGGCGAATTCCGCCAGACCTTTTCCGTAGTCGCCTTTGTCGTGGATGACCGCAATTTTCGAAAGCTTCAATACGTCCAGGGCAAAATCCACTTCCAATTTTGCCTGCGCGTCGTCCGACGCGATTGTCCTGAAGAAGTTGGGATAGTCTCCGCTCTGCGTCAAAGGAGGGTTGGTGGCGGATGGAGACATGGCAACGATGTTAGCTTCCCTGTACACTCCAAGAGCCGATTTCGTCGCACCGCTACAGATATGGCCCAAAACGACATGCACCTTGTCGCTAACCACCTTCGTAGCCGAATTGGTCGCAATCTCGGGTTTGCAGACGTCGTCCTCCACTACCAACTCGACCTTTCGACCGTCGACGCCG
>CAZLTI010000342.1:0-1710 GCA_964562335.1 uncultured Pseudomonadota bacterium | reverse complement strand
GGAATCGATAGCATTCAAAGAGGCCAGAAAACTGGGGATCCCAGTAATAGCGGTGGTCGATACGAATTGCGATCCTAGAGGAGTCGATTATATCATTCCTGGAAACGATGACTCCATCCACTGCATCAAGTTGTTTACCAGTGTTGTTGCATCGGCTGTCATTGAAGGAAGAAAGACATTTGACGCTAAGGTCGCGGAGATAAAAGCGGAGAAGGAGAGGATCAAAAACGCGGAAAAGAAGGAAAAATCCGCAGCTGAGACCAAAACGGACAAAGAAACCGTACAGACTGCCGTAAAAGAAAAATCCGCAGCTGAAATCAAAACGGACAAAGAAACCGTACAGACTGCCGCAAAAGAAAAAACCGCAACTGAAACCAAAACGGGCAAAGAAACCGAACAGGCTGCCCCATCGGAACGGAAAAGTGCAGAGAAAATCGAGCCGGAAAAAGTGATTGAAAAGATGGAACCGGACGAAAAGAGCGGTAGCGAGGAAAAAGTATAGGACCGGGCTGTTCGGCCGGTTGTCGACTAGCCGATCGACTTCGGCACGGTCAGGAGCCCCGCTTTCGAGGGCCGACAGTTTGTAAGATTATGAAGGACCGAGACCTCCGTATTAAAACGGAGAAGACTCGGCATTGAAAACCAGAACGTCCTGCGATTGGAAAGGACCTTGCTTCGTCTGAAGAAGAGGGAACTTGGATATCTCCGAAGGGAACGTTGGACATTGGTATCTATTTTGGAGGAACGATGACAAAAGTAACCGCTGCCATGGTAAAGGAGCTTCGAGAGATTACGGGAGCTGCCATGATGGATTGCAAGAGGGCTTTGACGGAATGCCATGCGGATTTGGAAGCGGCTAAGGAGCTGTTGAGAAAAAAGGGGCAATCGATAGCCAACAAAAAGTCGAGTCGAGAAACGAGAGAGGGTGCTATTAGCATATATAATACGGGTTCTCGTGCGGGATTGGTAAAAGTGGCATGCGAGACGGACTTTGTCGCGATCAACGATCAGTTTAGGAAGTTCATAGCGGAGCTGGCAAAATACGCGGCGGAATTCGGAGTGGATAACTTCGTCGACAAGACCGTCGGAAAGGCTTCGATTAGGGAAAGGATGGTCGAAACGATAGCGAAACTGGGGGAGAACATTGTTTTTGTGGAAGGCATTTCCTGGGAAGCTAAAGGAGACAATGCAATCGGTGCCTATACGCATTCCAACGGAAAAATTGGCGTAGCGGTTGAGATTGCTCCGGACAAGTCGGTGGAGAAGAGCAAATTGCAGGCAGTTGCCAAAGATATTGCAATGCATATCGCAGCCTCGCAGGTTGAGGCGATTCAAGAACAGGATCTGGACCCGGCAGTATTGGAAAAGGAGAGAGCCTTTTTGACGGATCAGGCCAAAGAGTCCGGAAAGCCGGACGGCATTGTCGCAAAAATGGTGGAGGGGCGTCTTAAAAAGTTTAAAAAGGAGATCTGTCTGCTGTATCAGAATTTTGTCAAGAACCCGGAAACGACCATTGCGCAGTTGTTGAAGGACACCGGGAAGGAGCTGGGTACCGGTTTGACCGTCAAACGCTACTATAAAGCTCAGTTTTAGCGCCGTTCGAGCATTTTCGGAGATTCCTTGCCCTTTACAATAGGAAAACGCGTATACAAAAGTTGCGCGGATTGTCATTCCCGCGAAGGCGGGAATCTAATAAAACCAGTTGACTAC
>CAZLTI010000341.1:0-1719 GCA_964562335.1 uncultured Pseudomonadota bacterium | reverse complement strand
AATGTGGATTTTTTCGCAAAAAAATCCACATTTCGTGATTCTACGAATCACGAAATCCGGGCTCGCCCTTCCGAATCCGTATTTTTCTCCGAAAAATTCGGGTTTCGGAATCCGCGACACCGGGTGGAGAAGCACCGCAGGTCCCGCGAAGGCGGCAAATACCCCCGGACAGGGACAGATCAGTTCTTTTCGGAATCGAAAAGAAGTGGGTGCGCTTGATCGGAGTTAGAAACTCCGATCAAGCGCGCGGATCGCGGTCACGATCGCGCTGGATGGCCACATTTTGACAATGTGGCCATCCGGAATTATATCCAGCAGAGCTGGTCGCGAAAAAAAGTTTTTTTGAGTGTGCGACGATCGGCAGGCCGATCTGTCTAGTGGATGCTTCGGTTGTGTTCGCACACAACTCTCCGAAAGAAATTTATTTCTTTCTACGACATGCAACTGTCGTGCCAAAAACTTCGCAGCGCAAGGACGCAGCGCAACCAGAACCGAGTCTCTGTTCGATGTCGAACAGGAATCGTAATGATCATGATCATAGATCGTGATCAGCATCGAAACATTTCGCAGCGCGAAATGTTTCGGTGGAGCTGCGCAGCAGCGAACGACCAAGTTGTGCGGACAACTTTCGCACGTTAGCGCAAACAATTCGTCGAAAACGAATTGTTTAAGCCTAACGAGAAGTTAGTCGAGAGACGAACGAAGGCTAACTTCTTCTTTGATGCGACATCATCAAGTCGACCATGCAGACTTGATGAGTCTAACATCTAACTTGCTCCTTCCATAGTTTAGTGAAAGAGACAAAGTTCTTACGATCCAATGGAAACTTCCCACATCAGGGTGTGAGGCATACGTTCGTACGCTTCCCCACCAAACACACTTTACTGGATTGTTTTTCTATTGTATTAGTGACACGGCGAACCGACGGGGTATACTTTACGCAGGGCTCGGAACGACCGGAGTAAAAGCCCCTAGGGCGCCGCCAAAATCTGCGCGTGCGTTAGGGAGCACTCGTTAGCAGATCGGCACTGAAGCGATCGAAGTGTCCGCTTTCCGAACGAAGTGTGTCGGGGACCGACGGAAAGTTTCCGACGAGACGGTCGTCTCCAAAGGGTCACTCTGGGGTTTCGGCTTGCGAAAGCCTCCATCTGCTGACAAGAGGGCTTCAGGGGTTGAATATGCCCCGTGCCGACCTAAATAAAACACGAGGGAAAAAGGCGCCCCGCCGCCTGTAATTTTTTCGGTGTTGGCGAAAAGAATTTTCTTGAAGTGTTGTTGTGGTCGGTGAAGCGCCGTTAGATTTTAGCGGACGTAGACGGAAGCGCTGAAAATCGTACGCGTAAAGCGTTCGCCAGTCCGCCGTAGACTCTGTAGGCGGTAGCGGGACATGCGGAAGGAGGAATTGAATTTTTTGCCCTCCATCGATGTCGTAACCATCGATCGGTGGGATTGAGGACCGGTGTTCCCGGGCCGACAGAAAAATTCAAGTTGTGGCCGACTGAGCCCGCGCGGGGAAGTGGTCGTGTTCACGCCACTTCTTCTGGACGGATAGAATACGATTCGAACGGTTGAAAAATTTCCATAGAATTTTTCCCTTCGGATCGTCGCGGAGCTTACAATATTAACGATACTAATGCTCTCCCTCGCGCTACCTACGAGCTATGGACGAGTTGGTGAAGCGGGGGGACTGCGGAGCGGTTTGGAGACTTCCAAACCATA
>CAZLTI010000340.1:0-1738 GCA_964562335.1 uncultured Pseudomonadota bacterium | reverse complement strand
GGGTATATTTCTGCCGATTGAGTATAATAAAAACCTATTTTTCAGGCAATCGACTTATGAGACGCAAGGCAGAGGCTAGACTGCGGAACTGGATCGAATCGAAGTCCAGAAAACCCCTTGTCATCAGGGGAGCCAGACAAGTAGGAAAATCGACTTTGGTGCGTCAGTTTGCTGCGGAGAGCGGGTTGATTCTGCACGAGATCAATCTTGAAAGATATGCGACGCTGGCTGACGTTTTTCAGACTTTCGATATCGAGCGGATTCTGGAGGAGTTGGAGTTTATCATTCAAAAGGGTTCCATTCTAAAGAGCGGCGGGATTCTGTTTTTGGACGAGATACAGGCTGTTCCGTCTGCCATACAGGCTTTACGGTATTTCTACGAGGATCATCCCGGTCTGCCCGTTGTTGCCGCAGGTTCGCTGCTGGAAACCGTTTTATCCAAACACGCGCTTTCCATGCCGGTTGGGCGCATCGAGTACCTGTTTTTACATCCGATGACTTTTGAAGAGGTACTGGAAGCGCATGGTCAAAACGACTTGATGAAGCTGCTGCAGGAGTACGATTCGAGTCGGGAATTTCCGGAGACGGCCCACGACCGTTTGCTGGAATTGCAGAGGAAGTACTTCGTTGTCGGCGGCATGCCGGAGGCCGTCGGTCGCTTCATTAAAACCAATTCCTTCGAAGAGGTATGCGAAGTGCAGGCGGCGATTCTGAATACCTATCGGGACGATTTTTCCAAATACTCGACACAAGCATCCATATTGCGTCTGCATAGGATTATGGAATATGTGCCCGGAGCGGTGGGAGAGAAACTGAAATTTGCAGGTATCGACCGGAATGGACAGGCGAGGGAACTCAAAAAGGCACTGGATATGCTTGTACAAGCCAAATTGATTCATTTGGCATACCACTCCGATGCGATGGGGATTCCTCTTAAAGCCGGCATCAACTGGAAGGTGTGTAAACCTTTTTTTCTGGATTGCGGGCTAATGAACTTTGTCTGCGGAATAAGGAACGTTTCGCGGGAGCGGCTAACCCATCGGAAATTCGTCAACGAGGGAAAGATCGCGGAGCAGTTTGTTGCCCAGCACCTCATTGTCGCTGAGAAGCCCTATATACGACCGGAGCTGTTCTATTGGCTAAGAGAGGCAAAATTCGGCAACGCGGAAGTAGATTTTCTGCTTCAATTCGGGGAGCGAATCGTACCAATCGAGGTGAAGGCCGGGAAAAGCGGGACTCTGAAGTCGCTCCATCAGTTTGTCCTTAGAAGAAGTTCCAGGAAAACAGTTCGATTCGATCTCAATCGGCCCTCTTTTCAATCGGTCCGGCACGCGGTCAGGACAAAAGAGGATTCGGTTGACATCCAGTTTGATCTTGTATCGCTTCCCCTCTACCTTGTCGAACAGCTCGATCGGTTTTTGCGGTGATAGGAAAACCCCTGAGAAAATGGAGTCGGAACGGCCGCTTCCGCCCCTTCCGACTCGTTCTGCTTTTTCTCGTGTCGGTTTCCTTGTTGAAATCAATTATCTGGAATAGTTCTCCATTTTTTAGTATAAAAATAGCATTTTAACAAAAAATATTGTCTTAATAAAGCACAAAAAAATAATATTATCAATAGTTTAAATTGGTCCGACCCCTAACATCACATATATTGCCAAAAAGATGCGATTCATTTTATCAATAATTCGCAGTCGGCTTAGGAGACTACCCGGCAGCCGGCGTTTTGGCCGACTATCTT
>CAZLTI010000339.1:0-1746 GCA_964562335.1 uncultured Pseudomonadota bacterium | reverse complement strand
TAAATTGAAATTTTTCTCAATTCATATTTCAATGTAATAAGTTAAAATATATAAATTGAAGCAAATACGGAGCTAAATTCTGAAATCTTAAATTTATTTATTTAATGAATTAATCAAAATTTTTAAAAAATGATTACATGTAATCAAAATAGAGAAAATGTAATCTTTCTTGTAATCATTGTAATCATTTGTAATCACCTCATGATGACAATTTTGTTTAATGATTTCAAATTTGTAAGCGTTGTAATCATTGTAATCATGTTTTTTGAGTGTTTGGGATTTTGCTGCAATTGGAAAAGCGGATACCGCGCTCACCAGTCGATACACAGTATGCTGTTTAGCAGGCAAACTACCATAACAGCATGCAAGCAAACTAATATGCTAATATGCTATTATGTCAGTATACTAGCATGCTAGCATGTAAACAAAGGAAGAAAAATGGGAAGAATCGTATCGTTGGTCAATCCCAAGGGCGGCACTGGCAAATCGACGCTGGCGCTCTGCCTCGGCTCGATCTGGAAAAACACGGCCATTATCGATCTGGATACGCAGGGGTCGATCTGGAGCTGGTTTCAGGAACGGCAGTCGTTGCCGAAACAGGGAGAGGACAAAGGACCGGCAGTCGAATTCTACGGAATCGACGAGCCGACGGGAGAAACGCTGGAGGAATACGCGCAGCGGTTCGAAACCGTGTTTATCGACTGCCCCGGAGAGAGCGAAGCGGGCATAAGAACGAGAACCGCCCTGGTCTACTCCGATCTGGTGATTATACCCGTCAGGGAGTCGGAGTTCGACGCCGCCTCCCTTTTCGACCATCTGCTGCCGCTGCTGGAGGATGCGCAGCGGAGCAACGAAAGAGAGGGAAAAATCGCCATCCTCCCCGTTATGTGCCACGTCAATTCCAGGCCGGAGAGGACGGTCGCCAGGTTCCGGTCGTTGGACCGTGCGGTGCTGCCGACAACGATGAAAAGCCGCAACGTCTACAAAAAGTTCTCGGGAAAGGGAAGCACGCTGGAGGAGTATGCGGAAAATGCCACCCGTGCGAACGACAGAATACAGGCCAAAGCGGCCCTGGCCGATATTCGGGAGATCGCGGCGCAGATCGAAAACCTTCTACCCTAACGGAGAGATATGGATTTTGCCGAAAAGCAGAGAAGAAGAGCCAAGGCCAAACAGTTCGTCGGGTCGTCCGCGTCGGTGCCCGCTCCGGCAAAGAGGGCGGCTTCCAAACAAAAAACGGACAAAAAGCATGTGGCCTACTATCTGGACAGGGAACTGATCAAAAACATCCGGATCGAGGCAGCCCAGCGGGGTATTCGGCCGTGCCACCTGGTCGAAAGGGCGGTAAAACGGTTTCTGGCGAATGCCTCTACTGCTCCGACCGCGACCGGGCACTCTCATGCCGACGGGAGTTCGCATACTCCGGCAAAGCTTCGTTGACGCGGGGTTGCCCCCGTCACTTGGACAGGAACTGTATCAAAGCGAAAACGGAGCCCATTTGGAAAACGATCAGGGTCGCCCAAAAACCGAACATCCATTTGATCAACCGCACCTCTACGGCTCGGACATCTTCCTTGGTGGCAATGGTCGTTTCGATGGCCTTCTCCAAGCTTTCCTCGCCGGCTTCGGAAAAGGCTCTGGTCAGCGTCTCGGCCTGTTCGTCGGAGAAATGGCCCTCCTTCAAAATCTTGAAAACTCTATGGGTGTCGAAGGCAATGGTCACGGGAAATCCTTATGGGTGTTCCA
>CAZLTI010000338.1:0-1747 GCA_964562335.1 uncultured Pseudomonadota bacterium | reverse complement strand
CGCCGCAGCGACGGTTTCCTCCTGCCCGCCGCCCTCTCCTACGACGAATCGCAGCGTACGGTCTCCGTCGTGCCGGACTCCCCGCTGGAGAGAGAGACCTTTCACGACCTGGTGGCGACCGAATCGCTGCGGGACATCGGCGGAAACAAAGGCAGAGAGTACAAGGTCGGCTTCGATACCACCCGCCCGCCGACCGCGATTTCCGTCTTTCCCGCAGACGGCGCCACCGGAGTGAGTCTGGACACCACCGTCCAGGCGACCTTCAGCGAGGCGATGGACCCCGCCACGCTGACCCCCTCCTCCTTCGGGCTGAAAGACTCCGGTGAAGACGCGGTGGCGGCAAGCGTGAGCTACGACGCGGAAAGCAGGCGAGCCTCCTTCTCCCCGGCCGCTCCTTTGAAGGAAAGCACCACCTACAGGGCCACGATCTCCGCAGTCGCCTCCGATCCGGCCGGCAACGGCCTGAAGAGCCCCTACTCCTGGTCGTTCGATACGGTTCCCAGATATACGCTGTCCAATACTACGGCGACCTGGACTTCGGCGCGTTCATCTTGCGAGAGCAACGGAGGTCATTTGGCAACTATCGAAAACGCGACCGAGAACGACGCCATTTTAGCAATATCAAACGGCAAGACAGTCTGGATAGGGGCGCACGATCGCAACCGGGAAGGAACTTGGGAATGGGTCACGGGAGAGTCCTGGAGCTACACAAATTGGTATTCGGGAGAACCAAATAATTCTGGGGGGGAGGACTGCGCCCATATGTATTCTCTTGGGGGGCGTGAAGCCGGATACTGGAATGATAGCCGTTGCGGAGGGTCTTTATACTTTATCTGTGAATTCGGTACGGTGCCCAACCCGCTCCCTGTTGCCTACTATCCTTTGACTTCGGATGCGAACGACAACAGTGGAAATGGAAATCACGGAAAAGCCCATAATGGTGTTACGTTTAATAGCGATGGGGCAACTTTTACAGGGAATCAAAAGATCGTCTTTTACAAAAATATTTTTGGAGACAGGAAACTTGCACAAGACTTTACCGTTATCTTGAATTTTAAATTTAGCGACATATCGGACAATCCGAGAATTTTTAGTCTGTACAGAGATGAATATAGACAGGGGAGTTATAGAAGCTTCCAAACTTACGGTCAAGGTGGAGGAGAAGAAATTTTAGGAGTAATACTGTCTAACGAGATTCGCGTCATTAAGAATGTAATTCGTACCAATACGACTTACTTTATGGCTGTTTCACACAAACTATCCGATAATCAAATAAACGTTTATCTAAATGATGCAAAGGTGCTTACATCAACAAACAATGGAGTTAAAGATGATAATTTGGAGGATATCTATTTGGG
This sequence comes from uncultured Pseudomonadota bacterium, assembly GCA_964562335.1. GTDB lineage: Bacteria > SAR324 > SAR324 > XYD2-FULL-50-16 > XYD2-FULL-50-16 > CAZJUM01. Next base: position 389 of record CAZLTI010000338.1, on the reverse strand, counting down.
ATGGGATCAAAACGAACACCCTTTAGATGATTTCAAAGGCAGTATAAAGAATTTTAGCATTTATAACAGATGCTTGACCCAACAAGAGATAATGGCACTCTACAACAACAACGGGGTGCCGATAGATTAAAGTCTCCGCACTGATGCCAAAAGCGGGTGACATAATTTGAGAGGCACTAAAAATCATTTGCGCGAAAGCCTGTCCCCAACCTGATTGGGGAGGGGAATCCAGTTGGAAATGGTTCCTGGACCTATCGTTTTCGCGAGGGCGCTGGGGGGAGTGAAGACGTCGAAACAATAAAAAAACGGAAGCAAACCATGAAAACGAACCGCTGGATAGTACTGCCGGCCGCTTTGGCGATGGCGCTGCTTTTCTCCCCTTCCTGCGG
>CAZLTI010000337.1:1200-1750 GCA_964562335.1 uncultured Pseudomonadota bacterium | reverse complement strand
CTCGAAAGAGATTGTCCCGATCAAGAATTTGGCTCAAGACAGTCGACAAATTAACCGGAGTCTCCTTTGTCCTCGCTCCATACAAAACTTCATCCCGGTCGGATGCAATATCTTGGATCATTGCGGACACGATAGCTCCCTTCAAAACCGTTCGGGCCTTCGGAGACGACTTCTCCTACTAGGCCCTCTGCCGACTTCCGCCTGATCGGAACTTTGGATTGCTCCATTGCTCGTAGCCTGTTTAACGGTTTATACCTACGGCACCTGTCGAACAAAGGTGACCCAGACCGCTAATTCTACTACCTCTCAAGCAGATCTCCCGGGGTAGGACACTAAGCTTTCGGTACGTAAACGCTGGATTTATAAAACGTATTCCAATGCGGATGGAGGACTTAATGGTCGCGTGCCCACTGGTCCCGAATACGTCACACCTCATATCCAGTTCCTGTTCGTCGCCCCGTACTTTTGGATTGAGCTTCCTCCAGACACCACCTCACGATGACGCCCTTGCCCTTCTCCTAACCTTCGGCTCCGCGAAAACCTGGTAAGA
>CAZLTI010000337.1:370-1061 GCA_964562335.1 uncultured Pseudomonadota bacterium | reverse complement strand
CTAGTCTAGTGCCATGCCCGGCACACACGCTTGCCATAACCGGCAGCCAAAAGCGGTGCGGCTTCGCTACGCTACGGCCGCACCGCTTTTAGCTGTCCGCGTTGATGGCTTTGTTGGCTGCCTTTTTGAATATGCCTTGCCGTATACGAATGAAATGGAAAATTTCTTTTGGAATATTGACATCGCTACAACTTTCCATTCCTTCAAAGCCCGTAGAGGAATTTGCCTCGCAAACCTTGTAATGACTGCCGTCAAACAGTAAATCCACTCCCGCTATCTCCAAACCCAAAATCTTACCGGTTTGCGTTGCCATCCACTCTATCTCGGGAGTTATGGCAAATTGTTCGACTTTGCCGCCCGACGAGAAATTTGCCTTAAATTCTCCTTTTCCTGCGATTCGCCGCATACTTGAAACGACACGACCGCCAATAGTAACTACTCGATATAAATTCCTGCAATATGATATTGGCCGTTTTATTCGTTGCTTCGATCAATTGCATTAAATCGATAAAACTGGATTTTGTTTCCAATAAAAATACTCCGCTTCCTTGCGAACCGGAAAGCGTTTTTACAACAACCGGAAACCCAAGGTGCCTATCCACAAGATCGACATCGATAGGAAACTTTACCAACATGGTTTTAGGTACGGGAAGATTGTTCTCTGCCAGTATTTGATGCGTATACAGTTTGT
>CAZLTI010000337.1:0-360 GCA_964562335.1 uncultured Pseudomonadota bacterium | reverse complement strand
TGAGACGAATTGACGCAATAGACGCCAAGCCGTTCAAGATGGCGGATAATGGCAAGGGCAAAGTAGGTAGTACCGGCCCCCATTCTGGGTAGCGCGAAATCCGGCAAAGCCACTGGGTCGCCATCTACCAATAGGCTCTGCCTATCCTCTCTTGTTACCGTAAGGTCGAATTGTTCCGGCTTGAACACTTGAAGATCGATACCTTCCTCTTTCGCAACCTCGACAAACCTATTGATTTCATAGGCTTCCGGTTTCAGACGATTTGCGGAGTCCTTGTATAAAATCCACCCTTTCAATTCATTCTCCTGTGTTTGTTTTGTGTGCAGCTATCGGGGCTAATCAGCCGTGCGGCTTTTTGCG
>CAZLTI010000336.1:0-1754 GCA_964562335.1 uncultured Pseudomonadota bacterium | reverse complement strand
CAAATAAGATGACCTCCTCTCGCCAATTAAGGCCGAGACGATTTCCAAGTTCCCATTCTTAGATAGCAGATATCAGGCTGGCTCTCTTTCCATATCGACATGATGGAAGGCTGATTGTCGTCAGAGCCGACTACGCCGTCTTGCCGGTAATAGTATCGACCGCTTACCGCAGACCACCCATCCGAGTTCGGTGCGCCGATCAGCGAGCTTTCATCTTTGCCACGTTCTACCGTCATCCGAAGAGAGCGATCCGAAAAGCTTTCGGGCAGTGGGCAGTGTGTCCACCAGTCGTCCCCAATATAATAGACATCCAGTAGATCGGAAAAGGGGAGTAGAGGTACCCAGTCCTCCTTTTCCGGATTCGAGCAGCCCTGTTTGTGAGCGGCAAAAAAAAGGGGAGCGCAAAAGGCTAAGGTTACCGGAGAAAAACGAAAGGCGGGATGCGAAACGATCCAAAATTCGTTCGGCTTCTTCTTTCCTTCCGGTACAATGCGTTCGGCATTGGGAAATCCCTCTTTTACATCGATGTCGATCATTCCGGACAGTTGTTTCGCATCCATCCGAAGCAGCCCCCTATCCATTCGGTTGTGAGCGGTATTGCTGCATCCAGCCGCAAACAATCGGATCGAATTCCCACACTCGTCATATGCCTGTTTATCCCTCAAATACCTGCGAAATTCGTCGGTAAGGCTCCGTTCCGTACTTGCTACGGTATCGTTCCATCCCCACTCTAGCAGGCGGTAATGATCGGGATGCAGTATTACCATCAAATCCCGGTTAAATGGGCTATTTGGCGTTATATGGTTGGCCAAAAACCGGCCTATCCCCGGTCCGCGACCAAGATTTTTTCGGTCTCCCCATAAAATCTCGACCTCGTTTCCGCAGCCAACATCCTTCGAATCGATTACCACTCTTTCCGTTGTGGGTTCCGGAAAACGGCTTCCCATATCTTGCTCTAAATCGAGAGGATCGTATAGATAAACACGCCGACAACAATCTTATCGCCGATATCCAGAACCTGTTCGTTCGAAACTTCCCGAAACTCTTCATTTTCACGGTTCCAATAAAACAGATTCAATGGGATATCTTTTTCCTTCAATGCAATTTTATGACTGCTTTCAGAAATCCGCACCCGATCCGCCTCTTCCCCTTTCGTTTTTTCGATTTTCGCCGTTATACGCCCCGCTCCCCAATACAGGGGGGAAGCGTTTTGCCTTTCACTAGCCCCCTCTTTAAACTCTATTATGATCCCTTGACTACCGGAAGGCTGTATAATGCTCGGCTTTGTTTCCGTCTGATTCCAGTCGAACCTCCTTCCTATCAACTCACGATCCTCGATAGTCTTTGCTTGGCCAAAAGTCTCGGTACGAATTTGAAATTCCTGTCCATGCGTAAAATTCGGCTCGTTTGACAGCGTTTCTATCTTCATCCAAAAGGGCTTGCTGCCCTCAATTTCCACGACATAGCGGCGGTTGTCTACGGAGAACTCTTTTGTCTCTTCGGCCTGTAGGAGTTGGCTTTGCTCATCCCCCTCCTCTCGAATCGACATCTCCGCCCCGGCAAGCAGCGTTATTTTCCTCTCCCTAGAGACCCGTACCCCCAATCCCGCATCGGTAACCTCTTGGGCTTCAGGATCGTAGGCGCCCTTTCTATCGAATAGCACCGTATAGCTCTCCAGCGGCGATCGATTGCGATCCGGAAATCCCAATATCAATCCGGTCGGCTGTATCGCCAATATCCCTCCAACGGCATTG
>CAZLTI010000335.1:0-1792 GCA_964562335.1 uncultured Pseudomonadota bacterium | reverse complement strand
TACACCTCCGTCGATAATGGAGGTCTGGCCGACGCCGGAGACGGCATTGAAACAGTATGGGGCGATTTTGATCAAGACGGCTATGTCGACTGCTTTATCGTCAATCGGGACCACGGAAAGCTTTTGAAGGGAGACGGATCGGGTCAGGCTACCGACGTCACTTCGAATTCCGGTATCGAGGCGATGAAGGGAAACACCGGCGCGGTATCGTTGGACTACAACAACGACGGTAAATTGGATATTTACGTCACGAGATCGGGAGTCAACAGATTGTACAAGAATACCGGAAACGGCAGTTTTTTGAATGTTACAGCCGAAGCGGGCGTCGGCAGCGCCAAAAACAGCTTGGGCGCAAGCGTCATCGACTACGATAATGACGGAAACACGGACATTTTTGTCCTGGAGGACAGTGCAGACAATACGTTCTACCACAACAACGGAAACGGAACCTTTTCGGATGTCGCAACTACCTCAGGTCTTAAGGATACGGGAGCCGGTGGCCGAAAGACGGCTTGGGGCGACTATGATAAAGACGGAGCCTTCGATCTTTACGTCGCCAATGCGAACTCCGCAAACAGGCTGTACAGGAACAAAAGCAACGGCACGTTCGAAAACGTCACCTCTTCTTCGAATGTCGGCTATGCCGGAAAGACTTTCGATGCCGATTGGGGAGACTTCAACAACGATGGCCATCTCGACCTGTACCTGTCCAACGTCTCGGGAGATGCCAACAAACTCTTTTGGGGCAACGGAACGAAAAACTTTCACGAATCGGTTACGAGTGCTGCGACTATCGACTTTGGCGATAGCGTTAGTTCTGTCTGGAGCGATTTCAATGGAGACGGAGTGCCGGATCTATTCGTAGTGAACCGAGACTCCATCAGCAAACTGATAGTCGGCACCGCGACAGCCTACAAATATCTGAAAATCAAGTTGACCGGAAGAACGGGAGATAGAAACGGTATAGGATCTATCGTAAGAGTTGGGGGAAGCGCTCCGAATCAGTATCGCTATATCGAAGCCGAATCTCCGACCAAATCGTTTGGCTTGAAAGACGCGAACTTTGCCGACATTCAGGTCTTCTGGCCCGACGGCATGATTAGTCGTGCTCGAAACATTGCGGCCAATGCAAAGGCCACCATTGTCCAGGAGGCGAAGCCGGGGATTTCGCTCGGTGCAATCAGTGGAAACGTTCAGGAGAATCGGAATGGATCGCATGCTTCCTTCTCTGTCCGGATGCTGTCTCGCCCCGTTCACGATGTTCGAATGAAGGTCGGCAGTTCGGATATGGCGGAGGGCTTGGTCTCGCCCCCTTCCCTTACTTTCACTCCAGACAACTGGAATGCTCCCAAGACGGTAACGGTCAAGGGAGTCGACGACGACCTGAACGATGGCGATCAAACGTTTCATATCGTTTTTTCTCCGCTGGAGTCGGACGATATGGCCTTTCACGACTACGATCCAGCCGACATTCAAGTAGTCAATATAGACAACGAAACGGCAAACATCATCGTTTCTGCATTGAAAGGGCGCGTGAGCGAAGAGGGGGAAACCGCATCCTTCGCGGTCACTCTCAACGGGAAGCCAAAAGCCGACGTGACCATTGCGGTAAGCAGTTCAAACTCCGCCGAAGGGGTTGTGAATCCGTCCCTATTGACTTTTACGCCGGACAATTGGAATGGCGTGCAAAATATCGTTGTAAAGGGCGTAGACGACCACGAAGCCGACGGTGACAAAATTTTTTCCGTCATGCTGGCCGCTTCCGAATCAAGCGACGGTGAGTATGCGGGAA
>CAZLTI010000334.1:0-1895 GCA_964562335.1 uncultured Pseudomonadota bacterium | reverse complement strand
CCATCTTTTCGTCGGATAGCAAGAGAACCTGCGAAGCCCCGGCCGCTCGATGCCGCCACGAATCTTTATTCGGTTTGTCGAACTCGACGTTATGATGGGTATGCTTCACCGTTCCCACCTTGATGTCTGCCTCGACAAAATAGGGAATCAGACGGGTAATTAGCGTTGTTTTGCCGGATCCGGATCGGCCGACGACCGACAGAATCTTCGGGGCCATACCGCTTTGCGTAGATTCGGTTCCTGCTTGGTTGGCCAGCGTCACGTTTGCTCTTTGTCGACGGAAGCCTGGGCGAGAGTCGGTTCGAACTCTATCCGGATCGGAGAAAAAAAGGAAGCGTCAACCGACTGTATCTGCCGTCGGCACCTGCTCGATGCGCTATCAACCTTGACATGGCTCCGAGCAGCCGGTACCTTCGGTCCGTCAATGGAAAAACCGCGAAGCATGATCATGCTTGAAAAGGAAATTGTCATTACGAATGCGCTTGGCCTGCACGTACGTGCGGCAACCAAACTGGTGCAGGTAGCTACGCTTTTCGATATGGAGGTAAGCATCACCTGCGACGGCAAAACGGCGGATGCCAAATCGATCATGGAGGTGCTGATGTTGGCCGCAATAGTAGGTACGCATGTCACTTTGAGGGTTTCCGGAGAGGACGAAGAAAACGAAGAGAAAGCCATAGAGCGGTTAAGCGCGCTTTTCGAGAATCGTTTCGATGAGGAGCGGTAGACCCGCTCCAAGAAACCCGCCCGAAATTCCACGATTGGTCGTTCCCTCCTTTTGACCCCTTTCGAGCGTTTTCCTTTTTGAGGAAATCGACCGCTCTCCCGCTTTCTCCCGGTTTGCTTCCAGTTGCCGTTCGATTTTTGTGGCCTAAGCGTTTAAGGTACGATATGGAACACGGGAGGCTGGACGGCAAATGCCGAAATGATTTCGATTTGGGCAAGATGGGGCGGTGCCTATTCGTGCGGTAGCTAAATGGAAAAGAAAAAGTATTCGATTGAGATAAATAAGATGGTCTATTGTATTCCCTCCGATGACGACGAGGAATATATCGGGCTACTTGAAAGCAGGTTGAAGAGGGCTATGGAAGAGTCCTCGACGGATGGCAGTTCAAACCAGATCCTTTCCGATTACGCCATGAGAATTGCAATCTATCTTGCGGACGAAGCCCTTCGTGCGGATATCGAATACAAAAAAAAGATCGAAAAAATGGAGCAAAAGCTGCCCGGGATGCTGAAGAGACTTGAAGAATCGCTGGGAGATAGCGGTTGATTCCGATGCCAAGGATTTTTTTTGTGGACAATGTGCAATAAATTTTATTAAATTCTTTCCATCGGTTCTGCCCTGTCCGTGATTTTAGGCGTAGTTGAGCCGTAACATCAACAAGGGGATCGGTCACTGCCAACGGTGTGCAAGCCCATGTTACGATGGGAAGCCTGAAGTTGGTATCTACTGCATCCCACCTGGTTTGCCAGGTTCGATGATAGTCCTATTACACGGCAGGGCGGTTGCCTATCGATAGAGATCGATCTTCCCCCCGTTCCCCGGCCTTCGTTTCCCCTTCTCTTCCCTTTGCGTCTTCTTTGTCGCTTCGTCCTCCGTAACCTCCTTTACTTGCGAGCGCTCCTTTTCGCGATTCTCCTTGGAGATCACATTGATGATCTGCGCTCCGTTTGCGGCTCCGTTGACCAGTCCGGTGGTCGCTTTGACCTGCCGGGGGCCCAGGCTGACGACAATCTGCAGGTTGTGCATATCTCCCATTGCGTCCCTTTTACTATTTTCTTGCCAGATATTCTCCAAATCTCGATAATCGGCCAACTCTTTCCACCCGAACGGTTGGTCGAAAATTGTGCGGATTGTCATTCCCGCGAAGGCGGGAATCTAATAAAACCAG
>CAZLTI010000333.1:0-1911 GCA_964562335.1 uncultured Pseudomonadota bacterium | reverse complement strand
CGGAAGTGAAGTTTTTTCGCTCCTCCCACCTGATCAATGCGTCGATTCTTTCCATATCGTTGCGATAGGAGGAGTTGTCGAGATAACTGTCGCCCAACTCCTTTGCACCGGAGAGGGTGCCGATGCCTTCGATCCCCAAATTCAGAATTTTTCTCAAGACGATTAAAGCATTGTTGTCGGCTCGAGTCGAGGATTCGCTATTCATCGTGTCTAAGAATTTCTCAATGTGGAGTCGTTCGATCTTTGGATCCGGCTAAAACGACCCCTTTTCGGAAAATGATTTTGGGTCCAGTATTTCGTCTAGTAAAGGAAATTCGCATCGGCAGGCGATAGTTGCATGTACCAGCTGCCGAGTAGAATTGTCGCAAGCAAAACAAAACAGCTTAACTGAAACGATCGGTAGGTCATAAATTTGAAATCCGAAACTGGAGTTAAAGTGGCTCCGATCAAAAAACCGCAGACCAAACCAAAAAAGTGAGCGAGAACGTCCGTAGCGGGATTGGTGCCCAACATGGCAAAAATTCCCAACACCCCGACTATGGGCACAAAGGCCTTTTTTTTGCGATAGCGGACTTTGCAATATCGCCCGAAAGCGAATGCCCCCATTAGGCCGACGGCTGCAAAAACGGACGTGGAAGCGCCCACGGCGTTATGGGCGGATTGATAAAAGAGCGCATTTACACAATTTCCCGCCGTACCGCCGACTACAATGAGAAGCCACGAAAACCCCCATCCGTGGGAATGCGCGACCATGGAGGCGAACAGCAGCAATGCGGTCAAGTTGCCGAACAGATGAGGCGCATCAAGATGCAAGGTTAAAGCCGTCACGCAACGAAAGCATTCCCCTGCCAAAACTTTTTCCGCCGAAACGCTACCGCGTTCCAACCACCATGTTGCGTTGGATTCGTTGATTTTGGCATGGAAGTAAAATAGTGCCAAGAGCAGGAAAATATGAATCGGCGAAAAGTCGAAATAGGTCGGAGAGTAGGGGGCCTTTTCAGGCGGCGGCCAGTTTCTGTTTTCCGCTATGTAGGCCGCGATTGCCTTTTCGGCTTGAGCTGCATCGTCGTCCGCAATAATAAAACGGCGTCTGCGGATATCGTGCTCCACCCAATGGACAATCTGCTGGGAAAGCAGGAGAAGCTCTATTTCGCGATATTCCCTTCTGCTATTGACGGCAACGGTGAGAAGACCGGCCTCTTTAATAAGCTGTATCGGCTTTGGCACGCTATGTTATATCGGTTTCCTGGGAAAGGAGTTGATTTCTCGTTCGCTAAAAATGGATATTGTCCCATATTTTCCGTCAAATCCCGGCTGCTTTTCGATACGACCCTTTCGTATGCGGTCTATCGCCTCCGCCAAAATCGGGGAGTACCTATGCGAAATTTCGTCGATCGGTCTTTTCAACAGTATGTCGAATTCCGATCCGAATAGACCTATCAATTCCGCATATCTTCTCGTCACGCCTTTGGATTTGGATCCGACCCGAAGAATCTGACCGACGATATCCCGCAGGGAAATTGTGCTGAAATAGTCGAGCCGGCAGCTATCGGGAACCGTCGTGCGATCCGCCAGTTCGTTCACGCGGTCCATCACCCCCGTCGTAAGCGATTTTTGGCAGACTGGGCAGACGGAGCGATGGGAATTGGGAGGAAAACGATCGACCCGATAGTTGCATTTTCGATGACCGGAAGAGAAATACTTCCCCTCTTCCGGAAAAAACTCGACCGTACCGAAAACGCTGTTTTCGGTCAGGCTCCTACGTATTCCATCGTAGCTAAATTCCGTATCGAAGATCGTCGCCTCCCTCCCGATGTTCTCCGGCGAATGGCTGTCCGAACTGGAAACCAGCGCGAAGCGGTCCAAAGCCGAGACCAGTCGCATCATTCGGGGATCCGCCGAAAGGCCGGT
>CAZLTI010000332.1:0-1912 GCA_964562335.1 uncultured Pseudomonadota bacterium | reverse complement strand
TCGCCTTTTTGATGGGAAGCTGCGGCGGTGGCGGCGGTGGCGGCGGTGGCGGCAGCGCTCCAGGGAATACTATTCCGAAAGTGGAGACCATCAACCCGGTTGCGGGAGGCGCGGAAAGAGCCAAACGAAAGCCCGTAATCACCATTACCTTTAGCGAAACGGTCAAAGACGTCACGGCCAACAGCAGCAACAGCGGGGAATGCAGCGGCTCGGTTCAGCTCTCCAAAACCAGCGACAATTTTGCCGACGGCAAATGCATCCAAATGGAGGTGTCTGCTGTCTCCAGCAGCAACGATAAATATGAAGCACCAGTGAGAAGGGACTGGATGCGAACAGGGCATACATGGTCAGAGTGACCAAAGACGTAAAGGACAACGACAATGCCGCACTGGATAAGGTCTACGAATACCCCTTTACCACCGGCACGCAGCCGACGGTAAAAAGCACCGATCCGGTCAACGATACGACACCGGACTCCTTAAAACCGGACATCAAAATCACCTTCTCCGAGGCGATGGCAACTACCTTTTCCAAAAAGATGCCGACCGGTGAAGGCGAAGACAAGCAGTGCGGCGGTCCCGTTCAAGTCTTTAACGAGAAAACATCTGGCAGTTGCGTGGGGATGTCGAGCGATACCCCCGGCATAACCCCCGACAAGAAAACCTTTACGGTAACACCGGCCAGCATTCTGAAGCCTACAGAAAAATACAGAATCAAATTGACGAACGCCATCACCACCCCTCTCGATTTCCCTCTGTCAGATACGTATATCATCGAGAGCGGATACAGCGGATTTACAGCGCGTGCCGCCATAAAGGTCGATGCCGTCGTTCCAGAGCACGACGCGACGGACGAAAGCCGCAATACTTTGATCGGAGCGACCTTCAGCGGGAAAATCAAATCCGATACGTTGATAGTAGATACCGACGGCGGCGATTGCACCAAAAACGCTGAAAACAAAACCCCGACATTCCTGGTGGCCACGGCCTCCGGCGATGCTTTTGGCAGCAGCTGCGTAGCGATGTCCAACACGGTGGACTCCTTGGACGGTAAAACCTTTGCGATCTCTCCGAACGCAACTCTTGGCAAAAGCATCCCCCATTTCGTCAGGATCACGACCGGCGTAAAGGACTACGAAGGAGCGGAAATCGAAAAACAGTCGGGATCGGATTTTTTACGGGAATGGAACTTCACGACCGGTGAAAACGCTATAGAGGCCAAGCCGAAGAATGGAGACATAGGAGTGCTTTTGGACACGACGATCGACGTCACCTTTCCCGAAGCGATGAAAAAAGATACGATATTCGCACTGGCCGGCCCCGCAGGCGACGACGCTACCGCCGACTGTAGCAGTTCGATACAGGTCTCCCACGACGGTTTCGGTAGCTGTGCAAAAATGATAGCTAGAAACCTGAGTGACGCTACCGTCGATGCTACCGCGGACAATGACGGCAAAAAGTTTACGTTCCAAGCTGCGCGATTGCTGCCCGATGCTACCTATAAGATCCGAGTGACTTCCGTTGCAAAGAACGCCACTGGGGATAGTGTCGTAAAAGGCAATACCATACTAAACGGTTCTACAGGATTCAAAACGATCCTAAGCCCGGCGATCAAAGACGAAAAACTGCAGTCGCCCGATCCTACGACAGACACCGCCCTCAGGCCCACTATTAAGATACAGTTCAGCAAAGACATGAGTGCCGATACGGTGACCACCAATACTGAAAATACGAATTGCGACAAGGCTTTTCAGGTAGCCAAAAAAGGTACAGATTACAACGATACCTTCGGGACTGGCAAATGCGTAAAAATGTCGACCTCCAGCACCGAAAGGGCGGATTTCTTGGTCGCCGATAAGAGCGTGTTTTGGATCACGCCGTCCGGCGACCTGTCGGCAGATACGACCTACGAC
>CAZLTI010000331.1:0-1914 GCA_964562335.1 uncultured Pseudomonadota bacterium | reverse complement strand
CGTCTCAACAGGGGAGTCTATCAAACGCATCCGAGGGAACGGGACTATTCCATCTCTCTGGAAAAGGCGCAAAGCATCGACCTCAAGGGGGTCAAGCTGGTGATTCTCTGCTCACCCAACAATCCGACCGGCAACATGCTGGAAGCGAGCGTGGTGGAGTACTTCCTGAAACAAAACCTTCTGGTACTGGTGGACGAGGCGTACTACGAGTTTTCCCGCAAAACCTTCCTCTCCCGGATAGAGCGGGCAGACAATCTGGTCATCCTTCGTACTTTTTCCAAATGCTTCGGCCTGGCCGGTCTCAGGGTAGGATACGGCATCATGTCCAAATCTTTGGCCGACGGTTTAATGCGTTTAAAACCCCCCTTCAGCGTTAACGTCGCCGCCGAAGTGGCCCTGACGGCATGCTTGAACCATCTCGACTACTATAGAAAACAGGTCGACGAAATGGTTGAAACAAGGGAGTGGCTGATTCGCGAATTGAAAAAGGAGAAGCTGCTGGAAGTATTTCCTTCCGAATCCAATTTTATTTGGTGTCGGATAGGGAACCGACCGGCAAGGGAGGTGAAGGAGCTGTTGGAAGCGAAGGGAATCCTGATTCGATATTTCGATACGGAAATAACACGCAACTACATCAGAATCTCGATCGGGACGAAACCGCAATCCGAGCTTTTTCTCAAGGAGTTGAGAGACGTTCTTTCATGCGGCGAGTCGCAGTAAGATCCGCCGGGGCGGATCAAGGGGTCTTTGATTGCCTGTCGGCGAAATCCAACAGAATGGCAAGGTGGCTTTCGATCAGTCGCGGAATTATCCCTAGGTTGTATCCTCCCTCCAGAAGGCTTACCAGCTTTCCGCCGCAGTGCGTTTCGGCGATTTGACAAAGCGCTTTCGTGTAGGCGGAAAACGTCTCCTCCGTAATACGGATGTTGGCCAGCGGATCGTCGATATGCGCATCGAACCCGGCCGAAACCAGCACAAATTCCGGTTGGTAGGATTCCCAGGCAGGCAGGAGGATCTTTTCCAAAGCCGTCAAATACTCCCTGTCGCCCGATCCAGCCTCCATAGATACATTCAGGGTATATCCCTGCCCCTCTCCGTTGCCCTTTTCCGAATCGAATCCGGTGCCGGGATAGCAGCTAAAAGGGCTTTCGTGAACGCTGCAGTAGAAGACATCGCTGCGATTTTCAAAAAAATGCTGGGTGCCGTTGCCGTGGTGTACATCGAAATCCACAATGAGAATTTTCCCGCAGCCTTTCCGCCGAATCAGATGCTCCGCGCAAATCGCGATGTTGTTAAAAAAGCAGAACCCCATGGCCGCCCGCTGTTCCGCATGGTGTCCGGGGGGGCGGACGAGTCCGAAACCGTTGCGAAGATCGGACGATAGCACCCGCTCCACCAACTCGATGGCACCGCCGACCGCGTTTAGAGCAACCTTGAACGTTTCCGAAGAGACGGAACAATCCGGCGAATGGACATGCTCCCGACCGCTTTTGATCTGGCGCTCCAAATCCGCAATATAATCGGAATCGTGAACCAGCTCGATTGTATCCCGCTCGGCCTCCGTTGCCGAAACCAGCTCCAACCTGTCCCAGATTGTGCTGCTTTGCAAAAAATCGAGCGTTGCCGTGAGTCGATCCGGACTCTCCGGATGCATTCCGGTTTTGTGCTGTCGGTAAATCGGATCGGAAAGAAGTCCAGTCTTTCTTTTCACGGGAAACTCCTCAAGGGTGTAGGGATTATCCTATCGAAAGCGATAGGGTGCAATTCAGTCCGGCTGACGTTTTCCATTTGATTTATGAAATGTTCGATGCTACATTTTCTACTTGGTTTCGGAGTGTAGCTCAGTCTGGTAGAGCACTGTCTTCGGGAGGCAGGGGCCGGAGGTTCAAATCCTCTTACTCCGACCAGTAAAAT
>CAZLTI010000330.1:0-1925 GCA_964562335.1 uncultured Pseudomonadota bacterium | reverse complement strand
CTCCCTTCCGAATCTTTCCTTTAGGTTGTTTTCCTCCCAATGGACGATCGGGACGTATTGAACGAAAAAAAACAGAAAGAATAGCGCTGTGAAATAGGGATTGACATTGGCCGTAACGATCAATCCCCCGCTTAACAGCAGATTGCCGATATACAGCGGATTTCTGACGTACAGAAAAGGTCCGCTTTTGATCAGTCTCTGGCTGGTGCTGAACGAACGCGTTCGGCTGACCCCTCCAATATGGGCGACTCCGTATAGACGGATCGACTCTCCCAGCAGGACGAACAGGGCTCCGACCGCCAGCGAAACGAAACCGTGCGTTCCCTTTCCGTACAGGAACAGATAGGCCAGAAACGGAAGCGGCGTGTAGTTGCGAAATCGAAAGAACAGTTCACCCAGTTTCAGCATTGCGATCTATGAAAATTGGTTGCGGCAGAGCAAAATATCGGTTTTTCGGAGTTGTCCGATGGTTTTGGAAGACTCTCGGTCAGTCGGCTATCCGGATCTCTGCGAAAGCCTTTTCACCGTCTCCACCATGAATCGAGCTTTCTCCGGATCGGTATCTCTATCGATACCGTGTCCAAGGTTGAAGATGTGGCCCGAATCGCTGCCGAACCCGTTGAGAATCGAAGCCACTCTACTTTGCAAAGTGGATTGGCTGCAAAACAGAACGGCAGGATCGAGGTTGCCCTGAAGAGCAACGCGGTCCCCGACAAGCCTTTTCGCTTCCCCGATATCGACCGTCCAGTCCAAGCCGATTACGTCCGTTCCCGTCTCCGCCATCTCCCGCAGCAAATGGCCGCCACCGTTTACGTAGTACACCTTCGGAACTCTGCCGTTTCGCTTCAATCGAGAAAAGATGTTTTGCACATGGGGAGATATATGCTGCCGATACTCCTGCGAGGAGAAAATTCCCGCCCAGGTGTCGAAAAGCTGCACCACATCGGCACCATGATCGATCTGATAGTTCAGGTAGTCGACGGTCATTTCCGTCAACTTTTGCATCAACCGAAATGCGGCTTCCGGCTTTTCCCAAAATAGCGCTTTTACCGACGGAAACAGCTTGGAGCCGCCTCCCTCGACCATATAGGTGGCCAGCGTAAAGGGAGCTCCGGCAAAACCGATTATCGGCACGCGACCTCCAACCTCCCTCTTCAGAATATCCAGTATTTTACCTACGTAGGGAGTTGCCCGATCCGGTTTTTCGCACAGCAGTCCGTCGATGTCGCTTTCCGTTTTGACGGGGTTGGAAAAAACGGGTCCGGGCGTAAAGGCCAGATCCATCCCCATGCCGATAAGGGGCGTCAGTATGTCGGAGAACATGATGACGGCATCTACTCCGATCAGTTCGAGCGGCTGCAGGGAGACTCTTGCCGCCAGTTCCGGATTCGTGCAGAGGTCCAAAAAACCGCCGGCCTGTTTTCTCACTTCCCGATATTCCGCCAGATAGCGGCCAGCCTGGCGCATAATCCAGACGGGCGTGCGCGGTACGGGTCGCTTGAACGCCGCCTTGACAAGTAGAAACTGTCGATCGCTCATAGGACTTCCGATAGGGTTGCGGAACTGCTGTATAGTTTGAAAAAAAGGATTCTGCGGAACGGCAGATTCATTTGCGATCGGCCTCCCGAAAGTGTTCGACCTGATAGACCGATAGCTCCACCGTTTGGTTTTGCCAATAGTCCTTTGAAAGCCCCGCTTTGCGACAAAGTTCGCCGACAAACTCCTCCGGCGTAGCAATGGACTCCCAAACCTGCGGTAGAAAGGTCGAGTTTCGGCGTCCGCTCTTTAGAATCACACCGTCGATATACGGCCTGATCCGACCGATTTTTTGACGGATATCGTCGCCGGTCAGTTCCCGGGGTTTTGTCAGCAGCGATATTCGATTGTAGTCCGTTGTAGCTCCTCTTCCGTCAGAGGAGAGAAAC
>CAZLTI010000329.1:0-1949 GCA_964562335.1 uncultured Pseudomonadota bacterium | reverse complement strand
TGTCATTCCCGCACTGAATTTGCGATACTCTGAGCAAAGAACGGGAATCTAATAAAAATAGTTGACTACAGATTCCCGCAATTTTCAACGTTTTGCCGGCTCTTCCATTAAACGATACTGCCGCTTTTCCAGCCAGTCCCACGGAATGTCGAGATGGGCTGCGGAGCGCTCCGATACCGCAACTCCGTCGAAGGAGGGGCAGTTGCGGTCGGCCTCCCGACGTAGCTTTTTCTCTCTTTCCGGCGTTTTGTACTCCGGGTCGGTATACCAGCCGGCGTCCGCTGTGTTTTCGGGATCGTACTCCCTTTTGATGGCCTGCAGCAGTTCGTCGTAATTCATGGCATGCCGGGAGAAGGTGTCCGAACCGGCGGGTCCGAAGCTGTTGATGGAAATGCCCAGGCTCTCCCGGATGGAAGCCTGGTTGGTCTCCGCGATAAAACGGTCCTGTGCTTCGATCTGTCTCTTGTCGTTGGGGTCGTACAGAGCAACCGTCTCGATATGGGAGTAGGAGCCGCCCTCGTACAGGCCGCCGTGCCCGCCGTCGCCGCCGTCGTCGATGATCTCCCGGGATTTGATAAAGCTCCTTTTGATCGCCGTTCCCACCTGTGCGCTACGGACGGCCAGGTCCCAAGGACAGATCGTGCCGAGAGAGGTGCTGAAATTGCCGCCCAGCACCACGGTCACTTTGACGTTACTGTCGTTTTTGACGAACTTGCCGTACAGTAGGCAGTCCATCGGATTTCCGGTTTCGAGAATTTTGAGCCCGTGATATCCGAACTGCGTCGTCAACAGGTTCAAAAAACCCGGCACTGACCGCAGGAGTTTCAGGACTCCTATCCGCCTGGCGAGAAGTCGAATGAATCTCAGTTTGTTGACCAGACCGGTCAGGCCGCCGTCGGATCCCAAAATCCCGCCCTTGAGAGATTTGGCCAGTTCCGAAATGACCCGCTGCTGGTACAGGTGTTCCTCCCGATGCCGGGCAAAGAAACAGCAGTACATGATACGATCGAGTGCGCGGAACATAGGGTTCTTTAGCGCTTTAATCGCATCGGCACCGCAGCTGTACAAAGCGGGAATGGTAATGACGGGCGCGTTGCGGAAGGCGATTTCGCCAATTTCCGCCTCCGCCAGTCCATACCCTAAATCGGCAACCTCCTTCCATCCCGGCACCCCGATAGTGGTCACCATATGATTGGGGGGAATTTTGAACATCAGATTTGGATTTTTGCCGAAAACCTCCAGCCTTTTCGGTCCGTGCCAGGGGTAGAGTTTTACGGCAGCCTTGGTGAAAATTCCCAACCCTCCCATGGCGCCCGCAAAACCTCTGATAATGCCTCGAATGGAGGGTCCCGGTCCGTCCCCCATAAACATCTCTCCCGAACTGTCGAACGATCCGACGCGCACGATTTCGCCGTCCGGCAGAACCCACTCGAATCCCAGCAGGTTCCGACCGGCAAAACCGAACGCCATGCCGTCCAATCCATGACCGTTGAAGGAGGTTGCCGCAGCGAGCTGCGATGCCTGCCCCCCGGCGCCAATGATGTGGCAGGTCAGCCCCACCTTCATCGCTTCGGTTTGCAGCATGTTGTTGGTTACATACGTTTCTACCACCGCATACATATTTTTCTCGTCGATCTTGACGAGTCTGTCCATTCTGCGAAGATCGACCTGTACGCTGTTTCTCTCTCTACGAGGCGCGTTCCATGGCCCTTGTCCCGATCCCATCGGTTTGCACTGAATGCCGTGGGAATGGCAATGCTTCATGACGGCGGATACCTCCTCGGTGGTTTCCGGCAAAACGACCGCGACGGCCCTGGGCATAAAATGGGAGGTGTCGCCAATGAGTTCGGCGTTCATCTGCCAGGCGTAGGTATCCAAAATGCAGGGATCGGTTTCCACCCACTGCTCTCCGATCAAATCCTGCAAGCCTTGGATAAAATTCCTTTGTT
>CAZLTI010000328.1:0-1975 GCA_964562335.1 uncultured Pseudomonadota bacterium | reverse complement strand
TATTAAGATGATTTCCGAATAGATCAGTCCCATAGCTACTGTTTTCTAAACTTGACGAAGCGGTAAAAAATCCGAAATTGCGAACCTTTGAGCAAAGAGCGGGAATGACAATTCGCGCAATTTTTCGACTTTTTACCACGAGGTTCCCTGGTAAATCAACAATGAATGCCTCGATTCGAGAAAATCCGGCGCCTGTCCTATTCGAAAGCGCGGATGACGGTAAAAGGCTCCGCAAAACGAACGAAGGGAAACGTCAACGTCGGTTCTTTCGAATGATCTCCAAATTTCCGGGAATATATTTCCTCAGCACCTTGGGCACGGCAACCGATCCGTCGGCTAGCTGGTGGTTCTCCAGAATGGCGATCAGGAATCTGGGAGAGGGAATGGCGGTGTTGTTGAGCATATAGACAAAACGCTTCTTTCCGTCTCCAGTTCGGTATTTTACGTTCAGCCGCCGCGACTGCCAGTCGAGAAAATTGGAGGCGGAGCCGGTCTCGCCGTATCCGTTGCGACTGGGAATCCATGCCTCCAGATCGAACATCTTGTATTTGCCGGCACTCATGTCTCCGGTGCAGATGGCGAGCTGCCGGTAGGGAAGTTCGAGTTCCTCGTGCAGCTCTTTGGATATGGCCACCATCTCCCCATGCAGCCGGTCGGCCTCTTCCGCGTCGGCTTTGGCGATGCACACCTGTTCCACTTTCATAAATTCGTGCACCCGGTAGATCCCTCTCGTATCCTTTCCGTGGCTTCCGATCTCGCTGCGGTAGCACTGGGAGAATCCGCACAGCTTGACGGGCAGTTCCTTCTCCTCCAGCACCTCTCCGGAATAGTAGGACAGCAGGGAGGGTTCCGCCGTTCCCACCAAAAACTTGCTCTCCTTTCGCTCCCTGCCCTCCTCGTCAAGCTCCCTATTTGCCACCTTGTATATCTCGTCGACCTCCTGGTCGAAACTCCTCCCCGAAAAGTAGCCGCTGCCGAACAGCGCGTACTCGCGCACCAGCGTCGGCGGAATCATGGGCAGGAATCCCCTGAGCACCAGCTTGTGCATGGCGTACATCATCAGGCCCATCTGCAGGGCGACCGCCTCGTTCTTCACGTAGTAGCCGCGGTAGCCCGCGACTTTCGCACCGCGCTTCAGATCGAGCAGATCCAGCTCGTGACCCAACTCGACGTGGCTTTTGGCAGGAAAGTCGAATTTCGTCGGCTCTCCCCACCGATACACCTCGACGTTTTCGCTGTCGTCCTTTCCGATCGGCGTATCCCGCGACGGTATGATCGGCACCTTGACCATCAGGGCCGCGTAGTCCTCCTCGATCCTTCTGCCGGACTCCTCCAGCTCCGCGATTGCGGATTTCAACCGCTTCCCCTCCTCGATCCGTTCCGGCTGCAACCGGCCCCCCTTGCCGCTTTTGGCCAGCTCTTTCCGCCGAGCCCTGGCTTGGCTGATTTTCGTCAGAATCTCTCTTCTCCTTTCGTCCAGCGCGAGAAGTCGATCCAAATCCAGTTGGATCCTCTTGTTCTTTATGGCCTCTCTGATTTTGTCCGCATGTTCGCGAATGTAGCGTATGTTTAGCATATCGATGGTCCGGGCTGAGGGTCGAACGCTGCGATAGGGGTGAAGAAGCGGTATCGCGGCTATTGAGCGAAAGTCTAGGAAGTTGCCTTTTGTAAGTCAATTTTTTCGGAAATTTCCGAAAACCGCCAAAAGAGCGGTTCCGCCATCCGCAAAAAAGGGTGATTTTTCATCATACAACCGTTTAATCTATATAATATTCCGTTAAAAAAATAGCATATATATAATTTTCAACTCTATTGTATTTATATATCAATAGTTTATATAAAACATAAATTTATAAAAAACCTAAATACTGAAAAAATAATTTTTTCTACAATTTTTCAATTTCATCTTATTTTCCAATCCAACTTTTTTTGAGCATCCAAACTCTAATTTCTCTGTCCATTAAACCTAAATTAA
>CAZLTI010000327.1:0-1993 GCA_964562335.1 uncultured Pseudomonadota bacterium | reverse complement strand
GGAAGTTCTGCAAAAGGTTTCCAAAACATTCGAAAAACCGAAAAGCGACAATAAGAATCAGAACGTACGAACGCTGCCCGGCGCCAACTCCTCCGTGACGATCATTCCCGACATTCCCACCAATTCCCTGGTCATCTATGCCGACAGCAAAGGCTTCCAGGAGCTGGAGAGCGTACTGAAGGAGCTGGACGTTGTCCGTCCCCAGGTATTCATTCAGGCCCTCATCATGGAGGTCAAGCTGGACAGAAGTCTCGAACTGGGAGTCGAATGGCAGACGGGAATCGTGGAGGACGTCGCCGGCCGGGATTCGTTGGTCACGTTGGGAGGAGTCGGTTCCACCAGCGGTCCCAAAGCGTTGTCCACGGGCAAACCGCATAGCGTTATCGGCGTCATCGGCAGTCCGATCAAATTTGACGGCAAGGACTTTGCCTCGTTCGAAGCCTTCATCAGAGCCTTCGAGCAGGACAAGACCATCGACATCCTCTCCAATCCGAAGATTCTCACTCTCGACAACGAGGAGGCCGAAATCAAGGTTGCCGAAATCATTCCAACGGTGGGCGACACGAAGGAGAATTCCGATACCGGCGTCATCACAAAAACCATCGAGTACAAGGAGGTCGGCGTATCTTTGAAAATCACTCCCCAAATCAACGCCAACGACAGCATCGAACTGAAAATCGAAGAGAGTTCCAGCAACGTAATTACCGGATATGCGGGAACCGCAGAGGGAGCTATCACGACGCTAAACCGCTCCATCAATACGAAAGTGGCCGTCAAAAACGGGCAGACCGTCGCCCTTGGAGGGCTAATTCACGACGACATTACCGAGATCGTCACCAAGACCCCCTGCCTGGGAGACATCCCGATTCTCGGCTGGCTGTTCAAGACAAAATCGGCATCGACCAAAAAGACCAACCTGATGATTTTTCTTACGCCGAGGGTGGTCCGCAGCGATAGGGATCTGGTCGAATTCACCAAAGAGGCCAAAGAAAAGCAGATCAGCGCCAAAAAGGGGAGATTTCGTATCGACGTGACGAAAGAGTTCGAAATTCCGGTTCTGAAAGAGGAGGAGATGAAAATACTCGAAGAGGAGAGACGAGAGAGAGAAGAGCTCGAAGAGGAAATGCGGGAGGAGGTCGAAGAATAGCGTTACTTCTCTATGTCGTCCTTTCGGCCGAGTTTCGATTTTCCTGTAGCCGAGTTTTGATCTTGCGAAAAACGGCGGCGGCTCCGTCTCGAATCCCGATTTCCACAATATGGGACAGTTCCGTGCGGTTCGGATCGATTTCGACGGTGGGGATGCCGTTGCTTGCGGCCTCGATCACCGGCCGCGCAATATAGGGAAAAAGAGCGGTGGTTCCTACCGTAAAGACCAAATCGAATCCCTTGGCAACCTCCGCATTCAAAAGCGAGAGTTTTTCGGGCGGAAGCATCTCGTCGAACAAAACCACGTCCGGTCTCAATATGTTGCCGCATCGGGGACAAAGAGGCGGAATCGCAAGTTCCGAATAGTCTTCGACACTCCTCCGGAATGGGCAGTGCGGACATACAATCGTATGGAGGCAGCCGTGAATGTCGATCACGTTGGAGGAGCCGGCCTGGCGATGGAATCCATCCACGTTTTGCGTCAGTATGCACACCTGTTTTCCCCAGTCTTCAAGCTCCCGCAAAAACAGATGGGCCGAATTCGGTTTCCTCCCCCGGCATGCGCGCTCGATCCGAGCAATATATTTCCACGCTTGAGAGGGGCGCTTGCGGAACGTTCGGATCGAAAGAGCCGTTTCGATGCTGTCTCCCTCGTCGGTTTTTTCCCGTTCGTAAAGACCTCCTAAACCCCGATAGGTAGGCAGACCCGAATCGGCCGAAATGCCCGCTCCCGTAACGAACAAAATCCGATCGGCCCGTTCAACGAAAACCGCCGCTTTGCGGATGGATTCCGACTGTTCCATTCATATCCCTGTCAAAATCGGTTTTTACCGCGTGAGGGGCAAAA
>CAZLTI010000326.1:0-2007 GCA_964562335.1 uncultured Pseudomonadota bacterium | reverse complement strand
GAGTCTCCATAGCCGTTTCGGTCTCTGTCGAACCCTTTGTACTCGTCGTAGAAGTTTCCCTGCCATACGCTTTTGGCAGCCGTTCCGTTGGCGTGCACCTCCACGGTCTCCAGATTGCCGATAAATGCGTTGCCTTTGAAGATGTTGCGCGGCAGTGTCGAATTGAATCCGACCCCGGTGATGTTGAAGCCGATTTTGTTGGCTTTGACGAAATTGTACTGGTCCGGTTGAAACGGAGATAGATCGAAGTACAGGCCGGTGGAGCAGTACACAATCTCATTGAACTGTATGGTCAGGTTGTCGGATTCCTTCAGGCCGATTCCCACGCCGGTGCCTCCGAGGGAGTAGGAGACGGAGTTGCGTTCCACTACGGCATCGCGGCTGTACATGAGAAATATGCCGACGGTGTTGTGGTGATAGGTATTGCGCCGTACCCTGTTTCCCCCGGCGAACATGAAATGCAGAGAGTAGCGGTTGTTCCAGCCCTCGTTGTCCTCTATGAGATTGTCGTTGGAATACCAGACGACCATATCGCGGGAGTCGTGGATTTTATTTTTCCGAAACAGGTTCCGGTGGCTGGCCCACACGCGGATACCGTCCCCTCGGATTCCCAGTTTGACGTTTTTGGAGGAGATATCGTTGTTGACGATCCTGTTGTTGTGCGCCTGTTGCAGATCGATGCCGAACAGAGTGTTCGATATGCGGTTGCCGGCAATTGTATTGAACGACGACTTTACTCGGATTGCGGCGTCGACGCGGTCGTGACTGTCTCCCGAATTTACCAGAAGCATGTTTTTCACCACGCCGCCGTCGGAAGCGATGGTAATCAATGTGCCTTTGCCCTCTCCGTCCAGGATGACCTCTCCTCTGCCGTCGAGGATCACGGGTTTGTCTAGGACCACCGACCCCCGGTACGGGCCGGAACCAAGTGCCACCCGCCCTCCCGCAGCCGTCTCGTCGATCAGTTTCTGCAGGGAGGGCTGCGCTGCGGCGGTGTTCGCAAAGAGCAAAAGAGCCGCGAGCCGGAAGGAGATCGAATGCCAGCTCGTTGAAACCGCCAGTTTCATTCGACCGCCAGCTCTTTTAGTGCCTTGCGTTTGATCAGAATCGCAAACAGGCAAAGAAGGAACAGGGCAAGCAGTACGTAGAATCCGACTGTCGGATAGGCGTGAGTGGTAAACTGCGCTACCTTGCCGTCTCCGAAGACGGTCGGCATAAAGGGTTTGATCTTGAACTGGCCGAAGTCGTGCAGATTGTGGCCGAACCAATACAGCCACTTGCTGAAGAAGAGGAGGTAATACCAGGGCATCAAAGCCGGTATCAGACCAAACAGCCACCAGCCGGGTCCTCGGTAGAAAAGGAATATGGCAAGGCAGAGAAGAAAGGCCAGATAGACGAATGGCACGATTTTCCGCAGAAAAACAGCGCCCACCTCCATCGGGTCCATACCGATATAGTGGTTGATGGTATTCATCTCATCCACTTTGCCGGAGAAGTCGGTCAGGTGAAAAAACACCGGAATTCCGTCCGGAAAGGCGGCCTTCGGATATTGGGGGGCCTCCAGAGAAACGCGCCAGACCGGAAGCGTTTGGAATCCGATCAGAAAGCCGTAGGCTCCTGCGGGATGATACTCGTAGATTCTCTCTCCCATCAGCAGCTTCAAATAATCCAAAGGCGGTTCGATCCACTCGACATCGTCGGGAATGAAAAAGGAAAACGGCTGAAAGGAAAAATTCGTCTCCTCGTCGTCCTCCTCTCCGCCGGCGATGGGATCTCGGTAGGGAAACAGTCCTTTGCCCGTATAGCTGAAAACAAGCAGAACGATTGCGATCAGAGCCAAAATATTGGCAATTTTCAATCTTCTCTTAATGGATTCGTTCATTGCTTTTTTGGTTTTGGATGGTGAATAGCCGTTGTTTAAACCGAGGAAATGTACTCTACGTGAAACAGTCAGTTATCATACGTCGTTGCTACGACGTAGACTATTGTTTTTTTATGAAAGTAGTA
>CAZLTI010000325.1:0-2036 GCA_964562335.1 uncultured Pseudomonadota bacterium | reverse complement strand
AATGACGGTCTTTTGAATATAGATTCCCGTTCTTTGCTTAGATTCCCGTTCTTTGCTCAGAGTATCGCAAATTCAGTGCGGGAATGACGGTTGTCGTGGGAATGACAATTATGATCAAAAACTCAATGGAACCATTCTACCGCTTTTCTCTATTTTTTGCAACAGGTGGCTAAAGAACCTGCGAAAACTCGATATTTTTGTTGTGCCGTTGCCGATTTGAGAGTAGGATTCCTCGTCCTAAAAGATTGCGCAACATATTCGATATTTTGGGTCTCCCTGTTTGCGGAGAGAGCCTCCCGATATTAACCGGAGCGTTGGGCTATTCAAAATTCGTACCGTAGGGAAGAGGTGGTTTTTTTTACCATTTCCTGCCTTTTGTCCGCCATATAACGGAAACGAGGGAGGAGAGGGGCCTTTTCTTCCGGGAGGCAGAGGGCAAAATTTGCCTGCGCCGCAACGGAGAGAAGTCGGGCGATCCGCAAAGGGGAGATATTTTAGGTAGCGTAACGGAGCGTCTATGAATCCCGCAGCAGGAGTGCTGGTCCCGGTCGCGCTGGCGATCGCCGTCGCTTTTTCCTCGTTGCCGACCTATGCGCAGGAGGCGGGCAGGGATTGGGAAGGGGAGTACGGCATCGTCGATATCTCCGCCGAGGAGATGGGCGATATCGCGGAGGAGGAGGCCGACGCACGAAAGCTTCCGGATTGGATCGGGGGATTCTTCGAGCTGCAACGGCGACAAACCTCCCAACGGAACGATCATCCGCTCAATCCGGAAGGGAAGCTGCTGGATTTCGCAGGGGAGCGGAGCGTCGCTTTGCTGAACGTAAAGCTGGACCCGCAGCTCTCGGAGCGATGGAGATTCGTTGCCAACAGCCACTTGCGCTATCGAAAAACCGATCTCGACAGCGAAGCGCGGCACTACCTGCTGGAGGGTTATCTACAATGGAGGAACGCCAGCCAGTCCGCCGCTTTCGCTATCGGTCGGCTCCTGCTGGAGTGGGGAAGCGGCTACCGCTGGAACCCGGTGCAGCTGCTGCTTCCCGATCACGACGAACATAGCGACGAGATCTACGAGGACGAAGGGCAAACGATGCTGTTCGTCGAGGTTTCCGCCGCTCCCTTCACCACGACCCTCCTTTTGGCGGAGCTGGACGAGCGCTACTCCGACCGGTCAGGCCGCTACCAGGCCGCCTTCAAATTGGCCCTCGACCTTTCGGCCTGGGATTTTGCTCTTTTCCGCCACCAGGCCACCGGCCGAAGAGCGTCCGGCGGGCTCTCCTTCTCCGGACTGCTGACCGATGCGCTGGAAATCCACGGCGAGTGGGCCGGCAGCTACCGGAAAAAGCGGGAGGTGCCCCGCAAAGCCAGCGAAGGGGTGCAGACTTCCGAATTCTACCTGCCCGCCCGCTACGAGTATGCGGCCTCCCCCGACGATGGCTCCTCCCTGTTGCGGGAGTATCTGCTCGGTTTCCAGTACACCTTTTTGACCGACATGAACCTTATCTGCGAGCTGTACCACACCGACCACGGCTATAGCGACGGAGAGTGGAACGATATCCTGGACGGCATGGAGGAGGCGCACCGGGGCGACGCCTGGAAAAACCAGGAGGAGCCGTTTGCCGGCGCACGGGGAAATCCCTACGCGGGCTTTCTGAAAAACGGCATGAAGGAGGTCGAGCGGGGCGACCTGCGGCGCAACTATCTGTTCGTCCGCTACCATAGCGGAGAGTTCGCCAACAGTTGGTCGGTAGAGCAGGTTTTGATTTTTAATGCGGACGATTCCAGTCGGATTCAACAATCGGCGCTGACCTACAACTGGCAGGACGAATGGGAAATCGAGGGGGCCGTCACCCTCTTTCAAGGAAAAAGGGACAGCGAATTCGGCTGGAACCCCAACCGGCACTACTATACCGTCACCTTTCACCTCAACTACTAGCGTCGCGTCGACCGGGGAAAAAGAGTAAAAGATTCCCGTTCTTTGCTTAGATTCCCGTTCTTTGCTCAAAGTATCGCAAATTCAGTGCGGGAATGACGAA
>CAZLTI010000324.1:0-2077 GCA_964562335.1 uncultured Pseudomonadota bacterium | reverse complement strand
CGTTTTTGCCGGATCTCTGGTTTGGGAGCGGCATCTCGACTTCTGCCGCTCCGGGTGCGTGAAACGCAATAGCGCTTCTATGACGTTGGAGGAGATTATGGCCGAAATGATTGCGGCGGTGCGGCGCAATCGAATCGTCGTTCGGCTGCATACGGGCGATCCCTCCCTCTACGGCGCTATCGGCGAGCAGATGGCCTGGCTGGACAGGGAAAAGATCGAATACGAGGTGATCCCCGGAGTTAGCTCGTTTACCGCAAGCTGTGCCATATTGAAACGGGAATTTACGCTTCCGGGCGTCAGCCAGACCGTTATCGTCACGCGACTGGCCGGTCGAACGCCCGTACCGGAATCGGAAGATCTGGAGTCGCTGGCCTCTCACAAATGCTCCATGGCCATCTTTCTTTCCGTGCGGAACATTCGGCAGGTTGCGGCAAAACTGGCCAAGGGTTATGGCCGGGACGACGTTCCGGTTGCGGTCGTCTACCGGGCCACCTGGCAGGATCAGAAAGTGGTTACGGGAACGCTAAGGGACATAGCGGAAAAGGTGGAGCGCAACGACATCGAAAAAACGGCGCAGATTTTGGTCGGGGATTTCATCGAGTGCGGTTTCGAGCGCTCTCGGCTATACAGCCCCCGCTTCTCCCACGAATATCGAACAGGAGTGTAGTTGAAGATCGCCTGTCTCTATTTCACCGCTTCCGGAAAAAACATCGCCGAATATCTGGAGCGAAGCCTGGAGGAAAGCGTGACGCTTTTTTCCAAAGAGAACTACAGACAGTCGCTGGCCGCCATATTCGCGGAGTATCGGGCGATCGTTTTTATCTCCGCAGTGGGAATCGCCGTCCGCTGCTCGGCTCCGTACCTCAAAGACAAAACGAAGGATCCGGCCGTCGTCGTGGTGGACGATATGGGACGATTTGCGGTCAGCCTGCTTTCGGGACATATCGGCGGAGCCAACCGCCTGACGGAAAGGGTGGCGAAACTGCTGGACGCGCAGCCCGTCGTTACCACCGCTTCCGACAACCGCGGATTCGAGGCGGTGGATCTGTTCGCCCAAAAATACGGACTGGAGATCGAGAGCATGGCCAGTGCGAAAAAGCTAACGGCACTGATGGTGGACAACCAACCGATTCGCTTGATTGCCCCGGCGCAATACCGCCTCAATTACGCCTTCCGTTCCGACCGGTCGGCCAAAGGAGCAATTGTCGTCTCGGCGGAAATCCGTCCGAACGTTCCGGAGCCGACGTGTCTTTTGAGACCCAAAGTGTTTCATGTCGGAATCGGCTGTCGGCGCGGAAAATCCAAAAAGGCGATATTGGACGCGATAGAACTGGTGTTCGAGAAAAACGGATTGGCACAAAAGAGTATCAAAACCCTGTCCAGCATAACGCTCAAAGCCAACGAGACCGGTCTGCTGGAGGCTGCCCGCGAGTTGGGGGCGGAGATGCGGTTCTTCGGCAAAAAGGAGATACAGGGGGTGCAGGCGCTGTTTCCCCGGAGTTCGTTCGTAGAGTCGGTCACGGAGACCGCATCCGTCTGCGAACCTTGTGCCTACCTGAACGGAGGGGAATTGGTGGTTCCCAAACATGCGATCGGAGGCGTAACCGTCGCCGTCGCCAGGGAGGCGTAGTGGCGACGCTTTACGTGGTCGGCATCGGCCCCGGAGGTCTCGAACATTTTACGACCAAGGCGATAGAGACGATACGACGCTGCGACGTGATCGTAGGGTATCACTACTACATCGAACTTGTGGCCCAACTAACCGCCGGAAAGAAGATCATCGGAACCGGCATGCGCAGCGAAATAGAGCGCTGCAAAAGAGCCATCGATGAGGTGCGGAACGGATTGGATACCTGCATCGTCAGTACGGGAGACGCGGGACTCTACGGCATGGCCGGTCCCGTTTTGGAATTGGCGCAGGGAATCGCGGTGGAGGTCGTACCGGGCGTGAGTTCCGTGTTTGCCGCCGCCGCCGAAGTGGGCGCCCCCCTGATGCACGATTTCTGCACGATCAGTCTCAGCGATCTGCTGACCCCTTGGCATGTGATCGAAAAAAGGCTGGACGCGGCCGCCCGGG
>CAZLTI010000323.1:0-2112 GCA_964562335.1 uncultured Pseudomonadota bacterium | reverse complement strand
TGGCCGAAAGGAACCGGGATGGCAGGGAACAGGTTAAAATCAGACTGCTGATGACAAAAATGGAAATAAGTCGATCCGTTCGCTTCCTGAAAGAACTCTACGACAGGATGGAGCAAAAGAGCTTAAAAAAGGTGTTTGGCAACACTTTGCTCAGCCACACGGGTAGCGCATGTCCCCAAAACCGCACCATAAAGGAATGTGCCAAGGGCGTTTCGGGCATCAACTACCGATTCGGCTTTATGCAGTATACACTGAATGAGGTGGGCAGTCTGGCGGCTACCGACTATAAAGCATTTGTGAATCTGATGTGCGGCGTAAAGGCTTCGGCGGAGAAACTTAACGGGCTGCTTTACGGTTCAGAAGTCACGATAACGCAAGAAGGGGAGCCAAATTACGAAACCGGAGAATGCTACCTGGACGTCGACAAGAAAGAACTCAATCCCTCCCCCTGGTTCAAAGTTTCCAATGAGAAAGAGACCGCCTGGATCAAACCGGAGGATCTGCCGTAGTGGAGATATCGGCCGGAACTATCTCTCCTTTTGTTTGGGAGTTGGCGGCAGAGGAGGAACGAAAGGACCGAGGGTCACCACGCTTCGTTTCCATAGACGGGGGTCTCCAACTAGCGATTCATGAACTATCCGACAAGTCGAGCTAAGAAAAAAACCGTATTGTCAAGACGGCTTCCTATCCGGTGAGGGAACTTCTTTCGCCCAAGTTTTTTTAGCTCCCAACTCAACATACCCAGTTGGCCAATTGCTGGAGGCGGGGACGATAAGGTACTTCTATCCAAATCGGATATTCACGAGGCCATTGAATTTTTGGATGGGTTACGAAACGATTTGATGAGAATGGCTTCGGAGCGAACAATCGGGAGTCGAATTAGCCGATATGCAGGCAAAGCGTGCAATCAACGCCGACCCATACGTGAATGCGTCGGCCATAGGACCGGAATTCCATTTCGCCTATCCGTTTTGCGATTGACGCAAAAAACTCTTTTGCGATCGATTCGGAACAGGGAGAATGCACGGTAAACTATCGCCAAACTCCTTTTTTGCAAGATATCTGCTCTTTCAAGGAAGCGGGCTGGATCGATCTCTCTTTGCTGCCGTAAACGATTGGACAAGAGTCAATACGTCTTTTATGATTTTTTTTTCCTTGGGGAGAAATAATATGCCGAAGACAAACCAATTATTTTCATTACGAAACGTAAAAAAAACCTATGGCTATGTCGATACAAGCTACGTCTTAGACAAGACGTCGTTGAACTGTATGGAAAAAATGCTGCCACGATTTCTCTATAAGCCGTTAAAAAAACTCGATAGTCGCTATGACGACAAGAAGAAGCTAGTGGACGACCTGAAACGGCATATCTTCAACGAAGCCAGTGTAAAATCGCGATTGCTCCTATTCGAGCAATTTTTATACAGGCGGTATATCATCAGAAAACTTCGGAAAAAGAGGAAAAGCGTAACAGCCCTTCGAATCAAAACATTGGAGATACCGAAGGGTGAGTTTGTTACCATACTGGGACCTTCCGGTGATGGCAAATCCACTCTGCTGAATGTTCTAGGTGGATTGGATACAATAGAAAAGGATAATGACGGAGAGGATAGTATCTTTGAGTTTAACGGTGACGATGGGTCGGTTAACCTAATGGAAGGAAATCGCTCATACTGGAAAAAGCTGCTATTCAAAATAAAGTTGGCGGGAATACGGAGAGAAAATTTCAGTTTTATTTTTCAAAGAGGCCATGAATTGAAGCACTTCTCCTGCCTTAACAATATTGCCGTTCCTTTGGCAGTAAGGGGAATCGGATTTCTCGACAGACGGAAAATCGCCAAGAGATTAATCGATGCGCTGAAATTGGATGCGGTCTATAAAAAACATGCGGGGCGACTTTCCGGAGGAGAGGTTGCGCGGGTAGCAATTGCTCGCGGATTCGCAAAGAACCCAAACGTTCTGTTTGCCGACGAACCTGCGGGTAGCCTTGATCAAAATCTGCGGAACGAAATTACACGGCAGTTCAAAGATTGGCAGAATTCATACCTCCTCTCGGAGAAAGTACCGGATAAACTGAAGAGTGCTGGGCTTTCCGACGATCTGCTGAAGAAG
>CAZLTI010000322.1:1768-2112 GCA_964562335.1 uncultured Pseudomonadota bacterium | reverse complement strand
GACAAAATATTTGGAACGGCCGTTCGACTGGCAAATCCTGATTTTGTGACGCACCACCTCAACCACGGCGTTCCGGGCCGCCGCCAAATAGTTTCTCGGATCCGTGTCGTTTGGATTTTTGTTGAGTCGTTTCCGAATCGTATTCGCAAAGGGAATCTTCAGCTCCGTAGCAATGTTGATTTTGCCGATGCCGCGTCGTACCGCTTCGATCACCTGCTCGTCTGCCAGTCCCGAAGCACCATGCAGAACAAGCGGCAGGTCGACTCTCCTTCTAATGTCGGACAGCCTTTGAAAGTCGAGTTTGGGCACACCCTTGTACAATCCATGAGCAGTACCGATTGCGA
>CAZLTI010000322.1:0-1758 GCA_964562335.1 uncultured Pseudomonadota bacterium | reverse complement strand
GTTTTCTCCACAAACTCCTCCGCCTCTTCTGGTACTGTCAATGTCGCCTCTTCTCCGCTCGTTTCCAAGTCCTCCTCGACGCCACCCAGTCTTCCCAGTTCGCCTTCCGCTGCAACCCCTGCGGCATGGGCCATTTCCACCGTTTTTTTCACCAGTGCCACATTTTCTTCAAAAGGCAGTTCCGCTCCATCTATCATAACGGAGGTGTATCCGCCGGCGACGCATTGTACGACCATTTCATACGTCGGACAGTGATCCAGATGCAGAGCAATAGGTATATCGTTAATTTCCGACGCCTTTTGTACGATAGCTGCGATATATGGCAGTCCTGCATATCGAATCGTTCCAGGGGTGGTCTGAATCATAATAGGAGACGATTCCGCCACGGCACCTTCGCAAACCGCCTGAATGGTTTCCAGGTTATGCACGTTGAATGAAGGGATGGCAAAGCCATTCTCCGAAGCGAATTGAAGCATTTTAACCGGGTTTTTCAAACTCATGGGAAACTCCAAAAAATATTGTCCGATCCGTTGGTGTGAATTTCTACGTTCAATAAACCTCCTCTCCTAATGACCCGTTATGCGACCTTTATAGGCGGAAATTGCTAAAGATTTTATATAGTTCGGTTCCTATAATGCAACCAATTCAAAACCTGGATCAAATGGCGCGCTACCAAAGAATGCCAGCCGAAGAAGAACGGATTGCTGTAGCAGGGAAGCACTCCGCATAACCACCACACAGGCGCAAAACGATGAATAGACGCAAAAGACTAATGGCAACGCTGCGGGGAGAGCCGGTGGACCGGCCTGCCGTATCATTTATGGAGCTAAACGGATTGGACGAAGATATTGGCAATCACGATCCCTTCAACATCTATTTCGATCCTTCATGGAAAGAACTGATCGAACTAACCCGAAACTCCACCGATCGCATCGTTATGCGAACCATACCGCCTGGGTTCGAGGACAAAGGAACGGAATGCGATCATCAGTTAGTCGGCGTGCCACTCAATCCTTTGGATGCCATTTCAAAAACGGAGGTCAGCTACGACGCTAACGGCAGCCGACTGACAAAAAAGACGATCAAGGCAGGTTCCCGTACCTTGATGTCCGTCAATCGGCAGGACAAGGACATTTACAGCCTGTGGACGCTGGAGCATCTGCTGAAAAGCGCCGGAGATGTGAAAGCGCTATTGACTCTGGATTTTACTCCACCGACTGGTGCCCCGGACGTTTCCGTCGTGCTTGAAACCGAAGAGGCACTCGGCCATACCGGCATCGTCATGATAGACACCCCCGATCCCTTGTGTTTGGCAGCTTCGTTGTTTGACATGGGAACCTTCACAATCCTGGCGTGGTCAAAACCGGAGCTGTTTCATGAATTGCTTGCACGTTTTGCAGCCTACCTGCACCCATTTACCGAAGCGGTTGCCAAAGCGCTTCCGGGAAGACTCTGGCGAATCTACGGTCCCGAATACGCCTCGCCGCCCTATCTAAGTCCCGACCATTTCAAAGAGTACGTTGTGCGCTACGATCAGCCGATGGTAGCCGCCATCCAGCAATATGGAGGATTTGCCCGCCTGCACTCCCACGGCAACTTAAAAAACATACTCGACCATATTGCCTCCATGGGGGTGGATGCTTTGGACCCCATAGAGCCGCCAGGGCAGGGAGGCGATGTCGAACTCGGATACGTCAGAAAACACTATGGCAAAAGCATGGTTTTATTCGGCAATTTGGAGGCGCACGACATAGAAAA
>CAZLTI010000321.1:0-2181 GCA_964562335.1 uncultured Pseudomonadota bacterium | reverse complement strand
CCACCTCTTTTCCCGGTCGAGGAAGAAACTTGCCGCGAAGTCTGTTGATCCCCCATCCTTCGGTTGTAGGACAGTGAAACAGGCTATCGGGAAGTCTTCCGTTCAGGATGTTTCGAATCAGTTTATCGTTCCCGTGGTACGATTGGCGAAGTGCCGCCAACGCGGTTACCACTTTGAAGCTGGAAGCGGGTTGTAACACTTTGTACAGAACCCGGTTGCCATACGGCTCGGAGGAGGGTTCGCTGACCATGCTCAGAATCTCGCCGGACCTACCGTCCAGAACCACGACAGCGGCTTCGTGCCGCATGTCGGGAACCTGCCGGGCTGCCGGGTTGTCGCCAAAATGGCGAAACAGAGCTTGAATGCTCCTTTTCTCCTCTGCTAGACGATTCAACGTGATAGCGACCTCATCTCGGATCATTTTCTGTAGATCATCGTCAATCGTTACCTGAACCGAACTTCCAAGAGTCAACGGTTCGTCGAACACCTTTTCCAGTCCGGTTGACGACTTAGGACGAAACATGCCGACCGTCGACAGCAATCCTGTGCCGTTTTGATAGTATCTGACACCATTCGGTTCAGACCAGGCAAGAGTGCCGGAGCTTTTTTCCAGCCGAAATCGTAAGTTTTGCCAGATCAATTCGTCTCCTGCTTTCATAACCTTCGGTCGGTTTGCTTCCAGGTAAAGAGATGGTTTTCCGATGGAAAAAATTCGTGGCAGTCCTTTTCTGTCTTTTTTCCCTTCGACGGAATCCTGATGCAGAAGCCTTAAGGTTATCGGTCGGTCGGTCTCTTTCGCCTTTTTCCCAGGTGCCTCGAATAAAATCGTTTTTGCTTTTTGCCCCATTTGTCGGGCCAATTTGCCGACAGATTCGGGCGGGATCGAGAATTGGTGATAAGTATCGAAGGAGCGATCATAGACCAGAAGGATTCCAAACGTCGACAGTCCCACCTCGTTGCGATACAGGCCCTGCACGGTTCCGGTAGAACTCACCAAAGCGAATCGAGAACCGTCGGCGACTTTTCTAACCCTAAGGCCCAACCTTCGGGAGGCAGAAAAACCGGAACCCTTTCTTGAAAGTCGGATGGATGCTCCGGAAATTTTCGGGATGGACAGAAGGATGTCCCGGCTTCCGTCCCATATGGCCAATGCCGTATTCACTCTATCTACCGCATGCGGGCTGA
Organism: uncultured Pseudomonadota bacterium; assembly: GCA_964562335.1. Classification (GTDB taxonomy): domain Bacteria; phylum SAR324; class SAR324; order XYD2-FULL-50-16; family XYD2-FULL-50-16; genus CAZJUM01. The sequence continues at coordinate 996 of CAZLTI010000321.1, read as the reverse complement.
GCGGTATGGATACCCCATCGGCATGCAGATAGGGAAGGGACTGCCGATCTCTATCGACAATGGCGCCCCGTTTTCGCTTCGGCTCTTGAACCCCTGCCCCATAAACTGTGACATATGCTTCGTCTACGCCGATCAAATCCCCCCTATCGTTCCAAACCAGCAAACCTTCTCCATATTTTTGGAGCGCACTCGGCGAGTAGTTTTCGTCGGTGCGCTTTAACTTGGGCTCTATCCGTAGCCGGTACTTCTGACCGGAAAAAAGCGGCTTGTCCAATGGGTAGACATGATAGCCGTCATTCCGGGTGATTGATTCGCCCGTAGGATGGTAGTTGCCGTCCAGCTGGAAAAGATCCACCTTAAAGGGCAGTTCGGACGATATATTCAATTCGATTCTTCCCTCTTGCGAATCTCCCGGAACCGTGAATTTGGTCTCGAAGAATAGCGTCTTTGGCGATTCCACAATGGAGTTTCCCACCAGTTTCCGCAGGTCGATTTGCGAATCCTTCTCATTGATGGCAAGCGGGGGGATAACCCGTTCCTCCCCGCCATCTGGCCGATACGACCATTGCTGGTCTGCTAGGCCGAGCGAGCGAGCGTTCGCCTGATTCCCATTTTTCGCAAAGGCCTTCCAGCCACCAACTACGGTCAGCGTCGATGATTGCAAACGGTTGGCAAAAAGCGCAATTAAACGGGAGAGCCGCCACTCGTTGCGGGACCTGGACAGCTCCTCCTTGATGTCGCCGTTTTTTGGGGAATAAAGCTCTTCCCGGTCCAAATACAGTCGTTTCGAATCCCATATTAGGATATTTCTGGCAATCAACCGGTCGACAAGTTCTATAAACGAATAATTGACAAATCGGCCCGGAATCACCATATCTCCAAACCAAGCGGTTTTTGCCGAACCCGTGACGATAACGTTAGGTTTTCTCAGAGACAGTCGATACGGAATCCCCGAATCCGGTTTTAGCCACCAGCGCTTCCCCCTTTTAAAGAGCC
>CAZLTI010000320.1:0-2210 GCA_964562335.1 uncultured Pseudomonadota bacterium | reverse complement strand
AAATGAGCGAAAGCCGAATGGGGGTTGGTTCGAACCCCTTCCGGTCCGCGAAAAAAGCAAGCGTCAACCAGTCGTCGGGATGACACTCTCTGTCGAAATGAAGCTTTTCAATCAAGAGAAAAAACCTCTTTCTTTGGTTTTTTTTTGGCTCCCTATCTCCCTTCGTTTGCTCCTCTTTTTTCCTACTGTTCTCTTCTACTTTATAGAAAAAAAGTCGCGCAAACCTGTTATAGCGAACGACAGGAATAAATAGGGTCAAAAAAATCCTGTTTATCATACCGTCTCATACTGCTATTCATACGGATGGATTCCATCTGTTTATACCGGACTCCCTCCCGAACCCCTTTCCATCGGCGGAGTTTCGATATAGCAAGTTTCCCGCAGGAAATCTTGGAAAAAGATAAAATATCTGAAAAAAACTGTCGTTTGCCCCCGCATGCCGGTCGCGGCGGCACTTCGAGCCGGTCGGCGGGGAGCCGAAGGCGGAGCGGGAGGGAGGAGCGGGGAGCGACGAAGAGGATTGGGGGGTTGAAATCGTTGCGAAAAAGAACTATTTTTCTACCGTTTGTGCGAGGAACCTACGGAAGGCCCGCTATTTTGCCGTGCCGCCAATTCGGCGCAACGGACTTTCTGGCATCTTGCGCAGGTTCCCCGCGTCCATCGATACGACTTTCGGCAAAGGGTCCGCTTCCGCTTCGGCGGACCGGCAACGGAGCCTTTCGGTTGCGGCGCCCTTGCGGGAGGTCGGCAAACTCTATAGATCGGAGAGATAAAAATGAGTGTGCTTGTCGCAAAACCCGCCCCCGACTTCAAATCCGTCGCCGTGTTTGCGGACAACGAGATGAAGGAGCTGTCCCTTGCGGACTACCGGGGAAAGTATGTCGTGCTGTTTTTCTATCCGCTGGACTTCACCTTCGTCTGTCCTTCGGAGCTTATCGCGTTCGACCGGCGGCTGCCTGAATTCGAGGAGCGCAATGTCGCGGTGATCGGGGTGTCCGTCGATTCGCAGTTTACCCATCTGGCCTGGAAGAATACGGCGGTGGAGAGGGGAGGCATCGGCCAGGTGCGGTTCCCCATGGTGGCCGACCTCAACAAGTCGATCGCGCGGGACTACGACGTCCTGCTGGACGAACAGATAGCGCTGAGGGGCTCCTTCCTGATCGACCGGGAGGGCACCGTCCAGCATCAGGTCGTCAACAACCTACCGCTGGGCAGGGATATCGACGAGATGCTGCGCGTGGTGGACGCGCTTCGGTTTACGGAGGAGCACGGCGAGGTCTGCCCGGCCGGCTGGAGCAAAGGCAAGGAGGGCATGAAGGGCTCGCCGGAGGGCGTTGCCGAATACCTGGCCAAAAACGCCGGCAAACTGTAGGCCCCCTACCCTCTCTTCTCCGACGTTCGGGTTGCGATTTCGGGCAGAACCTCTCCCGCCTTTCCCTGGATTCGAACGTCGCAGACATCGTCGTAGGGAGTTTCCGAGAGGTTGACGATCGCCAGAAAGGCCCCCGAATTTTTCGCATAGCCGGGAAGCAGGCTGGCCGGTTGCACCAGCAGGGTCGATCCCACCACCATCAGAAAGTCGCAGGCGCTGCAGATCGCCACCGCCCGTTTCGTTTCGGTTGCGGGCATAGCCTGACCGAACGAGATCGTATCCGGCTTCAGATAGCCGCCGCAATGGCACTCCGGCGCCGGATCTCCCCCCTCGATGCGCTGCTGCGCCTCTTCGATGCCGCTGATTGCGTTGCAGCTCATGCAGCGGACGCGCAGCGTGTTGCCGTGAAGTTCGATCACCTCCTCCTGCGGAACTCCCGCCGCCTGGTGGAGCCCGTCGATATTTTGCGTGACCACGGTATGGACAAGTCCCTGGCGGTGCAGCTCCGCTATCGCCAGGTGGGCCGGATTCGGCCTGGCCGCCTTCAGGTCGGCATAGAGTTCCGATTTCCGTCTCCAGTATTCGATTCTCGATCTCTTCGACTGCATAAACTCGTCGAAGTATACCGGCCGGTACTGCTCCCATATGCCGCCCTTGCTGCGGTAGTCCGGAATTCCGCTCTCGGTCGATATACCGGCGCCGGTAAACAGAACGCTTTTTCCGCTCTTTCCGATGGCTTCGGTTATCCGGTCGATTTTGTCCCTCATATCTCTCCTTTTTTTTCCATTCGTCATTCCCGCGCAGGCCCCCTATCGTCATTCCCGCGAGTTTCGTCATT
>CAZLTI010000319.1:0-2227 GCA_964562335.1 uncultured Pseudomonadota bacterium | reverse complement strand
AGCATTAGGGTGGCAAACGATTTGATTTCGGGATGTTTCGTTTGGCGAAACAGCTGCCAGGACTCCGCTTGAAAGTTCTTTGCCCACTGCATTGTGGGATAGTTATAACAGAGGCTCAAAACAACTTGGCGGTTTTTTTCGCCGGATTCGATCTTTGCCAACTCTTCGAAACATTTTGCGGCCAGCTCTTTTTCCAGGTCGGATTGCAGCTTTTCGACCGTTACTTCACGCAGCATCTCTTCCCATAGCGTCATTTGATGGCAGTACTTCTTTTTTACCAGGCCTGCCGACACCTCCTCAAAAAGCTGTTGGATATGGCCGACATTGGCAAACAGTCGAAAGGTATTTTCCCAGTAGTCCCGTTCGCGATAGGCCAGAATCTCCGTTTGATCCCTTTGTTTGGCGTAGTAGAGGGCCGTAAGATACTCTTGAAAGGTAAGATGCAGAAATCCGTAGCCGCCTTCGGAGCGGTAGAGGATGCCCGCCTTTAATACCATCTCGTCGATAAAAAACCGCCACGGGCGCCCTTCGATGCTCTCCGGCAGCAGGGTTTGCAATTCGTTTTTGCTCATTTCGCGCCGGTTGCCGACCATCAGGTACCGGGCAATTTGAGAAAGACAATCGATGCTGTTGTCAAGGGAGTAGGAGATCTCGATTTTGCGGTTCGCCATATTCCATAGCTCGATCATCACCTTCAGCGCCTCTTCGTACAGCTTATGCCGCTCCTTGGGCAGTATCGCACGGGTGCGGTGGACGATGGCGATAATCGTCAGCAGCAGGGGATTGACGGACAGCTCTCTCAGCTGGGACTGGCCCCTGCCAAAAATGGCAGCTATCAGATTGGCGGACTGCTTTTCCGCCTCTTTCGCACTCTCGCTTTGCGATTTTTCACCCCCCAACGCTCTCTCGATATTGGCGTACCAATGGGTTACGAACGCTTTGGTATCCTCCTCCCTAAAATCCTGGATGGCAAAAATTGGGAAGCTGTCGTCGAACGCCAAACCTTTGGAGGGCTGCACGCCGGAAAACCGGGAGGTAACGATCAAAGCGTTGTTTTTTAGGTCCTGGTCTTGAATCCAAACGATCACCTCCCGGCGGACCTTCTCGTCCGCCACCTCGTCCAAACCGTCCAGTAGAAATAGGGCCCGATTTTTTCTAAATTTTTCCTGTAGGAGTTGCTCTACCTCCTTTCCAAGATATTTTGCCAGCAGCGTTGCGGCAGTGTCGATCAGGGTCCTTTTTTTATAGGTCTCCGCCGGATCCTTTGCCAGGTCCTTGAGGAAGAGCAGTACGGGGCAGTAGCACCAGATATCCGAATCGCTCCCATTTGCATTTTGCAAAAGGATCCATTTCATCAAAGTGGTTTTGCCGCTACCGGGATGCCCCAAAACAGCCATCCTCGGCGGTTGGCCGCTCCTCTGCGCCTCCTCTTGCACCGACTGGAAAACCGCACCTATTTCCCGAGCGGGCTCCTCCTCTGGTTCTCCTGCCTCCTCTTTTTCGTGCAGCCTTTGAAAATCTTGGATGGAAATATAAAACTCCCTCTTTACCTCCCTTTTGGCGCTCAATTTTACATAGATATTCTCCAGCAGTAGAGGATTTTGCAGTATGGCATTTAAACCGGTAAAATCCAAATACCGATATTTTTGATACATGTGCTTCAGATAGTTTTCATAGGTATTTTGCGTTTCCCTCTCTTTCGCTTTTTCTCTGTCCGTTTTTTCCCTTTTTTCCTCCCGATCTCTCCTCTCCATGAATTTAATGAACCTTTCCAGCAGGCTTAGCTTCAGGTTGTTTCTTCGCTGTTTTTCCGGCGCGGCCTTCCTTTTTTCTTTTCTGACGTATATGGAAAAAAGAAGCGTAAAACCAGCTATTATAGTGATAACGGTCGTCAATACAACGATAAAAAGATTATATTCCTCGGCAGGCATATCATTTCCTCTTTGACGTGAACGGATAGGCGGAAAACGTAAGACCATCTTGGCATAGGATCAAGGTACTGACAAGAGAATCGAAAAGCCGGTCGACGGGCGAAGTTTGCAGAGAGCAGTGGGCGTATAGGGTCGGACCAGTTTAAATTATTGATAATATTATATTATTTATGTAATAATGCAGATATTTTCCTTTAAATATTAATTTTACCCAATAAAATTAATATTTAAAGGAAACCTGACTTGCCCTCAATACTATAAATTTTGAAAACTATTTAAAATTTAAAAATATACCA
>CAZLTI010000318.1:282-2241 GCA_964562335.1 uncultured Pseudomonadota bacterium | reverse complement strand
GTTTCGTTTTATGACGGACCTCCTTAATCTTTTCCGGAGTCAGCGATATTTTGGAAACGACGACTCCTAAGCTATTCAACTCCTTCTTGGTAAAGGAGGTCTTAAGTCTGGCATCGATCATATCCTGTACAGTCGATCCCACTGCATCCTTTATCGATTTCCTCATAGTGTTCTCTCCAGATGAAATAAGACTCCCTCCGACTTTTTTAGATATGGCCATATCACAATGTGCTATAGTCGACAAGCTTCCATTTGGGAAAGGTGAACCAGTAACTTTCGAATCTACGGCTAGTCAGACGTTATATAAACTACGCCGCAATAGTAATTGATATCATGTCAGCCGATCTAACGATTTTGAACGAGGTCGCGGATTGTGCTCCTCAGCCATCCGTGTGCGGGATCGTCGTGCAGAGCCTCGTGCCAGTATTGCATGATCGGCAGTTCGGGAAAGGGGATCGGCGGTTCCATCATTCTAATCGAGGGACTTTTGATCGTCTCCGCCATTTTTTTCGGCAGCGTGATGATGTAGGGCGAGTTTTCGACAATGCCGGGAATTACCGAAATGGTGGGAGTTCTCAACGCCACCTTGCGTTTGAGGTTCCGTTTTGCGAGCGTTTTTTCTACGATTCTATCCTTTTTTCCTCTGGGAGCGAACAGGATGTGGGAGCGGCTCAAATAGAAATCGAGCGTCATTCGCCCGCCTGTCAATTCATGGGACGATCCCGTCAAACAGACGAACGAGTCCGACCACACTCTTTGGCCGTAGATTCCGGGGCCCAGATCCTTGTTGCCGACGATCAGCTCGAATTTTCCCGACTCCAGTCCCCTTTGCGGACTCGAAGCGGCAGGAGAGAGGACTTCGATTTGGATACCGGGTGCGCCTTTCCGTAGAAACTCCATCAGTCCGGGTAGAATGACTGCCTCGCAGTAGTCCGACATGGAGATGGTGAAGGTTCTCTCCAGATTGCGGGGCGAGAAGTTTTCCGCAGGCGCAAGAGCCGCCTGTAGAGAGGTCAGCGCCTTTTGAACCGGCACGGCAAGGTTCTCCGCATAGGGCGTCGGCCGCATCTGCCGGGCCGCACGCACAAACAGCCTGTCGCCAAAAAGCGTCCGCAGCCTTTCCAAGGAGTGGCTTATCGCCGACTGCGTTCTTCCCAGACGCTCTCCGGCCAAGGTCAGGCTCCTTTCTCTATAGATGCAGTCGAAAACCAGCAGCAGGTTGAGATCGATATTTTTTAAATGAATTCTGTTCATAATTTTTATGACGACAATTGATTTTTTTCATTCTAATTGTTGCGCTATTTTCGTTCAAGTGGAAACTTCGGATGGAAATGGCAGCAGTCCAGCATCCCTACGGATCGCGGAGGTCGAGTGACGTTGCGAAAACTGTTTCTATCGAGTCCAGCTGGACTGAACATTGATGAACCGGTAAAAGTCAAAAATTGCGCGGAATGACAGAAGCAAGACTTTTTACCGCTTCGTCAACATTTAAAAAGGAGAGGCAATGGGAAAAACCCTGTACGAAAAAATTTGGGATGCCCATCTTGTCCATCAAGAGGAAGGGAAGGTTCCGATCCTCTATATCGATCGGCATCTTGTGCACGAAGTGACCAGTCCGCAGGCGTTTGAAGGTCTGAGGCTGGCCGGAAGGAGGATCAGGCGGCCGGAAACGATTGTCGCTACGGCGGACCACAGCATACCGACGCGCAATCGGCATCTGCCGATTGCCGATCCGGTGGCACGCAAACAGGTGGAGGCCATCGAAGAGAACTGCAGGGCCAACAGTGTCGTTCTGTTCGATCTGGATCATCCCGACCAGGGGATCATTCATGTCATCGCCCCGGAAAAGGGATTTATCCAACCCGGCATGACGGTCGTATGCGGAGACAGCCATACGTCCACTCACGGCGCTTTCGGCGCTCTCGCCTTCGGAATCGGAACTTCGGAAGTCGAACATGT
>CAZLTI010000318.1:0-272 GCA_964562335.1 uncultured Pseudomonadota bacterium | reverse complement strand
CGCAGACTCTTCAGCAAAAGCGTTCCAAGACTATGCGGGTGCGCTTTAGCGGAAAACTGCCAGCAGGAACGACGGCCAAGGATATGGCACTGGCATTGATCGGTAAAACGGGAACGGCAGGCGGCACTGGATATGTAGTCGAATACGAGGGAGACGCGGTTCGCAACCTTTGCATGGAGGGGCGCATGACGCTGTGCAACATGGCAATAGAGGGCGGCGCGCGGGCGGGAATGATCGCTCCCGACGAGACGACCCTCTCCCATCTGCACAAA
>CAZLTI010000317.1:0-2242 GCA_964562335.1 uncultured Pseudomonadota bacterium | reverse complement strand
CGCCCAGCCGGGGATTTCTCTCGAAATAGCGGAAGAAGAAGTTCTCCACCTCCTCCCCCCTGCCGTTGCCGAACTCCCCGAACCGTCTGCCCAGACTGGCGATCGCCAGGAAGTTCCGTCTGACCAGCTTCTCCGTCCTGTTCAACTGCTCGTCGGTCTTCCTCTGCGAGGCGCGCAGCTCCTTTATCTGTTCGTCGGTCTTTTTCTGCTGCTCTCCCGTTTCCCGCTGCGCAACGCGCAGCTCTTTGATTGCCCTGAAGTTGTCGGCGACAGCCTCTTTAAGTTCCTGGTCGGTCATATCGGCGTTCTCCGTCAAAAAAAGATCGCTGCGATGGATAGGTAAGGCGAACGGCCCTGCTTTTCGCTATTGTCGTATATCGTCGCTCTCCGCGCAAGACGAAAAAAGAATCGACCCCCGCTTTCGCGGGGGTGACGATCCCAACTCAACTGTATTCCTGTAGCCGACGCATCATTTTCGAGTATGTCGTTTGACAACAATCGGGAAAATATCCGACACTCTGCCCAACGTTCCCAACTCTCCGCAGCAAAGATGCAGTGCCTCAAACAATCAAAACCGATAAAATCTACGGTGGTCCAAACGAGGCTTTTACGGAGGAACGGGTAAAAAAAAACTATGGCAATAGGCGGAAGTCTTTTTTTTGGCGCAGATGGGAGTATTGCCTCCCTGGTTACAATGCTAAAAAAAGGGAAAGCGAGCGATAGCCATCTTCTTTTTGGAGCGAGGATCGTTTTGATCGAGGATTCGTTATGACCGTGAAAATCATCATAAAAAGAAAAGTGCCGAACCATGCCATCATCGATCTGACGATGCTGTTGAAAAGATTGAGAAGTTTGACGTTAAGCCAGCCTGGGTACATTTCCGGGGAAACTCTGAAACGTATCGATCGACCCGACGAGTGTATTGTGATCAGTACCTGGCGTTCGTTTGAGGATTGGAACGCATGGTTTAACGACAAACAAAGGCGGAAGGTTCAAGCGGAGATCGACGATCTGCTCGGAGAGAAGACGGAATATGCGCTGTACGACAACTGAATATCGGAACCGCTTTCGGCGGAAGATCGCCGGTCGACCGCCTTTCGGGAAGTTCCGACTTCGACGACCGAGCCAACCAACGTTATTCGACGTTTTGGATCTGTTCCCGCAGCTTCTCGATTTCGCTCTTTAATTCGACTCCCTGTCGGGCAATGCCCGTATGGTTGGCTTTTGAGCAAATCGTATTCGCCTCGCGATTGAACTCCTGCAGCAAAAAATCGAGCTTTCGGCCTACTGCCTCCTTGCCGTTTAGCAACCCGCGAAAGTGCGTCAGATGGGCACGGAACCGCTCGATCTCTTCCGTAATGTCGCTTTTGTCCAAAAAAAGGCCGATCTCCTGTAGAATGCGGGGATCGTTTTCGTCGTAGTCTGCGGCAATCTGCTTTAGATTTTTTTTCAGCCTCTGTTTATATCTATCTATCACCTCCTGTTTGTTTTTTTCGATCTTCTCCACATGCTCCTCCATATGGGCAAGATGCTTCAGGATCACCCCATGGAGTAGTTGTCCCTCCCGCTCCCGCATTTCGATCACTCCCCGCAAGCCCTCGTCGACCGACTTGGCGAAAAGGATTTGAAACACTTCGGGATCGATTTCGGCCGACTCCCTCGCAAGCAGTTCCTTACTATGGAACAGATCGGAAAGGCCGACATGGATCTGTCGACCGAGACCTCTTTCCGCATTTTTAACCAGATGGCAGATATTCTGCCACAGCGGGGAGTTCAGGCAATACCGCTCCTCCGGCAGAACTCCCTGTTCCAACGTTATGTCGATCTCCATTCTTCCCCGCGCAACCAGCGATTTCGTCCGGTTTGCCAATTCGCTTTCAAAGCATTTGAACGGATGGGGAAGTCTGATGCGGCATTCCAGGTAGCGATGATTGACGGAACGAATTTCAATGTTGCAAGAGAGGCTGCCTTGATGGACCTCGGTCCTGTAAAAACCTGTCATAGAACGAATCATCGACTTTTCTCGAAAACGGTTTAGGGCGTGTAGGTTCTGCGTTTTTGCGGGTCGCCGAGAACCTGATAGGCCTCCTGCACCAGCCTGGTCATGCGTGCGGCCTCCTCTTTGATCCAGCCAAAGTCGGAAGCGTTGTGCCTGTCCGGATGATACTCCTTCATTTTGCGACGGAATGCACTCTTGATCTCCTCTTCCGAAGCGTCCTCCCGCACTCCCAACACCTGATAG
>CAZLTI010000316.1:0-2247 GCA_964562335.1 uncultured Pseudomonadota bacterium | reverse complement strand
CTTCTTCATCTGCTCGTCCGTCTTCTTCATCTGCTCGTCCGTCTTCTTCATCTGCCTGTCCGTCTCCTGCTGCGAAAGCAGCAGCTTGTCTATTTGCTTGTCTATTTGTACGTCTCTCTTTTGTCGGGAGAGTTGCATCTCTTTCTCGGAGGCTCGCAACTCCTCGATGGAGATCCGCAATTCCCTCATCCCCTCTCGGTGCTCCTTCAATTCGCGGTCTCTTTCCGCCCGGGACTTTGCCTCTCTTCTGGCCAGCTCGGCCAGCAATTCTCTATATTCTCGATCGGTCATGCGAACCTATTTTCATCGACGGTGTTAGAAAGCCGACAATCGCGGCATTTTCCTTCAACCTGGCATTTCGGGGGTGGTCTTTCAAGCGAAAATAGGGTAGAGGAACGGGTAAAACAGCCAATTTATCCGCTACCTTTACGGAGGCAAAGTTATGTCGAAGAGAAAATCGTCGCTTCTTGTTTGCGCGTCTTTATCCTTTCTTATCGCGGCGGGTTGTAAATCTCCCGTGTTCAACGAAGCCGCATGGCAAAAAAAGGTCGAATCGACTCACCATTCCCAACTGTACGAACCGCATGAAAAGGAGGGCCTCTATTTCACCCCATGGATCGATATGGATGTCGGCACTCCATTCAGGTTTTTCCGGTGGAAATTTTCGTCTGCATTATCCTATACGCAAAAGGAGGAGAACTTTCTTCCCGTAGTCCGTTCCGACGCGGAAAGTCGGATCGGAAAAAACGGCGAAAGGGATTTTCTCCTTTGGATCGGACACGGCTCCTATTTAATCAAAACAGGCAAGCAGTTGTGGCTGTTGGACCCCATTTTTTCCCGCAGAGCCCTTCTGCCCGCCAGAAAAACGGCTCCCGCATTAACCGCAGAGGCCGTCAACCGCCTATTTCCGAAAGTCAATGTGGTCATCTCTCACGGCCATTACGACCATTTGGACGAGAATAGCGTCAAGCAGCTTGCCAAAGAGCACACATTTTATGTCCCGCTGGGAGTCGGCCAATACATACTGCGATGGAAACCGGGAGCCAAAGTCGTTGAAATGGATTGGTGGCAGAGGCACAAAATAGCATCGGGGTTCGAACTTCATAGCCTGCCGGCCCAACATTGGTCCATGCGAGCGCTAGAGGGGCCGAACCGCTCCTTGTGGGCCAGCTATATGATCGTAACGCCCAAATCCACTATCTATTTTGGCGGGGATAGCGGTTACTTTGTAGGATACAGGGAGTTTGGCAACAAATATCCCAAAATAGACTATGCTCTTTTACCGACGACCGCCTACCATCCCCGTTGGTTTATGCATAAGGCCCATATGAACGCAGAGGAGGCGATTCAAGCCTTTCAGGACCTAAAAGCCCGTTACTTTGTTCCCACTCAGTGGGGAACGTTTCGGCTTGGAGACAATCCCCCGGGACTTCCCATGTTGGAGTTGAGACGCCTGATCCGATCCAGGCAGTTGGACTCCAGTCGCTATTTGGAGCTGGAAATCGGCGAACTACTGAATTTGTAGCACTTCGGGCTCCAGTTACCTACCCCATCCGGGAAACTTCTTTGGATTGTTCACTCGCTCAACAGTCGATTGATCGATTCCAGGATTTGCTCGGAAGAGGCAGGTTTGGGTAGATAGTCGTCCGCATCCATGTTCATGCCATCCGCATGGGAATAGCGGGTCGAAGTGACGTGATCGCCGACCGCCGTCAGCATAACGATGGGTATCTCTTCGGTTGCGGGATCTTGCTTCAGCTCTTTCGCCATTTTGTATCCATCCTTTTCCGGCATCATAACATCCAAAACAATCAAATCCGGCCGGTTCTCCTTTACCCTTTCCAGTCCTTGCACCCCGTCGAACGCCACCTCGACCGCAAACCCCTCCGATTCCAGATTGGTTTGCACTATGGATGCGAAATCCGGTTCGTCGTCCACTATCAGAATCCTTTTTTGATCAGTCATGTTCTCCTCTTTTCGTTGTTTTTCCTCCGGTCCCTACGTGCGGTCGGACCGACATGCGGATAGGTAAAGTTGTAGTTGCATTTGCCTTGGTGCGCAACGCCTTTTTCCGCACCGTCTCTTCGCTCTAGTGCCGTATCGGCTGGCAATCGATGGAGTCCCGGAAGAGGGTTGGTTCGAGCGGATGGTTAGTTTCGGTAGGATCGGGCGGTGAATCCGTCGGGTACCTCGATGCGGAAGGTCTCGTCGTGGATCTTCGCCAGGTAGATTCCCGACTGCAGGACC
>CAZLTI010000315.1:653-2266 GCA_964562335.1 uncultured Pseudomonadota bacterium | reverse complement strand
CGGGAGGTGCAGGACTATGCCGTCGGGAAAGGCCTCTGGGTGGTCGCCCGTTCGGGCAGGAACTCCGTGGTTCTGAACGAACCCGCCTTTCGGCCCCGCCGGTTCGACTGAGCGGCCGCCCGGCAGTTTTGCCGCGTGCGCACCGACCGACCGAAAAAGAAAAGGGGTCAAGTCTTTATTTGAGCATAACTGACCCCTTTAAATAGGGAACGATCCAGCGTCCGACCTTCGAAACCGTGAAAGAGCTGATTCGCATATTCGAAAAAACGGAGCGTCTGGCGATCGGTTTGATGTCGGGAACTTCGCTGGATGGAGTCGATATCGCTCTTGTTTGGCTGAGGGGTTCCGGCCGGGGTGTCTCCTACGAGTTGAAGGATTTTCATACCTATCCGATACCATACGCTTTAAGAAAGAGGATTCAGGCAGCGTTTACCGGCCAAGCGGAGGAGATCTGTAGGCTCAATTTCGATCTAGGCTCCTTTTTTGCCGATCTTGTGCTGGATTTCTGCTCAGTCAAAAAAGTGGAGATCGACGAGATCGATCTCATCGGATCGCACGGACAGACGATACGGCATATTCACAGCCACTCCACTTTGCAGATAGGCGAAGCGGACATGATTGCGCGAAAAACCGACACAGTCGTCGTTTCCGATTTTCGAGCTGCGGATATTGCGGCAGGTGGAAGCGGCGCTCCCCTCGTGCCCTATTTCGACCGCATTTTGTTTCGCGATATTCCCGGAAACCTGGCATTGCAAAATCTGGGAGGCATCGGCAACGTCACCTTTCTCCCCTCGAATCGGAAAGAGCCGGTTATCGCCTTCGACACGGGTCCCGCCAACGCCGTTTTGAACGAACTGTCGGAAATCGTCAGCAACGGACAGCACGGCTACGACAAGGATGGAGTTCTGTCGAAACGGGGAAAATGCGATCCCGACATCTTGCGCGAACTGCTGACACATCCCTATTTCACGGCGGAACTTCCCAAAACGACCGGCAGGGAAGAGTTCGGCAAGGAATATGTCAAAAGGCAAATGCGAAACACTCCTCAGCTCTCCCCGCCGGACCTGTTAAGAACCTGTCTGTCGCTCGTTGCGCAATCTGTGGTCAATGCCTATCGTCGCTATCTGCCAACCCTGGATCGAGTGATTGTCAGCGGCGGCGGAGCGCACCACCCTTTGATAGTCGGAGAAATCAGGGAGGGTCTCGCAGGGGTCGAAGTCGATTTGATCGATTCCGTCTGCTCTATCGGTTCGGATTCGAAAGAGGCTGTGGCGTTTGCACTTTTGGCCCACGAGAAAATCAACCAGGTTCCCACCAACATTCCCAGCGTCACCGGTGCGGACCGACCGGTATCGCTAGGGAAAATTTCGGTTCCGTAGAGCGCGGGAGCCGGACCGAAAAATGGAAGCGAGGTTCTTCCGTTCGATGCGAGAGCCGCCTTCAGGTCAGGTCCCGCACACCTCGGTAGACCGTTTCGATCAGCTCTTCCAAGTCTTCCGCTTCGATGCAGCTAAAGGCGATTCTTAGGTCCGTCGAACCGACCGAAATGGTGCCGATGCCATAGTCTTTCAACAGGTGCACCCGCAACTCCTCCGCATTCACCCTGTGGAGCT
>CAZLTI010000315.1:0-606 GCA_964562335.1 uncultured Pseudomonadota bacterium | reverse complement strand
GGCACATAAAGTATCCGGAGTTGAACGGATAGAACTCCCATGCATCGTCGTACCTATCGGTCGAAAGAATAACCTTTAGGCGCGCCGACCGCTCCTTGATGATGTCGTACTTGTCCTTTAAATTGTTCGGCAGCCTGTCGTCTTCCAGGCTTTTTTCGATGATCGTTTGAGAGGCATGGGCACAGCTTGAGATCGTTCCTCGGATGATTCCCTTTACCTTGCTTTCCAGAGCGGAATAGGCCACATCGTAATTTTCGCATTTGATGCCGAATGTCAGGAAGCCGGTTCTGAATCCCCAAACGTACTGCTCCTTTGTCGAGCCGTCCAACTTGACCGCTACGATATTCTCGTGAAGGTTGCACAATCCGCCAAACAGCGACTCTTTGACGGTATCTTCGAAAAAGAGTCCGAAATAGGCGTCGTCCGAAACGGTTACGATTTTGGTTCCCTTTTCGGCCTGGTTCTTCAGAATTGTTTTGATTCCTTCCGCCTCGCCGACCGTGGGGGTATATCCGGTCGGATTGTTGGGGAAATTCAACAGAACTACGATTTTGTCGGTTTTTTCCGACAAATCCGACAGGGTCTCCTCAAGACCTTTCAAATTGA
>CAZLTI010000314.1:0-2284 GCA_964562335.1 uncultured Pseudomonadota bacterium | reverse complement strand
CGATCCTCTATTCGCCGTAAAGCCTGCCGTACCTATTGTGCCGCACCTTATCCCACTGCAACTTTTCGCGATCGTGCGGCGGTTTGGTTTCGTCGGGGTAGCCGACGGCGATAATGCTTTCCACGCACAACCCTTCGGGAATATCCAGCCGTTTCGCCACGAAGTCCCGCGCCGTGGAGACATCGCTGTGCCGGCGTTCCCGGATCTGCACCCAGCAGCTTCCCAACCCCAACGATTGGGCGGTCAGCTGAATGTACGTCGCCGCGATCGAGGTGTCTTCGACCCACGTGTCGGCGGCTTCGGCATCGCCGCAAACCACGATCGCCAGAGGAGCATGTTTCAGGAAGGAGGAGCCGTGGGGTTTGCTTTCCGACAACGCCCTTAACGACGCTTCCTCCTCCAGAACGATAAACTTCCATGGATTCAATCCCCTGGAGGAGGGCGACCTCAACATGGCCTCGACCAGAATGTCCACTTTTTCCCTTTCGACCGGCCTATCCTCGAATTTTCTGATACTGCGGCGATTGCGGATCAGCGATAGCAGCATAACGACTCCCTGAATAGTTGAAGATAAAACGGTTGCTCGCAAGATATGGCATTCCTTGCTATATCACAAACAAAAAACGACAATAGCGAAAGCAATTTAAAAACGACGCGACCGCTATACGGGGAACCGGACAGGGACTTTTCGCCGGATTCCCGGTACGGCGCGAAAAAAACCGCTTTTCTAATCCCGCGATATTGGGTATTGTGACGGCGATTTTTTTTTCGGAACACAGCCCCGCATTCGGTCCGAAAACTCCATGAATTTTCGGAAAATGCCCAAAAAGCCATTCCGCCGATTCGGAGACGGCGCCCAGACTTTGCCGGAATCGTGTTCCCAAATCGACTACGCTATCGCAGAACGTCGAGTTTTTCAAAGGTTCTTTAGAAACGCCAGGAGGTGCGAATGACCGAGCTGATTTTTGGCATTCTCGAATCGATAGGATTTGTCCATCCCGTCCATCCGGCCGCCACCCACATTCCCATGGGCATGGCTATGGCAGTCTTCTTTTTCGGATTTGCCGCCGTTTTCCTCAAACAGCCGGTTTTGTATCGGACCTGCTTTCATGCGTCCATTTTGGGATTGATCGGCACGCCCGTTACGATCTTTCTGGGATATCTGGATTGGCAACACCTCTATGGAGGGGCCTACTCGCTGCCAATCAAAGTGAAATTGGTACTGGCATTCGTGCTGCTTGCTCTTTTCGCCGCCGCCGTCGTATACGGCAAGGACGGGGAGAAAAATTCCCGGCGGCTTCTGACAATCTATACCCTGTGCCTCCTGACTTCCGTCGGATTGGGTTTTACCGGCGGAGAGCTGATTTTCGGAGAGTAGCACCCTACTATTTATGTCGGATATTGACGGGCGACCGGGGACTGCCTAAACTTTTTTTTTGGAGAACATGATGACAGGAAGAGCGTTCCTTTTTCTTTTGCCGTTGCTGCTGTTTTGTCCCGCCTGGCTTGCGGCCGCCGATTACGACCACACCATCGACAAAGGGAAGATATCGTTCGCCTGGAGAGTCGACGGCGAGAAGCTGCATATCAAACTGAGGGCGAAAACCAAAGGCTGGGTCGGGATCGGATTCAACCCGAAAGATATGATGAAGGGAGCCAACATCCTGATCGGACGCGTGAAGAAGGGAAAAGCCAGCGTCCGCGACGACTTTGGCACCGGCACAAAAAAACATAGCAGCGACAGGAGAAAGGGAGGATGGGCAAACGTTTCCGGTGTTTCGGGCAGCGAAAAGGGGGGATACACCGAGATCAGGTTTTCCATTCCGCTCGATTCGGGGGACAAGAAGGACACGGTTATCCATCCGGAGGGGGAAACCGTCGTAATACTTGCCTTCGGAAAATCCGACAGCTATAGGCTGGGACACAAGTCCTCCGCCACGCTAAAGGTAAATCTGGCGACCGGCAGCAGCCACTGACCTACGCTTCGTATGCCTTCACATAGAGTGTCGAATCGCCCGATCGGCACTTCCCGACGCGATTCGTTTTCCATGGAACTGCGATGAAAGCAAAAAATACCATACAGGCCTTTCTATCGCTTCGCAAAGGAGTACTGCTGCAGCTTTTCTGTTTTGCCGCCCTCCTCGCCCTGCCACCTCCTTTACATGCCGGCGAGATCGGAGTTTCGGAAAAAATGGGAGACAAAATTCCGCTGGATGCGGAGTTTTTGGATTCCGAGGGAGAGCGGCTAGTGCTCGGAGACTATATCGACCGACCGACTCTTCTG
>CAZLTI010000313.1:0-2287 GCA_964562335.1 uncultured Pseudomonadota bacterium | reverse complement strand
TCATAACACCGTGGGCAATAACTTAAAGATGAACCGGTAAAAAGTCCTAAAACCGCCATACTCTTGCCCGGCGTTTTTATTGGGGGACATGCGGATCAGTCGACAATCCACAAGTTCGTTTTCCTCTTGCGCGGAAAGCGGCGGTATACCACAATGGCAAAACGTAGAGACGGTTTCTCCCCCTTTTCTTCCGACGAAGCGATCCTTTTGCAGTGGAGAGAATCGACATGACCGACCGGGAACTCAAGGATCTTATCGCCGACAATTTCAAGGCGATCAAAGAGCTGCGCAAATCGCAGCGGGAGACACACGAGCAGATGAAAAGGACCGACCAAAGAATCGCCGAATTGGGAAGGCGGTTTGGGGATTTCGGCAATAACAGAGGAGAGGAGGTGGAGAACTTCTTCTTTCGCTATTTCGAAAGCGAGCCCCGGCTGGGCGGCGTCTCCTTCGACGAGGTGCTGCGAAACGTTGGATGGTCCGGCGGGGAGCACGACATCGTCCTGATCAACGACAGGGTTTCCGCTTTGATCTCGGTCAAGTGCAAACTGCGCGAAAAGGATGTGGACAGCCTGATCGGGCGGGAGGCGGAGCGGTTCGGGCGTCTTCTCCGCAAACTGGGTTCCGCCCACTCCTTCCATGCGGGAGTAGCCGCTTTTATCCTCGACAAAAAATTGGAGGACTATGCTGTCGGCAACGGCCTTTGGGTCGTCACCCGTTCCGGGACGAACTCGGTCGTTTTGAACGACCCCGTCTTCCAAGCCCGCCGGTTCGGCTGAGCGGATCCGAAATGCTACAAACTCCTTGACTTTTCGGAGCTTTTGCGGGATTTCCCTCGCCTACACCCACCTCATGTGGCTTCCCTATACCCCGAAGAGAGATACCTTGAGATCAGGACGGCCGTTTTGAACGAACTGCGCGAATTCTCGCTGGAAACCAGTCCCCTGGAGGGAATCAATCTGATCGACGCCAGTGCGGGTACGGGAAAGACCTACACTATCGAGGGAATCTATCTCAGGCTGGTCGTGGAGCGGGAAATTCCGGTCGAAAACATCCTGGTTGTCACTTATACGGAAACCGCGACTGCGGAACTGAAAGGGCGTATTCTCAGAAAACTGAGGCAGGGATTGGATGTTCTTTGCGATGAATCGGAATCGGGCCTCAAAAGGGCGGCAGCCGGCGATCCGCTGTTGCGGTTTCTGCTCCAACAGCAAAACGAACAGTCGTCGGAGCGAATCCAAACGGTACGAAATAGATTGCGGCATGCGATCGACACGTTCGACGATGCGGCGATCTATACGATTCACGGTTTCTGCCGACGGACGCTCGACGATTTTGCCTTTGAAAGCGGTTTGGCCTTCGATACGGAAATCGTTACGACCGTAGAGCCGTTTGCCGAAGAGATTGCCACAGACTACTGGCGGACCCTGTTCTACAACAGGCCGCAAAAGAGCACGGTACTGCTGCGGGATAGCTACCCTTCACCCGACGAATTTTTGCGGCTTTTTCTCTCTGCAGGCCCCTGTCCGCATATTCAAACGATTCCCCCGCCTGAAAACCTCGACATGGAGAGGGAGCTTGCCCGTTTCGATGCGCTTTTTAGCGAACTTGTCCGTTTATGGAACGAATCGAAAGAGAGCATAAAGAAGCTGCTATACGAAAGCCCAGCGTTAGACAGAAAAAAGTACCGGCAAAGTTATCTGCCCTCCAGATTGTCGGCTCTTGGGGAGCTGTTCGGCGAGTACCGGTTCGATGCGAAGCGGCTGAAGTGGTTTTTTCAGTCCGAAATCGACGCCTCTATTAAAAAGGGAGCTTCCCCTCCGCGACATCCATTTTTCGAAAAGATCGAACATTTTGATGAGCGGTTCTCCCGGTTGGCAACGGCTATCAAGTCCCATTTTCTGCATGTCGGTCGACCGAAATTGAAGGAGCGGTTGGAAAGTCTGCAACTTCAATCGTTCAACGATCTGCTGACGAATCTGCATTCCTCCCTGACGGAAAAAAGGGGGGAACTCTTTCGGTCGAAAATCGCGGAAAGGTATCGGGCCGCTTTGGTGGACGAGTTTCAGGATACGGATTCGATTCAATACCGGATATTCCATCTTTTGTTCGGAAAGGGGGAAATGCCGGTATTTTTCATTGGAGATCCGAAGCAGTCTATCTACCAATTTCGAGGAAGCGACATCCATACCTACGGAAGAGCCAAACGTACCATCAGGGGGTCCGAAAACGGCCGTTCCTATACGCTTCGCACCAACTACCGCTCCGACAGGCGGTTGACTCAAGC
>CAZLTI010000312.1:0-2311 GCA_964562335.1 uncultured Pseudomonadota bacterium | reverse complement strand
GGGCCAGCTCGATAGCCAAGACTATGGCCACTCCGGCCGCAACTAGATCCGACAGAATGGGAACCTCGTTTCGAACGTGCAGCGCCTCTTCAAAAAGGACCAGGTAGATACCGGTGGATGCGACCAGCAGAGCAAGCGCAACATTGCAGGCAAACGCCAACCTCCCTCCGGCCCCCTTTCGGTAGGGGAACACAAGGAATGCGACCGTACCCAGCAAGGAGAGATGGAGAGCGTTTCGCCAAAGATCGCTGATGTTTCCGAGCGTATTTGCCCAGATATGAAATATCGCGGTCGCGACGCACAACCAGGAAACGATTCTTTTGGTCGTTCCATCGGGCACTCTAGCCGCGACGGGCGATTCCTCATGCTTTTCTGTCACCGTTTTTCGGGTCCGATGTATTGTGCGGTCCAGCTCTGCGTTCCTCCGGCCGGAGCAATTGCCGGAGGAGATCGACGGTCAAAAGGGGATCGGCTACTGAATCAAAGAGGAGGGGATATCAAGTCCCTTCTCCTTGTAGTATTTCAAAGCACCCGGATGCAGCGGAGCGGGAAGCCCGTTGATGGCCTTTTCCAGTTTCATTGCGTATGTCGCCTTATGAATGTTCTGCAAAAACGGCAGATTTTCGTAGATATTCTTCACGATCTTGTATACGACATCCTCCGGCACGTCGGGATGGACGACAAGCAGATTCGGCTGGGCGATGGTTCGGATCTCCCCCTTCTGGCCGGGATAGGTATTGGCGGCAATGACGTAACGGCTCCAAACCGGATAGCTCCGGTTCACCTTTTGGATTTGCCCGTCGGTAAACTCCAACACTTTGATTTTATCCGGTCCGATGGCGGCAAAGGCCTGCGTAATTGCGCTTGCCGGAGCTCCGGCGGGAATGTTCATGCCGGCGATTCGCTTATCCTGCAGAGCATTGGCGGAAGGAGTGTACCCCAGGTAGGCAAGCTCGTAATCACTGTCGGGATCGACTCCCAGTTCGCCCAGAATGTTGCGGCCGGAACCCTCCGTTCCCGAACCTCTTTTACCGATCGAGAACTTTTTCCCTTTGATGCCCGCCATGTCCGAGATGTTGCCCGTTTTGGCGAATTCCGCCAAAATCACAAAATGCTCCACATTCTGCCAAAGCATGGTAACCGACCGCATGCTGCGTTCCGGCTTTCCTTCGTATTTTCCTTTTCCCTGCCATGCCATTGCCCCGAAAAGACCCTGCAAAATCGCCAAATCCGCCTCTTTGTTCTTGAGCAGCTGGACATTTTCTCCCGAACCGGCGGAGGTGATGGCCGTCATCGTAATCTTATGCTTCTTTGCCAGTTTGATGCTGGTCAGCGTCGCGATGGCAACGCCTACCGGATAGTATGTTCCTCCTGTCGTAGCCGTCGCCAGGATCAGGTTGCTCCCTCCCTTGGCAAACACATTCGTTCCGGCGAATGCAATCAGCAGTAAAAAAACCGAATATCGAAACGACCGTCTAGCATAACTCATGGTATCCTCCAGAAAAGTCCGTTGAGCAAATTGTCGGGAAGCGACGAATTGCGACCGATTGAAAGCACTGTTTCTCTTTAACGCATCGCAGATGAGTATTGCAAGGCAACAAAAAAAGATTCTTCGAGAGGCGTCCATACCATTTACGGAGATCTTTTCTTCAAATAACTTAAAAAAAAACGGCAGGGGTTTTCAACCTTTTCAAGGGACATTCGCCGGAAAACGGAAACGGCAGCAAGGTGCCATGAGTCTAGTGGAGATCGTAAAGCAGAAGGATTTTGCGGCAGGGGCATGCCGCTCTGCGGCTTCCTCCGAGAAAACGCAAAAGTTGGTTTCCGATATCCTTTCGCGAGTCCGCCGGGAGGGAGACCGAGCCGTTCGGGAATTGACGCAGGAGTACGATAAAGTCCTTTTGAAACGATTTCGCGTTCCGCAAAAAGCCGTTGGGGAGGCGGAAGCGGCGATCGATTCCGCAACGAAATCCATTCTAAACGAAGCGATCGGGAACATCGAGAAGTTCCATCGAGAGCAGATCCAAAAGTCGTGGATAAAAACGGAAAAGGACGGAACGCGGCTGGGTGAAATCGTTACGCCCCTGGATCGGGTGGGAATGTACGTCCCCGGAGGAAGCGCCTTTTATCCCTCTACTTTGATCATGAATGCCGTCCCGGCCCTATTGGCCGAAGTGCCCTCTATTGCCGTAGCTTCGCCTCCCGGAGGGGACGGCCTTCCTCATCGGCTTGTGCTGGGAATCTGCTCCATGCTGGGGATCGAAGAGGTCTACGCGATAGGAGGGGCGCAAGCTGTTGCGGCGCTGGCCTA
>CAZLTI010000311.1:0-2365 GCA_964562335.1 uncultured Pseudomonadota bacterium | reverse complement strand
CCTGGCCTCTCGCACTTTCGGTCTTTCCCGCCATGCATAGCTTTCCCCTCAGTTCCACCTGAATCCGTGGCACTTATATTGCCGACATAGGATTCTCTAAAATTGTTAATATAGTCGCCAGTTTTTCTAGAGTTCGACTAATTTTGCTGCGGGTATTCGGCCATTTTTCTCGAAAACTTCAAGAAAAACATATTAATCGTAGAAAGATTGACATACCGATCCCCCCCGATAAGCTTTGCGACCTTTACAAATATGTTAGTAACCTATTAAAACTATAAGATTTTTTGCTTCGGCTGTCAGGCGCAAACAAAGGTACGGAAAACTTCCGATAAAGCCTTTTAAAGACATCCGAGAACGGACTGTAGCGACCGAACGATATCCGGGCGTAACGGGAAGACGATGTCGAAAGCGATCGTACCCAACGGCACGATCAGCGGACAAAAAAGGTCTTCACTTGACTGGGGTCGTTTTTATTGTATGTATCGTAGGAATTGATTTCTGGCTCCTTGAAGGAGACTGCTATCATCGATTTTCTTTCTTTCTCATCTTTCCAGAAAGTGGACGACCAATAGGTCGCTTTGCGTCGGTTGTTAAATTTGGGGTCGATAAACGGACCGTCGCCGGCATCGTACTTTATGATGCTCTCCAGCTCTATTGCATTGGGCAGTCGCCATGCCTCCCGCGGCCCGTCTTTATTGGCATCATTGCAATGTTTCAGGGCCTCTAATCCCGTCATAGTCTTGTCGCTGTCCGACCTTTGCCACACCAGATCCATGTTCTCGGCGGCCACCGTGATGGTGTCGTACTGTTTCAGGATGGCTGAAGGCGTCTTGTTGTTGCGAACGCACACGTAATGTTTTTTCGGCGCAGATTCTTTTGACTCCCCCTTAATTTCCCAAAGTTTAAGAAAGGCGGTATCGGCGGCATTGGTACCGAGACTCACAGAAACGTTTTTGGTTTCTGTATGGTTCAAAGTAGACGACCAAAAGAAGTCATTGGATGAATCAATCTTGATGTAATCTCGACCTTTCCCCACGCTCATCATTTGGAATAGCTCCCTTGCGGACGGGAGGCGCCAGTCGTTTTTGACATTATATGTTAATTTTTCGCAGGCGGTGCTTGCGTCGGAAAACGACAAAGCGTCCGATGAAAAATTGTCTTGCCAGACGAGGCCGGTATTGTTGTCGATAACGATTCCGGCTATCTTATCCTCCGTGATGGATGGAGAATAGCGGCGATAGTAGCCGTCGTCTCCGTAAGCTATCATTCCATCCGCCCAAGTGTCGGGGCGCCGCCAGACGAACGCCGCTACCTTCTCGGTAGAGATATCCTTGCTCCAAGGTATCATTATCTCAAAACCCTGGCTACTCTTGATGGAGGCCCTGACGCCGAACTTGTAGAGCGAGTTTGGATCCAGGTCCTGTTTCGGTACGATGGTAAAGGTCTTTTTGTCTTCGCTGAAATGCACTCCGCTCATTGCGATGCAGTCTAGAGGATTATCGAAATTTGGCTTCCTGCGAACAAGATAAAAGGAACTACTACGGCAAGTTGAGAACCATTCGGCCGATTCGGTGTTGGTGGTTACCGAACCGACTTCCATGGCTCTGTCGAACCGAATTTTGAACGCCGGCCTGTAACGAACGTCCTCCCGACCGCCGTGAGTCGGCGAATAGGACTTCAAATACGGCATTTTGGCCGTCTTGACCTTACGATATGTATCTTGTTTAAGACCAATTCTGAATTTGCTACGGTCTTCGACGGTTTTAGAAATCATCAGTGTGTATTCCGTATTGGATTTCAGCGGATATTTCGGCTGGAATCGATACCTCATGTCGTTCGATTCGACACCTGCCATATTTTCTATTCCCCCTACTCTCTTCATTACAACGCAATCCCGGCGTCCATAATAGTCGGCAGGTTCCCAGAGCACCACATTTGCGTTGCAAGTCTTTTCCTCGGTATCAATTGTCACTGTCGTGGGATCCATTGGCTTGGAGAAGGCAAAATCAATAAGTTGATGGGCACTTGCGCTATCGTCGGAGGAATAAAAAGAGATATTAGGATAACTCATTGCTGTAAACCTGGAGATCGTTATGTGACTGTCGACCGCCGTGTTGCCCGCAGAGTCCTTGATTCTCGGAGCCAATCTAATTTGATACTCCTTGCCGATTTCTAGATCATCCGACGGATCGACCGTAAAGGTCTTGTTGTCGTTTGTGGCGTTTGCCGTCGCTTCGGTCATCCGCACGCAGGTGCCTGGTTCAAAATTGTCGTGGGATATCTGTAGCGTTCCCCGGCAGTTGGTGTTCTCATCGTTGCCCCAGATCGATTTGGGATCCAAGGGCTCTTTGGATGTTATCGTTAT
>CAZLTI010000310.1:0-2429 GCA_964562335.1 uncultured Pseudomonadota bacterium | reverse complement strand
CCCGCCTTCGCGGGAATGACAATCCGCGCAATTTTCGACTTTTTACCGCTTCGTCGTATCTTACATAACGAGACCGATCATATGAAAAAAAGAGTTTTCAGCGGCATCCAACCCTCCGGCGATATACATGTAGGCAACTATATCGGCGCCATTCGAAACTGGACGAAACTGATAGAGAGCTGCGACTGCATTTTCTGTATCGTCGACTATCACGCTATGACTGCCAGATACGACCCTGCGCTCCTGCAACAGAGGATATCGAGGGCTGCGACGGTGAATATTGCTTGCGGTTTGGATCCAGAAAAGTGCTTGATATTCGTGCAATCGCAGGTTGTCGAGCATGCGGAATTGGCCTGGATTTTCAATTGTGTCACGCCCTTTGGCGAATTGCAGCGAATGACGCAGTTTAAGGAGAAGTCGAAACAACAGGCCAAGAACATCAATGTGGGTCTGCTGAACTATCCGGTATTGCAGGCTGCCGACATCTTAATTTATAAGGCGGAGTTGGTTCCCGTGGGCGAGGATCAAATCCAGCATATCGAGTTTTCCAGAGAGGTTGCCAGAAAGTTCAATGCCGCCTTTGGAAGCACATTTCCGGAACCCACGGCGCAAATCGGCAAGCATAAAAGGGTGATGGGCCTGGACGGGAAAACGAAAATGTCGAAAAGCCTGAACAACTATATCGGAGTTTTGGACGACGAAAAGACACTTCGGCAGAAGTTGAAGGGTGCCTATACGGACGAGAACCGCATCCGAAAAACGGATCCCGGAAATCCCGCTATCTGCAATATTTTCACACTGCACGAAGCATTTTCCTCCCCGGATGAAATCGAAGAGATATCCCGCGAATGCAGGTCTGGGAAGATAGGATGCGTCGACTGCAAAAAAAAGCTGCATCGGAATCTGGCGGACTGCTTTGCCCCGATTCGGGAAAAAGCGGAGGAGCTGTTCGCCAAACCGGAAGAGGTACGCGAAATATTGGAAAGGGGAGCGACCAAGTGCCGCCAAATGGCCCGGGAGACCATGTGCGAAGTTCGGGAAAAAACCGGACTAAGATAGCGGCCTACGGTTTCCGGCAGGCGGAAACCGTTCGGATCGAAACGGATCAAGTCGGAACCGAAGCCCGATAAATCAGACCCTCCCCTTCGATTCTGTATTTTCGGGTTGTTGCGGGAATCATGCAGGAATCTCCCCGTTGTAACTCCAAGTGCCGGTCGAGCGTTTCGTCGCGCAGATGGATTTTGCCTCGTCCGCAGAACAGGATCTCAATCGAATCTACGGATATCGAAATCGCCCGATCCCCATGCGATAGTTCGGCGACCGAGAGCATAAACTCCCCTGCGTGGGACGGATAGATTTTGAGACCGTCTGCCTCTTTCCGCTCCCATCGTTGTACCCTGGGCGATTGGGGACGAAACCTCAAGACCTTCATCAGCTCCTCCAGATCCACATGCTTGTCGGTTAGACCGCCTCGAATGACATTGTCGGAGTTCGCCATCAGTTCGATGCAGGTTCCGTGGAGATAGGCATGCGGTTCGCCTGCATCCAGATGGAGCGCCTCGCCGGGTTTCAGAACTATCGAATTGAGCAAAAAGGGAGAGAGAACTCCGATATCCGAGGGAAATTTTTCAAGCAAAAAACGAAAGACTCCCCATTCCGTTTTTCCCTTTTGATCCTTTTGCGACCGAAACGCTTCGATCAGTTCGGTTTTTGCGGCAGGTTCCAGGCGCATAATGGCCCGGTAAAACCGCTGAAAATGCTCGGCGTCTGGATAACGCCGTAGCTGCAAAAATTCCTTTCCGATGGGGGAGGAAGTCGCAAAGTCGAAAAAACCGACGATTGCGGAAATCGGCCGAAATCCTTTCAACGCCTGAAAGTCCGTTATGGCACAAATCAACTCCGGTTTGTGGTGCGGGTCTTTGTAGTTCCGATTTGGTGCATCCAGGGGAATGTTCCGTTCCGTTTCTTGCCGGTAGCCCGCAGCGGCGAACTCCGCATCGGGATGAACCTGCACGGAAAGGGGTCTCTCGGCCGACAGTACCTTGAACAAAAAGGGCATCCTCCCCGCATAGGCGGCGTTTGCCCTCTTGCCGAGAACCGCTTCCGGCCGTTCGGCTATCAACCTGTTGAGAGGGACGCTTCCGGAGCCGTCGACAACGTTGGAGGGCGCCTTTTCATGAGCACCCATCCAGATTTCGGCCTGCGGTTTCCGTTTTTCGTTGGCTATTCCAAAAAGCTCCGTCAATCGGGTCTTGGAACCCCAAACGTAGTTTTGAATGCTGTTTTCCAAAAGGTAGAAACTCTGTAGGTTCATTTGTCGATTTTCGTTTCGAACCAGCTCTTATCGGGCTTTTGTCGATAGGGAGTGACGAAGCGGCAAAAAGTCGAAAATTGCGCGGATTGTCATTCCCGCGAAGGCGGGAATCTAA
>CAZLTI010000309.1:0-2435 GCA_964562335.1 uncultured Pseudomonadota bacterium | reverse complement strand
TGCTCAAAGTATCGCAAATTCAGTGCGGGAATGACGGTTTTGGGATTTTTTACCGGTTCATCAAGCGTAACGAACGTGGCGAACAGTCGCAAATCGATCAAAAATCCATCTCGATCACCATCAGCGCAATCCCTCCCGACTCCCGAATCGACTCTCCAATTCGATACCGCACGATTTTTTCTTCCGGATAGGAGAGATCGATGCCGACCCAAATCCTTCCTTTTGCTCCCAGGGATCCCAGCCTTTTTGAAATGGAGTCGGGGGGATGGTTTCTGTCCGTCAGCAGAATCGACAGTCGACGATCCAGGATTTTCTCGATAGCGCCTTCGCGCCCATGCAGACTTAAAAAGCAGGCGTCCTGCCAGCTTTTGGCCAGCCTGCACATTAGATACTGAAAGGAGGAGAGACCCGGAACGACTTCCTCCACCGTTATGCCGCTTTTCCGCAAATATTCGACGATCCCGAAAAAGCAGGGATCGCCGGATGCCAAAATGGAGGTGTCGATATCGGGTTTCAGGTGCTGCCGAATTTCGGTAACCGATGCCACTTCGATCACTTCGGGAGCGATCTGCCGAGCCGTTTTGGCGATTCTGCCGAAGGCGACGATTCGCCGGGAGGCTTCGATTGCCTCGACGGCGCTCCGGGTGACATAGCGTATGTTTCCGGGGCCCATGCCTACGACTCTAATCATGAAATCTTCCGACGACGTTCCGATTCATGGAATAGATGACGATATCCAACCGAAATGCCTCGCCGCCGACATACCTGACGATTCTTCGGGCGCAGTCGGCGGCCATTCGTTCGAATACATGGCGGTACCCTTGCCGAAAGACAAGAGCTACCGCAGCTTCGGTATCCGTGCAGGCGGAAACCTCCTTCAGCACTTTCGCGGAAGCTCCGGCCAAAGCCAGGTGATAGACGAAGGCTTCGATTCTGGCATCGCTGACTTTGCTGTGGGTGTTGAAGATTCCCAGCGACAGTTTGCTCATTTTCCCGATATGTCCGACCAGCACCACTCTTTCGACCCGCTTTTCCCGGCAGTATAGAAGCACCTCTCCGATAAAGTTGGAGATTTTCACGGCGGGCAGATCGAGCTCCAGAGTTCGGGCAAACTGCTTTCCGTAATTTCCCAAGTAGAGCAGCAGCTCCCGTCCGCCGGTCTCCAAAGCCGAATCGATTTCCAAAAATATGGTTTTCAACCAGGCATCTTCCGACATGGGTTCCACGATTCCGGTCGTACCCAAAATGGATATCCCTCCCTCGATTCCCAATTTTGAGTTGAAGGTACGTCCGCAGATCGCCAGCGCTTGCGGTGCCGCGATGGAGATGTCCCAGCCGTTGGAGTCGACCGATCGGACGGCTTCGGATATCATCCTTCTGGGAACCGGATTGATGGCCGGTTCTCCCCTCTCTCCCCAAAAGCCCGGCTTCGTGATGGTTCCGATGCCCGCACCGCCTCGAATCGCTATTCTTCCGTCGTTTCGCCTTCTCACGTTGGCGTAGACCGACAGGCCGTGCGTGACGTCCGCATCGTCCCCGGCATCCTTCACAATGCAACAGGAGGCTTCGCGGGGGGAAATATTCGGATTTCGCACCTCCAGCCGCAGCGGGATTCCGGCGGGCGTATCGAGATGGACACAAGACAGGGGCTTTTGGCCAAGCAGCATGAGAGCCGCCGCTTTTGCGGCTCCTGCGGCACAACTTCCGGTCGTATAGCCGCATTTCAGTTTTTTCCCCCTTTTGTATATGTAGGGAACTCCCGAAACGTTCGATGTTCTGCCGTTGATTGAAGGCTCCATAGGCGTCAACCATCCCTTCCGACCGCCGAGTAGAGTATTGCATTCAGGATGGCTGCCGCTACGTTGCTTCCCCCTTTTCTTCCTACCGTAGTGATTGAGGGGACATCCAAACTGCGAATGTACACTTTGGATTCGGCTGCGCCGACAAAACCTACGGGAACCCCGACGATCAATTGCGGCGCGATTCGTTTTTCCAGTATCAGCTCTCCCAAACGAAAGAGGGCGGTCGGTGCGTTGCCGACGACGAATATTCCCACATCCTGCCTCGCCGCGAATTCGACCGCCGCGATGGAGCGAGTGGTTCCGTTTTTTTCGGCCAACCGGAAAACCTCTTCGTGGGCAACATAGTTGTCGATGGAGCAGCGGGCCTTTTTCAGGATGCGTTTGTTGATTCCGGCATATGCCATCGTCGTGTCGGTGACAATTCGGCATCCTGCCTTCAATGCCCGAGCGCCCGCATCCAGCGGATTGCGGACGAAACGGACGATATCCTGATAGTCGAAATCGCCGGTCGAATGGATCATCCGTTTCACCACCTGCAGTTCGAAATCGCCGAAAGAGTGGGGACGCATCTCCCTTTCGATAATTTCCATGCTGCCGGTTTCGATCCGGTTGGGATCTTTCACGTACATAGCC
>CAZLTI010000308.1:0-2450 GCA_964562335.1 uncultured Pseudomonadota bacterium | reverse complement strand
AGCCGAGATCCATACTGCACTCCCTCTCCGAGAACGCTCTAAGAGAACTGGACCGCAACCGCAGGGAGAGCTTCTGCTGCGGCGCCGGCGGAGGAAGAATGTGGATGGAGGAGACCATCGGCAAGAGAATCTATCTGGAACGGTCGGAGGAGATCGTCGGCAAAAACGTCTCCGACGTTGCCGTGGCCTGCCCCTTCTGCCTCACCATGATCGAGGACGGCTTGAAGGAGATGGGAAAAGAGGAGCAGGTCAAAGCTCTGGATATCGCCGAACTCGTGGAAAAACAGATGGCGTAGCGGAATCCGTCCGCATGGAAAGGGTCAGTTGACACACTCTTCCGACCAAGTGACCTCCAGCGGAACATTCGGTCGTTTTTTGCAAGTCCAATTCTCTGCCTGGAAATGGCTTCAAACAGAAACTGTTAGGGAGAACTGTCTTTCCCGCCCGCTGTTCCGTTGCTGTGAGTGGTTTCGAAAAGCACTTTCGTCGAATTGGAAATATTCGACAATTTATCGTAAGCCGATTTTTTGACGTAGTACCGAATCGTGTCTCCCGAAACATCGGCTTCAAATGTCGCTTTGAGCTCTCTATCCGTGGAATCTATCCATTCGAATACCCCCTTTTTAGTCGCCGAGAGGATGCTTTTTTCCTCCTCTTGAGATCCGGCAACTTTTGTATGGTAGAGGCTCAGTCGGATATCTCCTCCAGAATGATCACTGTTTCCATCCAAATCGAAAGTAATGCTCCAATCGTACTCGAAACGGTTATCGTCAAGAGCGGTATGATTGAAGGTCAGTTGTGAAGGCAGATTCAGCAGTATGATCTTTCCGCCGATGCAGTCATCCCCAACGAACACCGTCATATTCTTCATGTCGATAAAATCAAAGATGACATCGCCAGTTGGGTCGCTGTATGCATTTGCGCTTCCAGCGCATAACTGGAAGCCGGTGTTATTTTTTGGTGTATCGTTTGAGGAGCTGTCATCGCTGTCATTGCATCCCAAAACAAACAACAATAAAACAAAAACAACCGCCAAATATTGCACCGTTTTCATAAATAATCTCCTTATAAGTATCTATCTTTCCAGCTATAGCGAAACTGTCTGTCAGATTTGCAAAAAAAAGAAGTGATGGCAAGACAAAATCGCCGCCTCCCACCGGAGTGCATACAACAAAAATCAGATAGCAGAGAGCCAATATGAAACTAAAACTGCCGGACAATTCTCCGCTGATGGCAAGGGATTTTCTCTTCGGCGCGGCTACCGCCTCCTTTCAGATAGAAGGGGGCGCGGAAGAGGATGGACGCTGCCCCTCCATTTGGGACAGGTTCTGCGACAGGGCAGGGGCGATCAAAGATGGCAGTACGGGAAAAACGGCCTGCGATCACTACCGTTTGTGGCAGAGGGACATCGAACTTATTGCCGGACTCAATTTCGACGCCTATCGCTTTTCCCTCTCCTGGCCGCGCATCGTCGGCGATACGAAAGGAACCGTCAACCAAGCCGGTCTGGACTTTTACAAGAGAATCGTCGAAACGCTGCGCCAAAGGGGAATCAAACCCTTCGTCACTCTCTATCATTGGGATCTCCCCCAGTATTGGGCCGACCGAGGAGGCTGGCTCAACCGCGAGGTTGCCTATGCCTTTGCCGAATATGCCGATGTGGTGAGCCGCACTTTCGGAAACGACATCGAAGCGTATGCGACCCTCAACGAACCCTGGTGCAGTGCCTTTTTGGGATACGATCTCGGCATTCACGCACCCGGCTACAAGGACAGGCGGATGGCCTTTCAGGCTTCCCACCATCTGCTGCTGGCGCACGGTCTGGCGATGCCCGTTTTGAAAGAAAACGCTCCAGGCGCAAAGCATGGAATCGTTCTCAACTTCACGCCAGCCTATCCGTTTACGTCGTCGCATGCCGACTCCCTGGCTGCGGAGCTGTCGGATGCCGAAACCGGGCACTGGTTTTTGCAGCCCCTGATGGAGAGGAGCTACCCCCGGACTGTTCTGCATGCCTATAGGCAAGAGGCCCCGCTGATCCTACCCGGAGATATGGAGAGCATCGGCGTCCCTATCGACTATTTGGGCGTCAACTACTATACGAGATCCATCGTGAGCGCCGAACCCGCCGGACCGAAACCCTACTACAAAACCGCGCCGCCTGCCGAAGCGAAAAAGACGGCTATGGGATGGGATATCTACCCCGATGCGCTGACGCGCCTGCTGAAGCAGCTCCACGCTATCTATCGCCTGCCGCCCATATATATTACGGAGAACGGCGCAGCGTTCGAGGATGTTCCGGTCGCAGACAGAGTCGACGATACGAAGCGCATCGCATACTTCCAAGACCATCTCGATGCGGTTCACCGCACGATGGAAAGCGGGGTCGACATACGGGGCTACTTTGCCTGGAGCCTACTGGACAACTTCGAATGGGCGGAGGGATATACGAA
>CAZLTI010000307.1:0-2461 GCA_964562335.1 uncultured Pseudomonadota bacterium | reverse complement strand
CGGCTACAAGTTTTCCTGGAGTCCCATCGGGTTGGTTCTGGCGGCCCAAACTCCCGCCGCCTATCTTGTCGAGGGCCGAAAAGTGGAGGTGCCAGCCAGAGAGCTGTTCGATCACCACTGGCTGGTCGATCTGGATGGAGTGGGTTCCTTCGAAACCTATCCCAACCGCGACAGCACGGTCTATCTCGACTGCTTGGAACTCGGCAGGGAGGTTTCGCTCTTCCGGGGTATCCTGCGCTATATCGGTTGGTGCAACACCATGCGGAGCGTGGCGGACCTGCAGCTGCTTGACGTCGCCCGGAAAAGGAGTTTCCGCAGCCAGACCTGCGCTCAGTTTATGGCGACTCTCATCGGGGAGCCGGATACGGCAGGTATTCTCGAAAAGACCGCCCGCTTTTTGAATATCGCGTCGAACTCGGATCAGATGAAAAGGCTGCAATGGTTGGGACTCTTCAGCGACAAAAGGATAGAGACCGCCGAAGGAACGAACGGAGACCTGCTTGTCGAATTGATGACGGGGAAGATGTCCTACGCCCCGTTCGAGAGGGATATGGTGATTCTCTACGGCGATATAACGGTGGCCTTTCCCGATCGCAAAGAAAAAAGAAGCG
Organism: uncultured Pseudomonadota bacterium; assembly: GCA_964562335.1. GTDB lineage: Bacteria > SAR324 > SAR324 > XYD2-FULL-50-16 > XYD2-FULL-50-16 > CAZJUM01. Next base: position 1,850 of record CAZLTI010000307.1, on the reverse strand, counting down.
CCACCTTGGTAGCCAAAGGGGAGCCCAATGGAGATACGGCCATGTCCAAGGCCGTTTCGATTCCCGCTGCGATCGCATCGAGGCTGATACTGGAGGGGAAGATCGGGGCCAAAGGCGTCCGGCGTCCCCTATCGCAGGAGATCTACCGGCCGGTGCTGGAGGAGATGGAGACGTTCGGGTTCCGATTTGCGGATAAAACGGTAAAAATCGAAAAGAGTTGACGTGAACCGTTTCGCTCGGAAATCCACCGGATTTGGACGAAACGATGAAAACGATCGGCATACGAAGGGAAGACAAAAACGAATGGGAGCGAAGAGCGCCTTTGGTTCCGGACGATATTCGGCAGCTCAAGGAGAGGTACGGCATCGAGACGATCGTGCAGCCCTCCGCCATCAGGATTTTTTCGGACGACGAGTACAGGTCTGCGGGAGCGCGGATTGACGAGAACCTAGACGAAACGGAGGTGATATTTGCAATAAAGGAGATTCCGCCCGAACTGCTGCAAAGGGGGAAAACCTACCTGTTCTTTTCTCATACCATCAAGGGGCAGCCTCGCAATATGGCCATGCTGAAGCGGCTGATGGCTCTCCGATGCAATTTGATAGACTACGAATGCATTTGCGACGGCCAAAACGTTCGGTTGATCGCCTTCGGCAGATATGCCGGTTTGGCCGGGATGATCGAAACGCTCCATGCCTACGGTCGAAAGATGGAACTTCGGGGATATTCCACACCGTTCGAAAGGATACGGCCCGCCTACTGCTATAGCTCTCTGAACCACGCCAAGGAGAGCATGCGGGAGATTGGCCGGGCAATATCTCAAAACGGCATACCGCCGGGGCTGCATCCCCTGACGGTCGGTTTTGCCGGATATGGGAAGGTTTCTCAGGGAGCCCAGGAGATGCTCGATCTGCTGCCCGTAAAAGAGCTGCCGCCCGACCGGTTGCGAAAGGGGCTGCATCGAAGCGAACTGGACAGCCGCCATCTATACAAAACGGTGTTTGAAGAGAGGGATATGGTCGTCCGCTTGGACGGAGGTTTCGCGCTGGAGGAGTATTACGCCAATCCGGACCGCTACCGCTCCCAATTTGGCGAATATTTAGCGGAGCTGACCATTCTGGTGAACTGCATCTACTGGACGCCGCAGTATCCGCGAATCGTTACCCGCCAGGATTTGAGGGTTCCGTCTGCAAAAGGGAACGGACAAAAGTTGCAGATCATCGGCGACATTAGCTGCGATATCGAAGGATCGGTCGAGATTACCCAAAAGGCCACCAAACCGAACAATGCCTGCTATACCTATCTTCCGCAAAAGGGGGCATACGAAACGGGAATCGGCAAATCCGGTATCACGGTGATGGCTGTCGACAACCTGCCCTGCGAGCTGCCGAGGGAGGCTTCCAGCTCCTTTTCCCATCAGCTAAGAGAGTATGTAGACGGAATAGCTTCCGTCGATTTCAGGGAGGAGTTGCAAGATATTCCCGTCGCGGACGAGATCAAAAGGGCAATGATATTGAAGAGCGGCTATTTAACGCCGGGTTATCAATATATGGCCGATTTTCTTTAGATCGGCCAACGAAACCGCGATCCCGAACGTCGGTGAGCGATAACTATAGAATGCTTCCAATGCGGTTCGGATAGACGGGTTTATTGGGATATCGGGAAATATCAACCTTTGGACGGAGATTGGTTTTATGTCCGGCATTGATATCGATACATTTAGAAAAAAGGTTCAAACACGCCTGGAGGAAATCGATAATCCTCGGCTCTCCGCCGCCTTTGCCCTGCGTATGGCCCTGACGGTTTTCCCCCTGTTGGCGATCCGCTCGGAGGAAAAGGGTTTCCTTTGG
>CAZLTI010000306.1:0-2467 GCA_964562335.1 uncultured Pseudomonadota bacterium | reverse complement strand
GGCGGGAATCTGTAGTCAACTGGTTTTATTAGATTCCCGCCTTCGCGGGAATGACGATTTGCGCAATTTTCAACTTTTTACCGGTTCATCAAACATATGAATTTTTCTAAAATATCTATTTATTGGTATAAAACGTGAGTTTAAGATAAATATTTGTTGAAATTCTGTGTTATTATCAAATATTTACAGTTAATTAACATGGTCCGACCCCATAAACTTCCGAAGGGGACAAGAGCAGACGGAGGACAGGCGCTTCGGTTTTCCCCCTTTCTCGATTCATTTTTTCAAAAACGGCTTTGGCACCTGCGGCAGGCCGACCCACTGGGCGATTTCGTTGTATCCTTTGGCGATCTCTTGGGCTATGCCCACGCCGTCTTTTATCGCTTTGACGGTTTTGTGCAGCGATGCGTTTTCATCCGTGACCTCGCCCAAAAACCGCTTAATTCTATTGAGAACCCCTCTTCTCTTGATCTCGTCTCCCCGACACTGTTCCACCTCCTGGAGTGCCTTGGCGGCATTTTCCAACCCTTTCGCATCCATTGGATTGTCGTTCTCCTTCAACAGTAAAGCCAACTCGTTCAGGCTGCCCTGCAAATGGATGTTGCAGTCGCGAATATGGATGACGGTTTTGGTTGATCGAATATCTCTCCCGTGACCGATTAGATTTTCGGCACGGATGTCATATAAATTGATGGTATTCCCCAGATGAATATGGGTACGGGTAAGGTCGTCATAGTAGGGAACACCGTCCGTTCCGTAATTGTGGATTTTTCGATCCAGCAGCCACAGGGGTTCCAGCAAATCGCTGCGGCTGGGGATCTTGCCGAACTCCAGTACGCTATAGAGCAGATCGGGCCTTTCACTTTTGTAGCTGCGGAAAATTTCGTTCAATGTCGATCTGAGTCTGCTTATATATTCCGTTTTCTCGACCCCTTTAACGGACAAAACGATGATGCGGTCTATCTCCCTTACCAACGCTTCGCTCCCCTTTCCGTCCTCCAGCAGCACGCCGTAGCGCCACACGACATCGCTGCCATTTTCCTTTCGAATCTCCCGATGGTGTCGGACGATAAATCGGGAGATGGTATCGGGCGGCAGATCCTGTTCCGATCGGTATTGCGCCATCAAACTCTCCCCCACCGGAAACTCAGGCAGTTTTTCCGGGCGATCGACGGGCAGCAGGTGCGGAATGATCAGCTCCTCCCCCGCTATCGTTTCGTAGGCCAACTGGTAGTGAATCATCAGCCGAAACAAAAAGGGATGTTTGTCTGCGGGGAAACGGCCCAACTCTTCGCGGAACACCTGGGAGAAATCCTCTTTGTTCAATCGATACCTTTTATTGTCGCTTGCCCAGTTAATCAGTGCGTAGATGCCGTGACTGATCCATTCGGGGTTCAGGACCAGGGTATTGAACTCCTCCATGTTTTCATACCATAGGCTGATGCCCAAATGGTGCAGGTCGTTCAGCAGCCTTTCGGTATCGTCTACCTCTTTGGCAATCCCGTCGAATTTTTCTTTGGTGATAAATTCGCCTCCTTCGCCTGTTTTCCTTTCGGAAAACAGGGTTTCCAGCTCTTTCTTCACCCTATAGTGGCTACTGGGCACCTCCTCCCCTCTCCAGGAGGGATTGGCCAGAATATAATCGGCCACCTCTTGCCGAAAGGAAATCAACTCCTTTGTTTCGCTGTCTATGGAAAAGGAACGTAACCCTTTGATCGAATAGCGCTCTTTCAATGTGTTGATGGGCAGCTCCACCTCGTGTTCGTCAAACCGATTGACAAGGATTATCGCCTCTGACCCGCTGCCATAATTTTTCATATGGTTGAGCCAATACTCCAGTCGGTTGCGTTTTTCGGAGCGCCCGTCATACACGATGATGTAGAGGCAGTGTTTCGAGAGAAAAAACCGGTGCACGGCGTGGGTGACGGTATGGCCCGCAAAATCCCATATGCGCGCTTTCATATTTTCCCGTTGCAAATCCCATATCAAGGTATCCACGCCGGCAGTGCTGTCCTTCGGAGTGGTCATGTCCGCTTTTGGGTCGACCAGTCTCCTGGCCAGACAGGTCTTTCCCGCTCCCTTTTCCCCCAACACCAGAATGCGCGCTTCATTCAAACGACTGGCCCCCTTCTCTAGCGCCTCCAGATAGTTGGCAACGGATGCCGCTCCCGAATTCCGAATCTCCTCCGGCACATCCAGTCGCCTCTTGAGCGAATCGATATCCGCCGTCAGGCCGCTGTCGATAATCTTGCCATATACCGTTCCCCAATAGGCGCAATCCTCCCCCTGCAAAGCCCGCTCGAAATTTCGCCAAAGCTCTCCATACCATCGTACCGAAATCTTCGCCGCTCCCTCCCGATGGCGGTTTTGCAAGATATCGAGTAGAAAAGTTTCGATCTCCGCTCTCTTTTTTCTTCCAACTGTTTCGGCGGCGGCGTTGGCGGCGTTGGCGGCGTTGGCGGCGGCG
>CAZLTI010000305.1:0-2486 GCA_964562335.1 uncultured Pseudomonadota bacterium | reverse complement strand
CGGCCCCGGAATTTCTCCGGCAGTGAGAAGGCGCGTTTTCGACCAGTTCTTTACGACCGAGAGTAGCGGGAACGGGATCGGCCTCTATTTTTGCAAGGCCGTTATGAGCAGTTTAAAAGGCAGCATAACCTGCCGGTCCAAGTTTGGGTTTTATACCGAGTTCATTCTAACCTTTCCCCAGGAGAAGAGCCATGAATAAAGCATCGCTGATTCCCTGCCGCCATCCTACGACGGTCTATTGGGTGGACGACAACAAGGAGTATCTGCACAATGCGGCCATGAATCTGGCACATGACGTTCCCTACCGCCTGTACTCGTCGCCATTCAAACTTTTGAAGCAGTTGGAGCCGCAGATGCGGAACCAGCCGCCATGGGAAAGATTTGTCGAGCTGGACAGGGATAATTTCGATTGCGACCTGAACGAAAGTCTATTGCGCGGCAGGTTCTCGAAGTTTGTGATGGAGATTGATCGTCCGATCCGCTTCGAGCGGGTTTCGGTTGTCATCGTGGACTATGCAATGGATGGGATGGACGGAGTTGAATTGAGTCGACACCTGAGCGAAGGCCCGTTTAAGATCATCCTGCTGACGGGGAAGGCCGACGAAAAAACGGCGGTGGCAGCCTTCAACGAGGGGATCATTAATTGCTTTCTGTTCAAAAACCGAAGCGACTTGGAACAGACGCTCAAAAGGGAGGTGAGCCGCCTACAGCAGGAGTTTTTTTACGATCTGACCGCCATGGCCCGCGGCAGTCTCTACCAAGATCCCTACGGTTTTCTGTGCGATCCCTATTTTATCGATTTTTTTCTGGATCTTTATGGGGGAAAAAATTGTGTGGAATACTATTTGCGCCGCAATCCCCTGGGATTTTACCTGATCGATGCAGCGGGAAAAATGCGGTTTCTAGCGATACACACGGAACAGGATGTCCCCGATTATATAGACGCAACCAGGGATTTGGGAGCTCCCGAAGAGTTGGTCCATCGTATGGAAAGCAGAAGATGGATGCCCTTTTTCCCGAGCGAAACGAATATACTCTATGAAAGGGGCCGCGAAGATTGGGGGCGATATCTACACCCCGTCGAGGCGTTTAGCGGTAACGTCACCTACTATTACAGTGTATTGGATGCGGAGGATCTGAACTTGAGAGATCCCGTCACGTCCAATGTGTTTCCTTTTAATAACTATCTGGACAGAATCGACGCCGAACGATTCGGTTCCGATCCTGTAGTCGGTTGATTATCGAATCCTGCGGGTGGATGGCCACTGCTCCATGCCGACCTCCTGTTTCATCCGGTCGCAGACCGCTACAATCCGCTCCAGATCCGCCTGGCTTAAAGAGCGGTGTACGGCGAATCGGATCAAAGAGCGCTTCTTTGTAGTAGCCGGAGGGGCAAACACAGCCCCGAAAATTCCCTGCCGCTCCAGAACGTCTCTCGTTTGCATGGTGCGCAATTCCGTTCCGGATTCCAGGGCTATAATCTGGGATCGGCTGCCGTTTAGATTGTAGCCGAGATTTGTCAGCTGCTCCCGCAGATAGCGGGCATTGTGCTTTAGTCTTTTTCTTCCGGCGGAATCCTCCGAGATCAATGTCAGTATGGCCCGAAAGCCGGCCACTTCGTGGGGAAGCACGGCGGAGCTGAAGATAAAGGGATGCGCCTTGAAGCGAATGAAGTCGATTTCGCGGGCGTTCCCAACGATAATGCCGCCACGGCCGCAGAAGGCCTTGGCCAGACTTGCCGTTCGGAAGTGCACTTTTCCCGTCAACTTTTCCTCGACGACCAGACCCCGCCCCATTGGCCCGTGGGTCCCCAACGAATGGGACTCGTCGACAACCAATAGGCAGCCGAACCGTTCGGCAATGGCCGCAACGGATTGCAAAGGACAAACCGTGCCGATCGTACTGAAAACCGAATCGACCAAAATGATACCAGGGCCATGCGCCGCCGCTTTTCTTTCCAGACTGTCCATCTTGTTGTGGCGGAAGGGGATAACGGAGGCCTGGGCGCTGCGGACCCCTTCCAGAAAGGACATATGGGCAAGGCTATCGATATAGACAGGCGTTTTTCCGTTAGCCAAGGACTGTATCAGACCCGTATTGGCCGCATAACCGGATTGGCAGACGATACAATCCTCGGCATGCAGAAAATCCGCTAGTTCTCTCTCCAGGACCCGGTTGGGGGAGGATTCCTGCTGAATCAGAACTCCCGACATCATCATGCCGTTGCCGATTCGTTGCAACTCCTCTATTTGCGCATCTACGACCCTACGATGGTTTGTCAGGGAGAGGTAGTCGTTGCTGACCATCAGAATATTGTCCCTCTTTGGCATCCTGCCGAGAAAGATATTGCGCCCTCCCCAATCCTTTGTTACCCGTTCATAATGTTTGTCTACATGGCCTGCAATAATTTGGGAGGTAGGTGGGGAGGGAAATCGTTCTATAGCCATAACTGTCCTCTTGACTGGAGATTGGCAAAGCGAATTCAC
>CAZLTI010000304.1:0-2514 GCA_964562335.1 uncultured Pseudomonadota bacterium | reverse complement strand
GTCCAGTTTGGATTTTAGGAAGGCGACCTGCCCTTTGGCATTTCGTTTGAAGATTTTATGTCCAATCCGGCCGGGGGATAGTTTTCCTTGGGTTGGTCATGAAATCGCCTGTTCAAATTTACGAAATTTTGATCAAACAATATCAAGGCACATGCGCGAACCATCGCGGAGCGGACACGACCAAAGCCGTCTCGTTCCCATTGGGTATCAGCCGGTAGCGGTCGCCGGTAGCGGTCAGTTGGACTGTGGGAATATGCAATTTGGATTGAAATTTCAGAAGTGTCGGGGAGGGTTTATCGCTATTGATTTTGGCCTCGATCAGCAAAAACGGCTTTCGGCGATTCGCAATCAAAAAATCTACCTCCTGCCGTTCTTTGTTTTTAATATAGTGGAGCGCAAATTCGCCATATCCTATGTCGTTCCATAAAGTGACGGCCCGATACAGCTCCAGTGCCACCATATTTTCGAACCGAGCGGCGGCGTCTTCGATTCTGGGCGTATCCCAAATATAGAGTTTCCGCTCTTTTCGGATCGAGCGGGAGATTTTGTCCGTCCACGGCGAAAGTGCAAACGACAGATAGAAAGTCTCGAATAGCCGCAACCAGTTTCGGATCGAATTGTACGAGACCTTCAAATCGTTGGCGAGAGAGGGAATCGACAAGGGATTTCCGACCTTTCCCGGCAGCAGCATATAGAGGGTTTCGACATCGGCAACAGACTGCAACGCGGAAAAATTGCGGATATCCTCTCGAATAAGCTGCTTCGAATAGATATTCGTCCATCTTTGATAGCCGATTCTTCTCCCGGCCAGGAAAGGTTCGGGGAAACCGCTAAATCGCTCCAAATTTTTCCAAGTATCTTCCGAACCCGTCGAAAATCGATTCCAGACGGCAATCGGGTTTTTCAGGAAATCGTCGATCGTCGTCCCTTGTCCCTCCAGCTCCGCATAGGTGAACGGCCAGAGGTGAAACTGGCTGTATCGGCCGGCTAACGAATCGCCGCCTTTTTGGAAGGTGTCCAAACGTCCGCTGCCCGATACCAGAAATCGGTATTGATCGCGGCAGTCGTCGGCCACCCCCTTCAAATAGTTTTTCCAGTCCTTGTATTGATGAATTTCGTCGAAAACAATGAAGGGTCTGCTCGAATCCTTTCTTTCCACCTCTTTGAAGAAATCGGGATTGTCGAAAAAACGAACTCGATGCGAAGCGATATCCCAGTTGAAATAGACGGTATTGGCGCAATTACGGGCGATTTGCTTCGCCAACGTGGTCTTTCCCGCTTGGCGGGGGCCGCTGACGAATATCATTGATTTGTCCGACGACAGTTCGTCCCAAACCTGCGAATAGTATGTCCGCCGTTTCATATCGACCATTTTTCAGCAAATTGAAATATAGTCAAGACGAAATTTCAACAGGCTGAAATATAGTCGGCTGAATACTCCTTTTATCTGCCTATTCTCGAATTCGACAACCTCCTGACCGATTATGTGTCATTCACAGCCTTGTCTGGGAGGTATCATGTTCCCCCTATCTATCGTACCTTTCGGCGATCAGCCGGATATACTCCGGGTCTGTTCCGCAACATCCGCCGATGAGGTCGGCTCCGGCCTCAACCACCTTTTGCGCAAGTTCGGCAAACCGTTCCGCATCGGTATCGTAGACGGTCTTTCCCTCCTTGTATCGGGGAATTCCCGCATTGGCCTCGATCCATATCGGCAGGTCCGTCTGCTCCTTTAGCACTTTGCATGTCCGCAGCATTCCCTCCAAGCCCTGGCCGCAGTTGCTGCCGACGATATCTACACCCAATGCGACGAAACGCTCGACCGCCTGCGCGATGCTAACGCCCATCAAGGTGCGGTCTTTGTCCTTCCCGGCTCCATACGTCATACAGGCGACCACCGGCAAGCCGGTGCTTTTGGCCGCTTGAACTGCCAGCTCCGCCTCCTGCAGATCCATCATCGTCTCCACGACCAAACCGTCCGCTCCGCCGGACGCCAAAGCTTCGGCCTGCTCCCGAAAACTTCGGGCAACCCTCTCCGGATCGATCTCCTTCATCAAAAGGCTTTTACCGGTAGGTCCCATGGATGCGAACACCAAAGCCCTTTCCCCGGCCGCCCGCTTTGAAATGGCGATGCCGGCGAGATTGATCTCCCTGGCCCGATCCGCCAAATTGCTCTTCTCCAGGCAGACGCTATTGGCCCCAAAGGTGTTGGTGCCGATAATTCGGCTCCCCGCTTCTATATACTCCCTCGCTACCCCTTTCACCTTTTCGGGGTGGCTCAGGTTCCACTCGTCGGGGCAGGCTCCGGCAGGAAGGCCTCTGGATTGTAGTTGGGTTCCCCAGGCTCCATCGAGCACAACCGGCCTCTTTTTCAACAGGGCAGACAACATTTCTTTCATCTCCTTTCCGTATATCGATCCGATTTCCGGTCCATACCATTGACGAAGCGGCAAAAAGTCCCAGAACCGTCATTCCCGTTCTTTGCTCAAAGTATCGCAAATTCAGTGCGGGAAT
>CAZLTI010000303.1:0-2550 GCA_964562335.1 uncultured Pseudomonadota bacterium | reverse complement strand
CTCTTTCTGGGAAGCCCGCAGCTCTTTTATCTGCTCACCGGTTTCGGCCTGGGAGGCTCGCAGCTCTTTGATCTTTTCGCCGGTCTCTTTTAATTGTTTGTCCGTCTCTTTCTGGGAAGTCCGCAGCCCCTTTATTTGCACACCGGTTTCGGCCTGGGAAGCCCGCAGCTCTTTCAATTGGCGGTCTATTTCCGCTCGGGATTCCGCCTCCTTTCGCGCCAGCTCCGCCAGCAGCTCCCTATATTCTCGATCGGTCATACCAACCTGTCTTTACTGTTACAATTTAAAAAACGGATAGAACATGCTTTCATAGGCTTATTGCAACACTTCGCCGACGGTCTTTCAATAAAAAAGGACAAAAACGCCTACCGCAGAAAATTAGCGTTTGGATTCGTTGCGGGAATTGTCCGGCAGTGATTTGCCGGACACAGCCTAGACCATTTGTCTCATACCAGTTTCAGCAAAGTCTCGACGGAACCGAGAAACTTTTCGAGAAACTCCTCCCGGTTTTCGGGCAGCTCTGCGGCAGTCATGGAAATGCGGATCGTTTCGCGGATTCGCCGGGGGGCGAAGTTCAGCTCCAACAACGCGGCCGAGAGGCTCTTGGAGGATGCGTGACAGGCGCTGCCGGTGCCGACGTATATCCGCTCTTCGGCCAGATGGCGCATCAGCACCTCCCCCGGCAGGGATGGTATCGAGACGCTCAATATGTGGGGAATCCTTTCGCACGCCTCGTAGATTCCGATGTCGGGAATTTTCCTCTTTAGCCGCATTTTGAACCAATCGGAGAAATTTTGCACTTTTGCGTAGTTTTCGACCCGATTTGCGCACGATATCTTCGCCGCCAGGCTCAGCGCCGCAATACCGGCGACGTTTTCCGTCCCGGAACGAAAGCCGGACTCCTGACCGCCCCCATGCAGCAGGGTTTGCAGCTTCACGTCGGACCCCAAGACCAAGGCTCCGGTTCCCTTGATACCGCCGAATTTATGTCCGCTGACGGAGTACATATCCACCCCGAGCCTCTTCAGGTCGACGGGAATTTTAGTGAAGGCTTGAACGCCGTCGGAATGTATCGGAATGTTTCGATCCAGCGCTTTTACGATGCGGGAAATGGCTGCGAGGTCCTGTATCGCTCCCGTTTCGCTATTGACATGCTGGATGGAAACCAATCTCGTCCGATCCGTCACCAACTCCTTCAGCTTCTGCAGGTCCACCCTGCCGGTGCGGGGATCGAGCGGTACATATTTGACTCCGACGCCGCACTCCTCCAACCATGCCGCCGTATTGAGAATGGCCGGATGCTCTGATCTGCCGGTGATCATTTCTCCCGCGAAAACGCCGTTGCGTTTTTGCAGCACGCCCTTGATCGCCAAATTGTCCGCTTCCGTACCGCTTCCGCAGAAAACGATTCCCGCCAACGGTACGCCGAACAGCTTTGCCAAGGTCTCCCTGGCTTCCGCTACAACTCTACCGGCACGGATTCCGACGGAATGAACGCTGGAAGGATTGCCGAAATCGGCCGTCAGACAGTCGTTTACCCTCCCGATTACTTCCGGGTATGGCCTGGTCGTAGCCGCGTTGTCGAAATAATACATGCGATTTTTCCTACCGTTCGAAAGGAAGCGAAGAACGCCGGTACGTATGGACGCTACCGGGAGCGCTCTACGCATTTTACCAGTTCGTGGACAATTTCCGCCGTCATGCCCCAGATGCACTCTTCAAGATTGCGATAGACAAGCACTCTCGCCAGCCTGCCGCCCCAGGGCCGACTATACCGTTCGGGCAGTTGCAGCTCCTTTGCGGGCAACAGAACATGCTGCCGACCCTCTCCATCCCTGTAGGAGGGTTGAATCTCCACCCGCACCCGATATCTTTCCGGCTCGTTTTCCAGGAAAAAGGAGACGGGGACCGTCAAAACATGTTCGACCTCGGCAGGATCGGGTTTCAGCCGCTTCAGGTCCGCAATTTTCAAAACGGCCAGAAACGGTTCGACGATCGTTCCCATCGGTGCCATCATGGTATCCAGTCGCCCCTTCACTTCGATCGAATCCCGATCGATGCCCAACTCCTCCACGGTTTCGCGAACGGCGGTCTCTTGGCAGTCGGCATCCAACGCCGGGTCGAACTTTCCGCCGGGAAAGCAGATTTCGCCCGGCTGACGGATATTCGCCGCCCTTTTTTGAAACAGCAGATGGAACCGTGTGCCGACCGAAACCAGCGGTATCAGCACGGCCGAATTGAAATAGTCGCTTCTTCCCCGTATTCCGGGAACTTTAGGCAGAGCGCGGACTAACGCATCGAGAAGGTCGATTTCCATAAGCAGCAAACGGCAAACAATCGACAAAACCGCAAAACTCAGCATCGCAGTCGAAAAAGAAGATCGGCTTCCATTTTGCTCGAGAGAATGCCACTTTTCAACCGTTATACGCAAAGAGTTTCAGTGCAGCAGGCAACGACGGCCTTTTTTGTCTCTTGATTTTCCGAGGATCTCCCAATACCTTTTGACGAGACTGCCCCCGTCGCAACAGAGCAGACTGCCGCCAACCGCCA
>CAZLTI010000302.1:0-2596 GCA_964562335.1 uncultured Pseudomonadota bacterium | reverse complement strand
AACTATAGATTCCCGCCTTCGCGGGAATGACGGTTCTGGGACTTTTTACCACTTCGTCAATAATAGGCCATAAAGAGCTTTGCGGTTGACGGCATATCTGGGCACAGCTACTATTATCGGTCACATGAGCGATAACGCTCTTGGCCTGCGTATGTCTAAGCCCAAATACGCAGTTTCATAACGGGCATGCCGACCCAAGAGCATCCGCCCTCGCAACCGAATTACTGCTGTAAGACAACGATACCGTTTAAGAGGAAACATGGGCGCGCTTAACACCAAAAACGCAAAAGATGGAGAAGAGCTTTTTGAAGAACTGGCCAATCGACCTGGGACAAAGGATGTTATGGAACTGTTCGAGAGATACAACAAAACGGCAGAAAACCTGAAACCTTATCAAGGTCTTTTTCGACCGCAATATGTAACGGCGACTTCAAACTCTTCAAATCCTGTTTTTGAATAAAAATGCCTATGGGGAAAAGCTCCCCCGATATATTCCGCAGGTTCCTAAAATTCCACAACAGCCCCATTTGTTCTGGGCTGTCAATTTTCCGTTTCCGGACTGCGGAAAACCGTGTCCGAGAACGAAAACAAAAAAGGAGTGAAAATGCTTGAAATAAAAGATTCGGTAGCCGTGATCACCGGAGGCGCAAGAGGAATCGGCTTTGCGATTGCCAAAAGATGGGTCGAACAGGGCGGGAAGGTCGTTATCGGAGATATCCTGGAGGAACAGATGCAGGAGGCGGCGGAAGAGTTGAAATCGATGGGAGCGGAGGTTACCACCGTCAAATGCGACGTGACGAAGGAGGAGGACTGCGCGAAACTGGCCGACAGGGCCGTGGAGAGCTTCGGCGGAATCAATCTCGTGGTTCCGAGCGCAGGAATCATCAAGGGCGGAATGATGGTTTCGCCCGATCGGGAAACGGGCAAGGTGACCCGCAAAATGGGCCTGGAGCAGTTTCAGTCGGTTATCGACATCAATTTGACGGGCGTTTTTCTGACGATTCGGGAATGTTCGGAGCGGATGATCAACAACGGCGACAAAGGACTGATCTGTCTGATCTCCTCCACCGGTTCTCTCGGCACTGCCGGACAGATAAACTATTCCTCCACCAAGGCCGCCATGTCCGTCATGCCGAAGGTGGTTACCGGCGAGTTCATGAGACGCGGTCTGAGCGGAAGGATACGCTGCGTAGCGATCGCTCCGGGATACGTGGCGACGGATCTGGTTAAGGGGATGAATCAAAAGGCGCTGGAAAAAATTCAGGCTGGCATCCCTATCGGACGGCTTATCGAACCGGACGAAGTCAGCTCCCTGGCCTGCGAACTGTTCCGCAACGAGGCGCTGTCCGGCGAGGTCTATTTCATCAGCGGCGGATTGAGACTCGGCTCCAAAGGCTAATCAAAACCATCCGACCGCCGCATTGTGGATATGACGGCTGCCGTTGCGGCCGTCATTCCGTTCCGTTTCGGAAACCCTTTTCCGGCTCGCCGGTCAAGGCGTTTTCTTTTTCGCGTAGATGGAGCGCCATTTGGCTTTTCCGGAGTCCGCAGAAGAGGATTGCGCTCGGTACTTCAGTTCTTCCTCCTCCGTTTCCTTGAGACAAAGGGTAACTTTTCCCTTCGGATACAGAACCGTTTTCGCCCGAATTACCGACGATGTTGCCATCGAACTGGCAATGCCGACCTCCCAACCCATCTTTGCGGCAGTCAATCTCACCGACTGGGCGTCGGTCATCAAACTTCCCTCCGCATTGAAGCAGTCGGGCCGTAACTCCCCAAAGGAAACGACCGGACTCGTCAATAAAACCAAAAGCACCAAAAAATGTCGATTTTTCGATAAAAGCATCGTTACGTTACCGGTTTGGCAGTTTAGAAATATCCGTTGCGTTTCTCTCGCTTGCCCCCTTGACAAAAACCTACCAATACTTGTTGCGCATCTCCCGCTTGACGGTCTTCCCGGTCGAGTTGCCGTCCAAGTGTAGCATCCTGTTACGGCAAAGCCTGGCCACGACTCCATAATTCATATTCGCTAATGTCTATCTCACTGTTCCAAACTACCGCATACCCGCCCTTTTCGACTTTTGCCACCCTAAACAGAGCCGGACTTTTTAACGGAGCAAACATCTCTTTCCCCAGCAGTGGGGAGACATCGTATGTTTTCTTTTCGCCATTGTCGAATTCGACCAGTAGGGTATAACAGTTGACTGCCGATACCGACTTTAGTTTTGGATATTGCATGGCCTACCTCAACGGCGGCAATTTGCGGAATTCTTGGGTTTCCCACATCCTTTTCAGTTCGATCTTGTTGATCGTAGCCCATTCGACGACCAGCTTTTGCGCTCTGCCGGGCAGATCGCCTTCGATCATTTCAACGGTATCGATATCGAACAACCCGATAGTTTCCCCGTACACGGCATGAAAATGCGGTGGAGGATGATCGCCGAAGAACAACTTTATTACAATTCCATAAAACCTTGCTATTTCCGGCACGATTGCTCCCATTTTGTGTTCTGGCCGTTACTGCCCGCCAGTGTCAGTGAAATCGTTACGTTACCGGTTTGGCAGTTTAGAAATATCCGTTGCGTTTCTCTCGCTT
>CAZLTI010000301.1:0-2624 GCA_964562335.1 uncultured Pseudomonadota bacterium | reverse complement strand
TCGACATGACGAGTTTCAGCTTCGGAAGCAAATCCGAACACTCTCTTGATGTCCTCGAAAATCAAATACAGGTTCGGGACCAGCAGCAGCGTGACGAAGGTGGCGAATACAATACCGAATCCCAGAGATATGGCCATTGGGATCATAAATTTCGCTTGCCGAGAGGTTTCCAAAATCATCGGGGCCAAACCGCAGAAGGTGGTCAAAGTCGTCAGGAGAATGGGCCGGAATCTAAGGACTCCCGATTCGAGAATCGCCTGTAGGGGAGAGAGTCCCCCGGCTGTCTTTTTATTTACGGTATTGATGAGGATCAGCGAGTCGTTTACCCCCACGCCCGTAAGAGCCACAAACCCGAACAGGCTCATGACCGACAGGGAATACCCCAAAATAAGATGTCCCAACACCACCCCGATAAACCCGAAGGGAATCGAGATCATGATGATGATAGGCTGGGCGAAACTCCTGAAGGGTATTGCCAGCAGTGCGTAAATCACGACCAGGGCAACACCCAATCCCGTCATCAAACTGTTGAGACTGTCCCGCATGGCCGCCTGACGTCCGCGAAATTCGTAGGAGAGACCGGGATACTTTTCGATCAAATCGGGCAGAATGTCCTGCTGCGCACTGGCCAGGATATAGTTGGCCGCCGATCTTGGCGTCGTATTGGCCGTCACCGCCACCGACCTTCTCCCCGCTCTCCGCTTGATGGTCGTATAGGCTCGACCTCTTTTTACATCGACGACGTTGCGCAGCATGGCTTCGGTTCCGTCGTCCGCCCGAACGAAAAAGTCAAAAAAGGAGTGCTCCGAGATGCGTTCGTTTTTCGGCAGTCTTACCATCACCTTCACCTCGTTTCTTCCTCTTTGCATGGAGAGCGCTTCCAATCCGAAATAGGCGTGTCGGATTTGTTGGGCAACCGTCAGCGCCCTGAAGCCCATCCGTTCTCCCTCCTCCTTCATTTGAAAGTCGAATTGCCGCTTGCCGGAAGCGGAACCGTCGTCCACATCTTCGACTCGATCAATTAAGGAGAGCTTTCCGGCTAAATCCGCTGCCGCACGATTCAGGGTATCGATCTCTCTATGGCTCAGTTCGACAGTCAGGTGCTGACCGGATCCGGGTCCGCCACGGTCGGATTCGAAGGAGATATAGTCAAGCCCGGATATCTCCCCTGTGTTGCGACGCCAGATTTTTGTCACCTCCGTCGTTCCGATAGGTCTGTCATCGGGAGAAGTAAGAAAAATTCTGGCGACGATTTTATTGGCGTCAACCGCTGCCAAGATACCCGACGAGAGGACCTCGCCACCATTTTCGGCAACCGTCTTGCGGGCCGAAGTCACTAGTCGATCCAGCACTTCATCGACTTTCCAGGAGGGCGTTCCCACCGGAAGAGCCAAGCTGGCCAACGCAAAGTCGGATTCTACGGTGGGAAAGAGCGAAAAGCCCATCCTTCCGCTTTGTACGTATCCGATGGTGGCCAAAAACAGAGCAGAGCCGATTGCCAAAACCAAATAGCGGTTTTTCAGGCTGAATTTCAACAAGGGGCTGTAAAATCTGTGCACTGCCCGCATGAATTTTACCGCAAACCACTGCTGAGCACGCTGAACGCCTCCGAACAGTCCCTTTGGTTCCGATCTCCGCCGATGACTGAGGTGATTCGGCAAAATAAACAGACATTCTACTAACGAAATGGCAAATACCGTAACAACGACAATTGGCAGCAGACGAAAAATGCGCCCCATGGGACCTTCTACGAAAAACAGGGGAAGAAAGGCCACGATATTGGTCAGCACGGCAAAGGTAACCGGCATTGCCATGCCCCTGGCACCCGCTACGGCGGCTTCAAAATAGCTCTTTCCCGTGCTGCGGTTGGCGTAAATGTTCTCTCCCACCACAATGGCATCGTCCACGACGATTCCCAAGGTGACGATGTAGGCGAACATTGAAATGACATTGATCGAAAAGTCGACGGTGGGAAGGAGCAGGAACGAGCCGAAAATAGATATAGGGATTCCTAGGCTGACCCAAAACGCCAACCGGATTTCCAGGAACAGTGCCAGGCAGAAAAAAACCAGCGCAAGGCCCAAGTATCCGTTTTTCAGAAGCAACGCGGCACGCTGGGAAAAAACGGCCGATCGATCGCTTAACAACGCGATATCTATTCCTTGCGGAAGACGTTTTTCAAATTCCCCCATCGCTTTTTTAACCGTATCCGCCACTTCGACCGGTTTTTGATCCCCGATCCTGTAAATATCTATTATAATTGCCTTTTGACCGTTATAGGTGGCGTAGGAATCCGAATCGGAAAACCCTTCCGAAATGCGAGCGATCTCTCCCAGGCTGACCCGCGCTCCGCTGGATTCGGTGACAATGGGCAGTTTTGCATATTCTTCGGCAAAATCGCGACTCTCTTTCATACGAATCAGGATTTCACCGCCATCGGTTTTGATGCTTCCGCCCGGCAGGTCGATAGCTGCACTAGCAATCCGGTTGGCGATCTGGGCAAGAGTGAGTCGGTAGCGTCTTAGGGTCTCCTGGGATACCTCCACGCTAATCTCATGATTGCGGATCCCTCCCAATTCTACCTGAGTAATATTCGGATGTTGCAACAGCAGATCTTGAATTTC
>CAZLTI010000300.1:0-2626 GCA_964562335.1 uncultured Pseudomonadota bacterium | reverse complement strand
TGCGGAATCCTGTCCGCCGAAGGCGGCTCGATCGTGATGAAACTCGCCGGCAGCCCCAACTCTTCCGCCGCTTTTTTGGCATTCTGCGGCGGTCGCTCCTCTTTCGTGCCGAAATGAAACGCATCGTCGCTTAGCCCGATGCTGCAGACGTTGCGGTTTTTCAAAGGGTCCAGCCAGATTTTAGCGTCCTCCTCCGTTGTCGCCCAATAGGCATTGGATACGATTCCCACGGCGAATCCGCTTGCATTGCTCTCTTTGACGGCTTCTATCAGAATCGGGTGATAGAGAAACGGCTCGCCCCCTTCGAAAAAGACCGTTTTGATGGTTCCTATCTTTTTTGCCTCTTTCAACAGCCTCCTTAAACCGTCCATGGAAAAAACGCCCTTCGCAGACGGACTGCAAAACAAAAAGCAGTGGTCGCACTCGAAGCTGCAGGTGTAGGTGAGCAGAATATGAATTCCCTTGAGCATGGCTCTCTCCGTGTCGGTTTTTTGTTGCGAAAGGGAGAAAAACGTTTCGCGGTGGCAAACGCTGCCCTTCACTCCTCTACGGAGCGAACGCCCTCTTGCGAATTTTCCCCGGAAAACTCCCTTTCGATAAAGTCCCCGATTCTTTTGTACTTATCGTAAAGCGCCCGATATTTTTTCGCATTTTCGGCGATCGGTCGGTAGACGCGTTCGTAACCGCATCCCATAGCTGCCTGAGCCTCCCCCAGAGTCTCGTGGGCGCCCCCTACCACAGCGGCGAACATAGCGGCCCCCAACGCAACGGTTTGCTCGGCCTTGGCAACCTTTATCTCGCAGTCGAACACGTCGGCGAGGGTCTGCATCACAAAGGGAGACTTTTTGGCAACACCGCCGATAGCAATCACCTCCCCGATCCGAACTCCCTCCTCCGAAAATCGATCCATGATTCTTCTGGCTCCGAAAGCCGTAGACTCTACCAACGCCCTGAATATTTTGGGAGCGTCGCTTCCCAAATTGAGTCCCGCTATTGCGCCTCTCAACTCCTGATTGGCAAAAGGGGTTCTTCTGCCGTTCAACCAATCCAGCGCAACCACTCCCGAAGATCCGATGGGGATTTCTTCCGCCGTCCGGCTGAGTTCAGGAATGAGATTTTCAGTAAGCTCGGACAGCATCCTCCGTCCGTTCGGTTCGTCCGTCAGTCGGCTGGCGGAAAAGCTTTCGACGGGCCAGGAGATCAGTTTGCCGAACCAGGCGAACACGTCGCCGAAAGCCGATTGACCCGCCTCCATGCCGACCAAACCCGGCACGACCGATCCGTTCACCTGTCCGCAGATTCCTTCGATTTGTCTATCCCCAATCTCCTCTGCGGGCACCGTCAGAATATCGCAGGTCGAGGTGCCGATCACCTTGATCAGGGAGTAGGGTTTGGCTCCTCCGCCGACGGCCCCCATATGCGCATCGATGGCACCGACGCCTACGGGAATTCCGGGCCGCAGCCCCAATTCGGCGGCCCACTCCTTGGTTAGCCTGCCGGCAGCTTGATCCGCCGTGTAAGTCTCTTGAAACAGGCGCCCTCTCAATCCTTTGAGCAGGGGATCCAAGGAGATCAGGAACTCGTCGGAAGGAAGACCTCCCCATTTCTCGTGCCACATAGCCTTGTGTCCTGCTGCACAGCGACCTCTTTTTATCCGGGCTGGATCCTGGTTTCCCGTCAGAATCGCGGGGATCCAGTCGCAGTGCTCCACCCATGAATAGGCACTCTGCCTTACGTTTTCGTCGGACCGCAGGATATGGAGGATTTTCGACCAGAACCATTCGGAAGAGTATACCCCGCCCGAATAGCGAGTGTAGTCTTCGCCACCCCAGCTTTTCGACTTGCGGTTGATTTCGGCAGCCTCCTTGACGGCAGCGTGATCTTTCCAAAGAACGAACATGGCGTTGGGATTTTCCTCGAACTCCCTCCTTAAAGCCAATGCCGTTCCCTGCCGGTCGACCGCTATCGGCGTCGATCCGGTCGTATCGACGCTTATGGCGGCAACCCGCTCGGCGCATCCGGCAGGAGCCTGCCGCAACGTACGGCGAATGCTGCTTTTCAACCCCTCCAGATAGTCCAGTGGATGCTGCCTGAAGCGATTCGAGGAGGCGTCGCAGTATCTCCCCTCCCTCCACCGCAGATAGGCAAAAACACCGGAACTCACCTCCTCTCCGGTTCTAGCGTCGATCAGGACCGCACGAACCGAATCGGTCCCGTAATCCAAACCGATAACCAATGGATGGTTCATAATGCACTCTAGTAGTATGGGGTGGAGGAGTATGGGGTCGGACCAAGTTAATAAATTGATATATTAATACATTTCATTAAAATTCACTCAATTATTTCCTTTAAATTGTTATTTTACCCTACTTTCTAGCTATTTATCGAAAAACCTCTCATTCCGTTTGCGACATAAAATATCGTTCGGTATGGACAGCGAAGTGCCGCAAATAGCTTTATGCGCCAATTCGATAATCCAAAATATGAGGCGACTTTTCCAATAGCTCCAGCAATACCATCGTCGAACCCGAAGGAACTCTCGTTCCTTGTTCCCATTGTCTAACGGAAGACAGGCTGACGTTTAACATCTTGGCAAAAACATCTTGACTAAGTTTCGTTTTATGAC
>CAZLTI010000299.1:0-2626 GCA_964562335.1 uncultured Pseudomonadota bacterium | reverse complement strand
GCAAAAAGAGACCGGCGCCCATGCCGCAGGTTCGTTGAATGTCTTTTCCCATCCCAGGTTGAGCGAATTGGGCAGGCTGGTGTATCCCGTGTTCTCCCGCCGCTCCGGTGGACTGTCCATCGGCATCAATCTCAATCCCGACAGAAAATGCAGCTTCGGATGCGTGTACTGCCAGGTCGATCGAAATCTTCCGACGCCGAAGGTGGAACTTTCCGTCGATCGGATCGAGAAGGAGCTGGAGGATTGGCTGCATCTGCTTGCGAGAAACGGCTGGACCTACGAAAACCGTCCGTTGAAGGATATTTCGATCGCAGGGGACGGAGAGCCTACCTGCGTTGCGGAACTGCCGCAAGTGCTGAAACTGGTTGCGGAACTGAAGGCGAGGTACGAATGCGATTCCTATAAGCTCGTTCTTTTTACGAACGGGTCGAAAATGGACCGTTCGGATTTGGTCGAACCTCTTGCCCGGTTTTACGGACAGGGAGGCGAGATCTGGTTCAAGCTCGACTTTTGGGATCGCGCAAGTCTGAGGTCCATCAACCGTACCCGTTTGTCCGACAAAAGGCTGATAGACAATCTGATCGTCGCGGGCAGAAGATATCCGCTTGTGATACAAAGCTGTCTGTTCCGCTGGGAACGGGAGAAGTGCGATCCCCGAAAATACCAGCCCTATGTCGATCAATTGCGCCGTATTCTTGCGGAGGGGACGCAGATCAAACTATTGCAGCTGTACACTTTGGCCCGCACGCCGGAAGATCGAACGGCGCGTTCTTGGACGAACGAGGAGATGGATCGGCTGGGTTCCTTTATCGGCAGTCAAATCGGCATCGAAACTAGGGTGTACTACGGCTCGATGGCGCAGAGGTAGGCGCGCATTTGAGAATATAATCGGTTGAACGATCCGCAAATAACCACTATGATTCGACCATGTTGTGCATCTCGCGGCCGAAACTTCCGTAGAGCCTTTTCCGGCATCCCCGAACCGCCGGCGGAGCCGATCAACCTTTTAGACGGAAAAACCCGATGTTAAACATGGGAATGACGGAGATGCTGATTATCGGAGTGATCGCCTTGGTAGTGGTTGGACCGAAGAGGCTGCCCGGTATTGCCAGGTCGATGGGAAAGGGTCTCAAGGAGTTCAAGAAAGCGACGAACGATTTCAAGACTACGGTCAAAGAGGAGTTGAAGGAAAACACCGGTGACGAAATGAAAGATCTGAGCAGCATGGCATCCGAAATGAAACGGAAGACGAGAGGCCCGAAAAACATCGAGGATTTCTTGGAAACGGCGGCAGACACTTTGGAGGCATCGGACAAAAAAGACGACAAGAGCGAAGATCGGAAGGAGGAAACCTAACGGAAAACTTATGGAAGATCTAAAATCCCTGATCAGAGAAATTCCGGATTTTCCCAAACCGGGAATCCTGTTCTACGACCTCACGACACTGTTTGAAAACCCTTGGGGACTAAAGCGGACCCTGAACCTGCTTGAAGAGCGCTATCGATCCAGTGCGGTCGACAAAGTTGCAGGAATCGAATCCAGGGGGTTCATTCTCGGTGCGGCCCTGGCGGATCGGCTGAACTGCGGTTTCGTCGCGATTCGCAAAAAGGGGAAGCTGCCCTGGAAAACCATCTCTCAAACCTACGATCTCGAATATGGCACCGACGATCTGGAAATTCATGTGGATGCCGTTCGGGAGAAGGAGAATATCCTCATTGTGGACGATCTGCTCGCCACCGGAGGAACCCTGCAGGCGTCGGTCAAATTGGTGGAGAGACTGAAGGGGAAGATCGTCGGCGTTGCCTGCGTTGCCGAGCTGCTGGGACTGAATGGACGCCAAAAGATCGAGGGATACCCGCTGTACAGCCTGCTTACCTACGAGGGGAAGTAGTTCGAAAACCTTTGAACTCCCGATTCGCCCGTTCCAGAGAGTTCCGTGTGCCGATGTCGATCCAGTAGGCGCCCTTTGTGTCGTACGTGGAGATCGTAACTCCCTGCCGGACAAGGTCGGTATACCGATCGATGATGGAAAAGCGATTTGTCGGATGGTTTCGTGCAAAAAAGGAGGGTTCGATCAGGTGCGCTCCGGCAAAACCTTTCGCGGTCGGAGAGCCGCACGGATCGGCATGCAGGGTTCGCTTCCCGCCGACAAGCCTGCCGCAGAACTTTCCGTTTGCGTCGACAAGCAGCATGGAGGGCGATTCGATATCGTTGACCGCCAAAGTGACCTCACTGCCGCCGGATCGATGGCATGCGATAAAATCCGGTATGTCGAGATCGCTTAGAATATCGCCATTGCAGACATAGCAGCTTTCGTCTTTAAGAAACGCCTGCGCGTTGAGCAACCCTCCTCCGGTACCAAGAATTTCCGGTTCGTGGCTCAGCGTGATGCGACACGACGTATTCAATTTGGCGACGAACTCTTCGATACGGCCGTGCAGGTGGTGAGTGTTGATAAGAATCTCCTTGAAGCCGTTCCGTTCGAGCTGCTCGACGATCCAAGCCAGGGCCGGACGGCCTTTTACGGCAACCAGCGTTTTCGGCACCCTCTTTGTAACGGGCAGTAGGCGCCTCCCGAATCCGGCGGCGAGAATCATGGCCTTCATGGTCTGCTTTTCTTTTTGCC
>CAZLTI010000298.1:0-2627 GCA_964562335.1 uncultured Pseudomonadota bacterium | reverse complement strand
CAGGCGATCGGAGACGGAGACCACGGCATCGGGATGCAGCGCGGATTCGAGGCCGTTCAAAAGACGCTGGAGGACAGCAGGTTTGAAACCGTTGGAGACGTACTGAAGCAGATCGGCTATGGACTGATGAATTCGACCGGCGGCGCTTCCGGTGCCATTTTCGGTACGTTGTTTATTGGCGCGGCCCGGGAACTGAAGGAACGAAAGCAGTTCGATGCCGCTTGCCTGTCCCTGTTTCTTCAAAGCGGACTCGATGCGGTCAAAAAAGGAGGAAGGGCGAACCTTGGGGACAAGACCATGGTCGATGCTTTGGAACCCGCAGCCGCCGCCTCGAAGAGCCAAACCGCCTTGACCGACTGCATCGACGCCGCGTCCGAAGCGGCACAAAAGGGTATGGAGGCAACCAAAGAGATGGTGGCCAATTTCGGCAGGGCAAAATCGTTGGGCAAAAGAGCTGTGGGACATCCCGATCCGGGTTCGATCTCAATGTCGCTGATTCTGGGGTCCATGCGAGAATATATCGCCAGCAACCTCTCCGGATGAGCGAAAGAGTTCCCCCGGAAGTTCTTAAACACGGCTACCGGTACGGAATATGAGTAAAGAGCTGTCTCGCTGAAAAAAATGAAAAGGCAGCGTCTATCGATTCGCACGGCCATTGAGGAAATTCGACAGGTCGCCGATCAGGCGCTTGAGTCGACGCGCTCCATGTTGGCTACAAAAGGACGCGGATCCATTATGGGGAAAAAATCCATGGAGCATTTGGATCCCGGTGCCAAATCCGCCCAGTTGCTGGTCCGCGCTCCATGTTGGCTACAAAAGGACGCGGATCCATTATGGGGAAAAATCCATGGAGCATTTGGATCCCGGTGCCAAATCCGCCCAGTTGCTGGTCCACACCGTTTGCGAACTGATTCTTGCCTGCCTGGACGAAAACCGCGAACACTCCTCCCCACCGAAAACGGAATAACCGGAGGGCTTTTTATCGACCTCCCTCCCGGAAATTTTCGCCGAACGGTTTTCGGCATCCGACTCGAAAGTAACCCTTTTCCAGACAGACCTCCGCAATTAATCGAATAGGACGAACCGGCAAAAAATCCCAAAACCGTCATTCCTGCAATTTTCAACTTTTTACCGGTTCATCAATTGTATAAACGTTCCGGCGAAGTAGGCACAGCCTTTGAGCCGGATACCCGTTCCCAAATGGACGGAACGCCTCCTTGGAGGCTTTTAAAAGGTTCCCTAAAATAACGGCATACGGTCGATCCGAGATATCGAATTCCAACAGTAGACGGACGAAATCACTATGACCGAATCCGACCAAAGGAAAGAGCACTACATTGCAGCCTACAAGACCATACTGCAAAGCTCCATTAACGGTCTGCCCTCCGGACTCAGACAGAAAATCGCTTTGGCCCTCGGCAAGCACAAGAGTTTCGTCTCGCAAATCACCAACCCGAATTACTCCATTCCGATTCCCGTCCAGCATCTGGATACGATATTCGCCATTTGCCGGTTCTCGCAGGACGAGTGCGAGCAGTTTCTGGAACACTATATCCTGGCCCATCCGGAGCACAAAAACCGAATCAATACCTGCAAACAGTATGTCAATCGCTTCCGCACCCTCACCATCCATATCCCGGTACTGGAAGATCCTATGCAACAAAAGAGGCTGGAAGCCAGCATTCTCGAATTTACCGACCGGGCAGTCCTGGAAGCGCAAAAGGGCATCTCCACAACCTAACCGCAACAAAAGGGATCGCAAACAGATCCGTCCCAAATCGAAAATCGCAATACCGACTCAGGCGGTCTGAAATGGGAAACTGAAATCGAACGTTAGGCGATATATCCCCAATTTCTAAATTGACCCTGAAGCTTTTCGTTTTCTTTGAAAGCCAGAAAATAAAGGAATTCAGGAGCCAAGTCCAATTCGTTGCACCAAACAACCGTATTATGTGCAATTTTGAAATCTTCAAATTTTGATTTTTCTCTTAGCTCCAAAAATATTTCTCTACTATCGGAGAATACGGTTTTTTCAAGATTTGCAGTGCCGCTCATACCATTGTTAAATACAAGCTGGATATTGTACTCGCCTACATATTTTGCATAATTTACGCTCAGCATAGCTACTCTCCTTAAACCAATGGTCTGATTTTATTATATTTTCCTGTTTCTTTTATGCTGTTCCAGTTTTTTAGCAACTCATCTTGATGTTCTTGCGCCCATTCCACGACCAAACTCGTTACTTTTGATGGCAATTTGCCTTCCACTAGGCCCAGTGTTTTAATGGAAATTGATGCCTTATATTCATTGTACTCAGCATGAAAATGAGGAGGACTGTGTTCGTTAAAATACATGTATATTACAATCCCAAGAAATCGACTAATTTCAGGCATTGATATTCCCCCTGGTTGGGTCAGGAAGCGCCGTGTGCCAAAATGTTAGCACACCGTGCCTATGCTAACTCAGGTTACTATTTGCATTTTGTATAGTCAACCTGACCGCTCGGCTCCTTTATTCTTGCATAAGCCTTTGGACTTTCAGCTTAAAAGTGCTCATTATATAAATGACGAAGCGGTAAAAAGTCCCAAAACCGTCATTCCCGCGAAGGCGGGAATCTGTAGTCAACT
>CAZLTI010000297.1:0-2642 GCA_964562335.1 uncultured Pseudomonadota bacterium | reverse complement strand
GTGTTTCGTTTTGTCGTGATGACGGTGATAGTCTCCGTTTTTTTGCTGTCGCTGTTTTCCGGCGTATTGGGTCTGTTCCGGACCTTCGTCGTGAAGCAGCGCTCCATCACCATTTTGCTGCGTTTGGGAACCTCCAAGAGATTTCTGTTCGCCGTTCTCGCCGTGATCAACGGCTTGGCGTTGAGCACCGGTTTGCTCGCGGCGCTGGCGACGGTTTTTATTCTGGAGGATTCGCTGGTCGAACTGTTTTTGGCAGGTCTGCGACAGGTTGTCCACATCGGCAGGCTGCATGTCGACTGGCTGGAGGTGCTGGCGGTCGTATCGGCTATTTTCGCCTGCTATTTGGCAATTTTCACTGCGATGCTGATTCATATCGTAGAAAACAAGCAGCCCGTGAAGATATGATTTCGAGGATTTTTTGCTTGCTGTTTGTGATCTTCAAGGACATCGAGCCCATTATCAAACTCGGCATACGCGTTGGACTGATCCTCGGCTTGAGTCTAGCCATCTGCGGCAACCTGATTGTGACCAACATGATGGACAGCTACCGGCGGTTCGTGCAGCGCTCCCTCATTGGCATCAGCGGTCCGCTATTCGTGGAAACGACCGCCGAGGTGGCCAACGCGCTGCTAACGGGTGATCTCCAAAACGAAACGGTACCGGGATATTATGCCTGGGATTCCCAAAGGCCCTTTTTTTTGAAATTGGATCAAGGGAGCGAAAAGGCCGAACAGCGGGTGCGGGTCGTTATTGCGGAAGGAGACTATTACGCCAGGATGCTGGAAACGTTGCCTGCCTGCGGCGTTCGGCAATCCTCCGCGAACGCCTGGGGCAACAGGCTGCTGCTCAACCTGCTGCATAGGTTCGATTTGGCGGAACCGATCCGCATGGAAGCAAAATCGCTGCCGGCGGGCCAACTTCGGTTCTCGGATTCGGATCGCTGCTCCATCGATACGGGAATGATGACCGACTACCCGATCCTTTTCCTGACGTGGCAGGGGTTGGGGTTGAATCCGCACGACTGGAACGGGGAGATGCAAATCCGCCTTCTTACCGTTGGGGAGAAGGAGACGGAAGAGTGGTTTCTCAAGATTTCCGGCTATTGCGACCGGCTGATAAAGTTTTCCGATATTCCCGTAGAGCGCTTGATTTGCACTCCCAAAAGCATTTTTCACTCCAAAGAGATGGAGGCCGCTGCTCAGACCGACCGCCAAGCAAAAAAAATATCCGCCCTGATCCGATTGACCTCGATGCTCCTTGTCGTGGTGATACTCTTTTTCGGCATATCCATGCTGAGGGCGCTGAAACGGGATGTCATCGATACCGTGAGAATGTTGGGCGTGACCGGGTACCATATCGTGACTGCTTTCATTTTCAAGGGAGTGCACTATGGAATGGTGGCGGCGGGTTTCGGCATTTCGCTCGCTCTTCTGACCCGCTGTTTGATAGTTCAGTTGGGATGGATCCCCTTCGACAACTATTTTATCCGATGGAACGCGGAAGAGCTAGCGGCAACGTTTCTTTGGAGCGCGATTGTCGTGGGGGTATCAAGCGGGTGTTTCGCCTCTCTTCCCTTTTTGTGGGAAAAGTGGCGGAGTCGGTCGGTACGCACCCTTCGCTCCTCTTGCGCCGAAAGCAAAAAAGGAATGGATCGCAACGGAAAAAAAAGATGATCAGAATCGAAAAGTTGAACAAACGGCTGACAAGCAAAAACGGGAAATATACCATCTTCGACGGCCTTTCCATTCATATCGAAAGGGGAAAGGTAACGTTCATTACCGGCGAATCCGGCAGTGGTAAGACCACGCTGTTGAATATCCTGTCGTTTCTCGACCACGACTACGAGGCGGAATTCACATTTGACAACGAAAAGGTTGGCCGCCTGAGCGAGCGCAAAAGGGCGAGAATCCGCCGAGAAAGAATCGGATTCGTCTTCCAAAACTACGCGCTGATTCCCGAACTGACCATCCTGGAAAACGTGATGCTTCCCGCCAGACTGCTAAATAGATCCAAAAGGGAGGCGACCGAAAGGGCGGCGGAGGTATTGCAGCGCGTCGGTATAACAAAGGATCTCGACGCCAAGTCAAATGGCGGGAACGGGAAAAGAGCGGGCTTTTGGCACAAATTTCCCCATGAAACCTCGGGTGGCCAAAACCAGCGCATCGGTATCGCCAGAGCGCTGGTTCACCGGCCGGACATTATTTTCTGCGACGAACCGACCGGCAACTTGGATGACGGCACAGCCTGGAAAATTATGCAGTACCTGTTGAAATACCAGTGCGAGGAAGGGGAGAGGACATTGGTAATCGTCACCCACAACCGAAAATTACTGGAATTTGCCGATCGGCACCTGGAACTGAAAAAAAAGGAGGGACAACCGTCGAAAATCAAAATCGGGTGATTTCTTTATTCCCACGAAGGTGGGAATCCATCTACCCCAAGTCACTCCCACGAAGGTTGGAATCTGTCTGCCTAAGTCAATCACATAAAAGTCTGTTCCCAACTTGATTGGGAACGGGAAACCAATAGCAAAAGACAGAGCCGAAGAATAAACAAAAACAGAAAGAGAACATGAAAACAATACTCCGGATAGTACTGCCGGCCGCTTTGGCGATGGCGCTGCTTTTCTCCCCTTCCTGCGG
>CAZLTI010000296.1:0-2693 GCA_964562335.1 uncultured Pseudomonadota bacterium | reverse complement strand
GAATTCTATAACAACAGGAGATTCCATTCGTCGTTAGGCTATAAAAAACCGATGCAGGTTTATCGAAAAAGCCTCGAAAAAGTGGCTTAAATCAATGTTGTTTCAGGATAGATAGGGTTCCAAAAAACTGTCTTGACGATTAGTGGCACTTTCCTCTACGAAGAGTTTGGGAACGGTGCCGAATTGAAGAAATCAAAAATAGTGGGAACGAACAGAAAGGGGGGGAGACCTCGTAAAAGAGAAGAGGACAGAGCCACTCAAAAAATTATCGTTACATTTACGAAAAGGGAGGAAGAAAGAATAATAAAAGCCGCAGAAAAGGCGGGAGTGCCCAAAAGTGTCTTTATAAAGAGTATTTTGCGGCAGAGCAAAATTTTCTAAAGATATTGCTTTTTATACTATTTTAATATGTTTTTATTGTATAAAAACATATTAAAACCCAATTCGGACTGGCTACCCCTGCCTATTGTCCTTTTTTACCGTAGACCTGCGTGTGTCTGCCGACTCTCAGTAAAACGGCGGTTTGTTCGTCCTCCTCGTAATAGACAATCCTATAGTCGCCAGTCACCGAAAAGGCTCTCTGTCCCGCCATTTTGCCTTTCAATGCATGATCTTTCAAAAGAGGGTCGTTTCGATCCTTTAGGAAAAGTTTTATTCTCTCGATGGTGGCGCTTTGCAACTTTTTGGGCAATTTTCTAAAACTCTTATCGAACGTCCTATCTGTCTTTATTCTCATCCTTCCGACAGTCTATTGAAATGGTCTTCGATATCCTTTTCTGTGTTCAGTGTCGCCGTAATGTCCAGATTCGCCTTTTGTTTCAGAATGCTCTCCTCTTCGGCTATGGTAAGGCCGTTTTCAGTAATTACTTTCTTCTTTAATTCCTTTGCTGTGGAAGACAGAAGAACTTCGGCGACACTTTCGGGCAACTCCATACTTACTTGTACGTTTTTCTCTCTCGTTTCTGGGTTCATAATAGGTTTTCCTTAGTTGTATTTTCTGCTCTCATTCTATCTGTATTTCGCAAAAAAGCAAATTCAGTGCGGGAATGACAATCCGCGCAATTTTCGACTTTTTTACCGGCTCGTCAATGTTTGCAAAAAATATTCATTTTACCTTCTGCCCGGCAAACAGCAGAGAGAGCCATTGCAGGGGCCAGAGCATATGCAGGATGATCAGCAGTTCGGGGGCGTAATGAACCGCTATTTTTCTGTTTCTGGTGAAGTAGGCCGTATACGCGATACCGATCAAATAGAAGGCGAAAAGGAAAAATCCCCAGACATGTATTCTGAATTCCCTCTTTTCGAGAGCTTTTCTATCTTCCGCCTTTTGGGCGGCTATCCGCTCCTCTTCCTCCGTTATGCCCGGCTCGTCGGCTTCTCCCCAATCCATGGTGGCGGGATCTTCGGAGTCCTCCGCAGTCGCCTCCTCTTCGTCCCAGTTGATGCCGGACAGGTTCTCCTCGCCGGCGGACTGCTCCTGTGCCGACACAACGGAATAGACACTGCCGATGCCGTATAAAATGGACACACATGCGATAAGGAGAAGATGCAAACGAAAATTTCGCAGTAGTTCTTTTCTCATATCTCACACTGTAATTGATGTATTGCCGAAAGGGAGGCCGCTCTAGGGGGGCGCTCCGCTACTTCGATTGCGTATAGGGAATGCCGTCTGCCGCAGGCACCTGCGCCTTTCCGATGAGACCCGCCAAAACGACCATCGTCAATATGTACGGAAACATCTGCACAAACTGCGTCGGAATGGGAATCACTCCCTGCACCCGAATTTGGAACGCATCCGCTATGCCGAACATCAGGCAGCCCAGCAGCAGCATCTTCGGCTGATAGCGACCGAAGATCAGCGCAGCCAAAGCGATAAAGCCTCTTCCGGCCGATATGTCGCGCACATAGGAACTTCCGTGAGCCACAGAGAGGAAAGCACCTCCCAGTCCGGCCAGAAGACCGCTGATCCAAACTCCATAGTACCGCATTTGATATACGTCGATTCCGGCGGTATCGGCGGCTTCCGGATTCTCGCCGACGGACCGCAGCCTGAGCCCAAAGCTGGTTTTGTACAGTATGAACCAACTAACGGGCACCATCAAAAAGGCGAAAAATACCAAAATGGAGTATTTGCCAAGGAGCACATCAAGAACCGGAATTTGAGAGATGATGGGAATCTCAATCGTCGGCAGCACCAAGGGAATATTGGGAGTGACCGAAGTCGAATTGTAGAGTGCATTGGCGAAAACGGCCGGAACTCCGATAGCCAGAATATTGATGGCCGTTCCGCTCACAATCTGATCCGCCTGATAGCGTATGCTGGCAATGCCGTGGACGTGCGCGACCAAACCGCCGATCAGCATGGCCCCGAGGACTCCAAACCAGGGATTGCCCGTCTCATATGCGATAACGGCTCCGGAGAAGGCGCCGAAAATCATAATCCCTTCCAATGCGATGTTCACGACTCCCGACCGCTCCGAAAAGAGGCCTCCCAATGCCGCTAGAATCAGCGGCGTCGAAAGCCGCACGCCGGAAGCAAATAGCTCCAGATCCAGAATTTCCCACATATTCTATACCATCTTGAAGTTGAGAGTTACGTAAAAAGTCCGACTCGCCAAACGCATCGTTCTTGCCAATGCGCGAAAAAAAGAAAAATTGCCATCGCCATCACAATATGTCGGGGTTTGCCGCAA
>CAZLTI010000295.1:2494-2706 GCA_964562335.1 uncultured Pseudomonadota bacterium | reverse complement strand
GACGTCCTTTTGCGCCAAAGCCATTGCTATCCGTCCGATAAAAGTGAAACAAGTACGTTTTTTCCGAGTTTACCGAGATTTCTCCCATATCACAACTGGATTCCCGTTCTTTGCTCCGAGTATCGCAAATTCAGTACGGGAATGACATACGGTTAGTAATGTGGTACGACTTTGATAGACACTTCGTTAAGCTTACTTTACTTAGTAAACTT
>CAZLTI010000295.1:0-2484 GCA_964562335.1 uncultured Pseudomonadota bacterium | reverse complement strand
CGTTCGCGAACTTCGATATCAAATTATCGACGAATCGAGAACCATCAAGCGAAGTGCAACGAAAACACACAGAACGAAAAAAACGAAAGCATTTTGCAGAACTCTAACCGGACATTACTGATTCCAACCAGTTGAAAATCAACTGGCTGGCAATTTTCCGAACCGCAAATTCGATGTCGACAGGCCCAATACAATACAGTCCGGTGCTCCGACATAAACTGGCTGCGGAGCGACGGAGACGGATATGCTTGGTCGTTGTCGCCGATCCGTATTCTTGCAAAGTCGTCGGTTGGGCTATCGACAATACAATCCATCGGACCGGATATAGTCGATGACCGAGTTCCTGCAGATCCTGTTTGGCGGTATTACGGCCGGTAGCTCCTATGCCTTGATGGCGCTGGCATTGGTAATCGTCTACAAGACGGCTGAGGTCGTCAACTTCGCCCAGGGAGAGTTGGCGCTGGCTTCGTCGTACTTCGCTTTTTATCTTTTGGAATACCATGGTTGCTCCTTCCCTACCGCCTTTGTCCTATCGTTCGTTTTTGCCTTTTTTCTGGGAGCGTTTTTGGATTTTGCGATCCTGAGAAGGGCCAAAAAACCGAATCTGCTGGGACTGACCATTATCACGATTGGATTGGAATTCATTCTGCTGGGGCTGATCTCTTGGAAGTTCGGAGCCGACCAGCAGGTATTCCCCTTTCCCATTGGTCCCTACGATAGCGTGCAGGTATTCGGAATCTTTCTAAGCGTTCTGGAGCTGACGACGGTTTTGATTGCGGTGGGGATCATGGCGGTGTTGTATCTGTTCTATCGTTACTCCAAACTTGGACTGGCAATGAAGGCCACCCAGCAAAATCCGGTAGCCGCACGTCTCATGGGAATAAGAATCGATCGAATCAAGATGCTGACCTGGGGGATCTCGTCTTTGGTCGGATCTACTGCGGGACTGCTGACGGCACCGGTTCTTATGGAGCCCTTCATGATGTGGAATCCGTTGTTGAAAGGATTTTCCGCCGCCGTATTCGGCGGAATGACCTCCCTGCCCGGAGCGGTTCTGGGAGCGTACGTTCTGGGCGTTGTCGAAAGTCTCTTTGGCGGATATGTCTCCATCGAGTTCAAATCCGTAGTTCCGTTTGCCATTATCGTTCTGGTACTTTTTTTCAAACCCAGCGGACTGTTTTCCCGCCACTATGTCAAAAAGGTATAGAAGCGGGCGTCCGCTATTGTCAACGTTCGGCTCTCGGTCCGTTTTGGACGGTTCGGGAGAAAGGAAAAGTGGAGGAGATATGAAAAATCGGATCAAAACCGTCTTGACCGCAACTGCCGTTTTTCTCGCAACGGCATCCGTCTCTTTGGCCGGGAACGGGGTGACGTCCACCGAAATCCATATTGGGCAGTGGGGGCCGCAAACGGGTCCCGCCGCACCTTGGGGTTCCATTGTAAGAGGTACGGACGCATATTTTACCATGATCAATGCGGAAGGGGGAATCCACGGTCGAAAAATCGTCTATCACTATTTCGACGACGCGTACAATCCAGCCAAAACCAAGGCGGGGGTAAAGCAGCTGCAGGAAAGCGACCACGGAATCTTCGCCTGGGTCGGCGGAGTGGGAACGGCACCCGGACTTGCCGTTCGAGAGTATTTGACCGAAAAGAGAATTCCCTGGATATCTCCGGCGGCAGGCTCCTTGGCGTGGGTGACTCCACCCAGCAAGTATATTTTTTCCACCTACCCCCTCTATATTGCCGAAGCGAAGTCTCTGGTGAAATATGCCGTCGAAACGCTCAAGCACAAAAGAGTCGCCATCGTCTATCAAAACGACGAATACGGCAAAAACGGACTGCGGGGATTTCGGACGGAGATGGCGAAGCATGGTTTGAAACCCGTAGCGGCGATACCCCAAAACCTGATGGACAAAGACCTGAAACCCCACGTGATCAAACTGATGGGATCGAAGGCGGAAACAGTCCTGCTGTGGACCGGCCCCGGAGGCGCGGCAAGGATTGTCGGCACTGCCAAGGCGATGCGATATGCACCGCAGTGGATGGCCTCCAGCACATTGTCGGACTATTTTCTGATGTCGAAAATCACTCGCGGACTTTGGACGGGAGTGATAACCACCGCTTTTGCCGAACCGCCGGAATCCGACCATCCGTTGGTGAAAAAATATAAAGCGGATGCGTTTCGAAAATACGCGGCCAAGAGCGAGCGGTGGGGAGTCTTCTACCTTGCCGGTATAGCCTTCGCCGAGCCGTTGGTCGAGGGACTCCGACGTACAGGAAGAGATCTGACTCGAGAAAAGCTGGTAGCGGCTTTGGAAAAAATACAGGGCTTTAAGGGTATTGCGGGAAAAATCGACTTTAAACCTTTCGATCCCGACGACATCTATTCCAGACAGGGAAATCGGTCCTTTTATTTGGCAAAATGTCTTAAGGGCGGAAAGACCGAGAAACTGACAGGTTGGGTTCCCGCAGAATACCGAC
>CAZLTI010000294.1:0-2723 GCA_964562335.1 uncultured Pseudomonadota bacterium | reverse complement strand
CCGACGGTTTTGTCGATCCTTTGCAGAAAGGAGGGTTTAGGGGAAGCCGGAACCGGCATGTCCATCAAGGATGTCTCGGTCGCGATGGTTTTTTACCTTTTTTCCTTCGATTCGGCTGGCATTTTCGTCAAGACATACCAATTATTTCAGAAGAATACAATGTTTTTTTGCCTTTTTTCCATGCAGAGTTCTTAAACTGTAACTTTGCCGCTTGACAGTCGGTAACAGCTTCGATATGTTGCTACTTGAATAGCAACATATCGGGGAGACGATGGAGACTTACTCGCATTTGAAGGAACTGGGCTTTTCACAATATGAAGCGGCCTGCTATGTGGCGCTGGTCGGTTGTCATCCGGCGAACGGATCTCAGTTGAGCAAACTGTCCGGTATCGCCAGATCAAGGATATACGATGTCCTGCGCAGCCTGCTTGCTAAGGCCTATGTCATTGAAATCAATTCCGGTCAGTTTGTACCCTTGCCGCCGGATGAGTTGATTGGAAGGCTGAAAAGACGCTTTGGCTGCAATATAGACGCATTCAAAACCCAGATTGCAAAAACACACGGAACCGATGGGTTTGAATACGTATGGACAATTAGCGGGTATGACAATGTCA
Organism: uncultured Pseudomonadota bacterium; assembly: GCA_964562335.1. GTDB lineage: Bacteria > SAR324 > SAR324 > XYD2-FULL-50-16 > XYD2-FULL-50-16 > CAZJUM01. The sequence continues at coordinate 2,109 of CAZLTI010000294.1, read as the reverse complement.
TGGCAAAGGCCATCGAAATGATCAAAGAATCAAGGATTGAAATCTATGTGAGACTGTTTCCTCCGGCGGATAGGCGTCTGCGCAGATATCTTTTGGATGCAGACAAAAGAGGTGTGAAAATCCGGTATATCGCCATGGAAAGGATGGAAAAAAAATTCGATGTCCAAGTCACTCACCCGAATGAAGGCCATTTGCAGGAAACGATTGGCGGTCGCTCCATAGAGGTGATTTCCGACAGGTGCCAGGCCCTTGTCGGAGTATTTGAATCCGGTAACGAAGACCGCTCTCCCATCAACTGGACGCGGAACAAATGGTTTATTATCGCCAACAGGGACTCGCTTCGCCACGATTTCTATCACAGTTTTCTGGAAAAAATATTGGATCAAAACCAAGAGCTCTCCCAAGACGAGAAGAGAATCTATCGGATAATAAAAGAGGACAATTAGGGGACACAATCCAATGGAAACCATGCAAAAAACAAAAACTTCCAATTGCTTCTCCAATGAGAGCGACACGTCGATTCTCAACTTGGACGACGGTTTTGGTGCCCGTCATTATGAAAGGATCGGCCTTGTCGTCCGGCATACAAAGGGATGCTGGCTGACGGACGGGAAAGGAAACGCGTATCTGGACTGCTTGGCGGCATACTCGGCTGCAAATGCGGGACATCACCATCCTGCCATCACCCAAGCGCTCATGGACGCTCTTACAGGCAACTATGCCTCCGTCGTGTCAAATGTCGTGTTTACCGATCCTTTGGGCGTTTTCCTTTCCCGATTGGCTGGATTCGTCCCTCGGATGGCCCCCCGCTTCGGCAGTGCCGAAAACAAGGTGCTGCCCAAAAACGGCGGTGTCGAGTCCGTGGAAACCGCCGTAAAAGCCATGCGGTATTTCGGGTTCAAGCACAAAGGGATTCAGGATGGATGTCAGGAGATCATCGTATTCGACGAGAACTTCCATGGTAGAACCATTTCGGTTGTCTCTTTTTCATCCAACCGAAAATACAGGCAGGGATTCGGGCCTTTGACCCCCGGCTTTGTCTCCGTCGATTTCGGCAACCTTGAAGCAGTCAAAAATGCGATCGGAAAAAATACCTGCGGCATACTTGTGGAGCCGATGCAGGGGGAGGGCGGCATGAGAATTCCTCCCGAAGGATTTCTCAGAGGGCTACGGAACCTTGCGGACGAACACGACCTTTTGTTTGTATGTGACGAGATTCAGGTGGGGCTGGGACGAACGGGAAAGAGATTCTGCTTCGAGCACGAGGATATTGTTCCGGATGGCGTGATACTTGGGAAAGCGTTGTCTGGCGGCCTTGTCCCCCTATCTGCCTTCGTCACCAACGCAAAGATCATGGACATGGTTTTTTCAACAGGATCCGATGGATCGACGTTTGGCGGATACCCTCTTGCCTGCGTGGCAGGTACGACCGCTTTGACTGTGTTTGAAAAGGAAAAGCTAGCCGAGCAATCTGCTCGAAAAGGAAAAATACTGAAAGAGAGAATTCGGAATATCGCCAGAAAATCTTGCCACGTCAAAGATGTCAGAGGAAAGGGTCTTTTCATCGGCATAGAAACCAAACAGGGTAATGCCATGGCCTTTTGCAGGAAGTTGTTTGAGATGGGTCTGATAGTCAATGACGCCCACAGGCATACCATAAGAATTTCTCCGCCCCTCACAATCAATACGGAAGAAATGGAATTTATGGTCGAGTGTTTGGAAAGGGTTTTGGTGGATGCAAAAGGCCGGCTTGGATGGGAAGCCTCTGTGAGGCAATATCCACGAAAGAATACAAAATTGACATAGTGGATCGGACTATCGTCAAAGCTCTTGAAGTTGATGTGTCGAATGCTCCGGGCACCACGGCACACAAAATCGCAATCGGAAGGAGGAATCGGATGGATTCAGCCAGTTTTGCCGAAGTCGAAATTGCGGACGGGGAGGCTCCGGCGGACGACCGTCCACATCGGTCCGTCGGACCGCAGGACATCCGGCGGATGATGGGCCGCTACGGCTACTCGGAGGAGATGCGCCGCATCGTCGAAAGGGAGGGACTGCTGCCTGCGGGACTGCTGTCCAGAATACACGCACAATATCCCCAACATTCGA
>CAZLTI010000293.1:0-2730 GCA_964562335.1 uncultured Pseudomonadota bacterium | reverse complement strand
AGCGGTCCAAAGCCGAGACCAGTCGCATCATTCGGGGATCCGCCGAAAGGCCGGTTTCCAGCGCAACGATGTGGCCGGAAAGATCTCCGAAACACTCCTCGATGGAATCGAATCCGGATTTGTAACCGAACAGGGAAAACCAGGGTGTCCAGACGTGCGCCGGAATCAATAGGCTGTCGGGCACGTTTTCCAGTGCGATTTCCAGCAGATCGCGCACGTCCAGTTTGAGTATGGGCCTGCCGTCCGAAGCAAGATTCGCGATTTTTTCCAGACGGCTGTTGATCTTAGCAGCGGCATCGAAACCGGGAACCAGTAGCACGCTGTGATTTTTTCTGATGCGGCCGCCCTTTCGGTAGATGCAAGCGATCTCCGCAGTCAGCACGAATCGGACCTCAATCGGATGGGGGGATATGTCGATAGGTTGGAGCGGCGGAGGCGACTCTTTCAGCCGGAAAAAGCCCGGCTCCTCTTCGGTCAAACTCTCTCTCAGCTCCTGCAGCCAGGCCGGATGGGTAAAATCCCCGGTCCCCAGCACGTTTATTCCCTTGATTTGAGCCCATTTGCGAAGAGTCGGAACAGTGCAGTATTTGCTGGTGGCCCTGGAGTAGCGCGAGTGAAGATGCAGATCGGCAAAAAATTTCATCGAATGTTTCTGCTGCTGGCGTTGAGGGCGATCTGCGGGAGAGCGTGAGACTGCCTACTGTTTTCGATACACCATAAGACGGTAGGATTTGAAAAAGGCGAAACTCCCGGCATTGGTTCTCTGCTGCAGATACTTGTAGTCTATCTTTTCCAGCTTCTTTTTGAATTTCCATTTTATGAAGCGGGAAATGATGGGATAGTTGTTGTCCAACGCATAAAATAGCAGACGATAGATGGGACGCAGCACATTGCTCAAAAAGTCGTTCACGACATCTATGCTTGGAGCCGTCTCCTTCGTGATGTCGATATCCTTTACCGACTCCAGCGGAGGCTTTGAGTACAGCGTATCGAACTTCTTCCTATCATGCCCGCCGCCGATCGGGCTGGTTCCCTCCACCTCCTTTCGGAAAAAATCGCATATCAAAATATATCCGCCGCTTTTTACGAACCGGAGGTTTTGCCGTAGCGAGTGCTCCAATGGAATGTACTGAAAGCTCTCGCTGAAAAGGATCAGGTCGTACCGTCTGTCCGTCTCCAAATCCTCGTAGCGGCATGCGAAAATCCGGCTGCGGTCTCCCACCAACCGTTTGACATGTTTCGTCAAATTGGGACTGGGAGACACGCAATCCACCTCATACCCCAGGTCCAGGAGCCTTTTTGCGAATTTTCCGGCACCGCAGCCAACATCCAAAATGGTTCTGATGTTTTTCGGAATATGGGAAACGATCAGTTCGACGTAATTCTCTTGAGCCTCCGCCACCTTTGCCGCATCGACCTCAAGTCCTTCCGGCCAGTAGCCGTAATGCAGATACTCCGTTTTGAAGAGCTGCTTCGCCAAAATCAGTCCGATATCCAATCCTATCTCTTTGAAATCGACCTTTTTTGCCTTTGCCATATTTGTCCGTTTTATCGACAGATTGCAAAATATTGGATGGGTCCGTTTTGCCTGCCCGCAGGAAGCGAAAGGTGAACCTATCCGGTAGAATTTGTCAACCTCCGCCCTTTTGCAATATCGACAGGAGGAAAAACGACTGGCAAAAATTCCGCATCTCGTCTAAAAATGCAGACTGTTCGATTCGACCGTTAGTCTTGATGAACCGGTAAAAAGTCTAAAATCGCGGGAATGACGGTTTTGGGGTTTTTTACCGCTTCGTCACTCTTGACGCCAATTCTCCGCGAGAGTTCCGTTGTTGCAGAGATGATTCTACGAGATCAATGCATTTTGGGAATTGAAGGCAGCGGCCACTCCATTTCGGTCGGTCTGATGAAAAGGGGCATTCCGATCGGCGAGCTGTTCGACAATTCCGGTTTTCCGGCATCGCGGACTCTACTCCACTACATCGACACACTGCTCTACCAGTGTCGAACGAAAAAGGAGGAGCTTCAGGGCATTTGCCTGACTTTGGGACCCGGCTCGTTCACCTCCATGCGGGTTTCTCTTTCCGTGGCCGAAGCAATAGGACTGGGACTGCACATTCCTCTCTACGGCATCGACGAACTGACCTTGACGGCAAACACGCTCCCCTTTTATCCCTTCCCCATCAAGGTGGTCAAAAATGCCTACAAAGGGGAGATCTACACCGCCAGCTTCGAGACGGCCGACGGCGCCGCGAAACGTCTCGACGAATTGAACCTGGTAACGCCGAGGAGGTTCCTGCAAGATCTGCGCGACAACGAACTGGTGCTGGGAAATGGACTGGACAGGGTGCTGGCCGAAAATTCGGCTTCGGTAAACAGAAGGATGCGGTGGAACGCCAGCTTCAGTCGGCAGGTCGGAGGAATCGACGTGATCGAGTATTTTCTGGACAGTGCGGCAAAGGAGCCGTCCGATATCCCTTTGGAGCCTATCTACGTCCGATTGTCCGAAGCGGAATTGAATTATAGAGCGCGGTTTGGGCCTTTCGCATAAAACCGATAACGACGCTATTCGATCGACCTCTTTCCTATTTACAATTTGATCCGTTTTTTTTAGGATCATCACTTTGAAAGCGGATTGTCATTCCCGCGAAGGCGGGAATCTAGTAAAATCAATTGACTATAGATTCCCGCCTTCGCGGGAATGACGGTTCTGGGACTTTTTACCGCTTC
>CAZLTI010000292.1:0-2791 GCA_964562335.1 uncultured Pseudomonadota bacterium | reverse complement strand
AAGGAGGTTCGGTTTCTCGACATGGAACCTTTGGCGGCATTGGCACGTCCCGACGTTTTGGAAAGGGAACTGACGCTGGTTGTCCATCACCGGAAGTCGATCACCTCCGTTTTGCCGGGCAGAAGGCCGCGCAGTTTGGGAGTGGCCTTCGATATCGGAACGACCACGCTGGCCGCCTATTTGTGCGATCTCCGCACGGGGGATCAGCTTGCCAGCATCGCCTCCCTGAATCCTCAGAGACGCTACGGCGAAGACGTGATCAGCCGTATTGCCAGAATCGACGACGATCCCGAAAACTTAAAGACGCAACAGCGTTTGGTCGTTGGGGCTCTCAACTATCTGATCGAAAAATGTTTGAAAAGGATCGACGGCCATATAAACGAAATAGACGAAATCGTGGCGGGAGGAAATCCGACCATGACGCATCTATTGCTGGGACTGCATCCCCACAGTATCGGAACGGCCCCCTATTTGCCCGCAATGCAAAACATACCGCCTCTCAAAGCATCGGAACTCGGATTACGGGTCAATCCGGCCGTTCCCGTCTTTGTCTTTCCCATGGTTTCCGGTTTTATCGGTGGCGATACCATTGCGGTTATCGTTGCGGATCGACCCCATCTTCGAGACGAGATGACCTTAGTCGTAGATATCGGTACCAACGGCGAGGTGGTTTTGGGCAGCCGCGAAGGTCTCCTTTCGACCAGTTGCGCAACGGGTCCCGCGTTGGAAGGGGCCCAGATTTCCTGCGGGATGCGCGCTATCTCCGGAGCGATCGACAAATTTTCGATATCCGAAAGGGACGGCGCGCAAATCGAGTACCACGTAATTGGCCAGGAAAGGAGTGTCTCTCCCGTCGGGATTTGCGGATCGGGGATCATCGATGCGGCGGCAGCGATGCGCCGCCTGGGAATCACGCAGCCGAACGGACTTTTTGATCCTCGGGCGGAGGGAGTTCTTACCAACGAATCGGGATTCGGGATGGAATTTGCCATACCGAAGACGGAGATCGCCATCACGCTTCGGGACGTTCGGCAAATTCAGCTGGCGAAATCGGCACTGGCAACCGGCATCGAACTTCTGATGCGTAAAGCGGGGGTCTCGAAAGTGCGCAAAACGGTTCTGACCGGAGCCTTCGGAGCCCGATTCAATTGGAAAAACGCTCAAACCATTGGACTGTTGCCGCAGAATGTGACCTACGGGGAAATTGTCGGCATGGAAAATTTGGCCGGTGTCGGCGTGATCAAAGCGCTGCTCGACAAATCCTGCCGCACCGAAGCGGAGGAGATAGCGCAAAAGGTGCAATTTCTGGATCTTTCGAAAGAGCCGGACTTCGCCAAAAAGTTCGCAGAGGGCACGAAGTTTCCCCTGTTAGATGGAGCCTGACCGGACTGCGCTTACTTTACGTAGGAAAGGGGGGCAGGGGCATGCGAACGGCGTTCGAGGTATAGGGGAAGTTCCGCCGCGCAGACCGGTCCGACTTCTACTTTGGTCTCAAGAAGACTGCAAAGGGCAGAAGCCGACTCGGCAGCCCTTCCCGGAATGATCAACGGACTGTTCGGAGCGCGCGTTTCGAGTTTGGCGCCGAGAAAAAGCTCCCGTACGGATTCGGCTGTAAAGCTTCCAAATATGACGGCCATATCCAGAGTGTCGCCGCGAGTGTCCGAAAACGCTACAAACAGCGGCTCCGCAACGTTGCCCAGCACGGCCAGAAGTATTTCCTGCGTATATTGATTGTTGCCGGTAACGACAATGGGGTCTCCGTTCCCAGGGTGGTTCAATTCGATCAGCTCCGGGGTGACGGGACGCGGAAACGCAAGCTTGGGAATTTCCGGCAACGGATAGTGGCCGTTCAAAGCGATTTTCACGGCCTGCAATTTGGCATTAGACAGCGGCCTACAATCGGCAGAGCCTCTTTCGCCCGCTACAATCCGCTCGGCGAGTTCTCTACAGGAGTCCACTCCGCACCTGTTGCACTCCTCTGCGGAAAAATAGCTTTGCCATGCTATTTCGTCCCAATACAGATCGGCTTTGTCCATAGTTCTTCCGAAACCTAAGGAAACCTAAAGAAACCTCCGAAAAGGGGAAATTTCTCACCTTCGCCGATTTTTCGGATATCGACCGGCAGAACCTCTTGTCGGAAGGCAAGCGCACTAATCGGGCGCAGCTCTCAGCAGGAAGTCCTCCAGAATGGTGAAGACGCCCAGAAGCGCATCCAGCCGCAGGTGCACATGGGCCGTCCGGTCGACCAGAAAGGATACGCGAGCAGGAAATTCGTCGTCCTTTAGCCAAAGCAGAACCGCCACGGGAATCCGTTTGAAAACATCGAATGCGTATGCGACATCGGCAAACTCGATCGGGTTTCCTCCGACTTTTAGACAAGCGGCTCGGAAATCCTGCTCGGCATTTCCGAAACGTGCCGCAATTCTGTGAACGGGCAGAGAGTGAGGGCCTCGGAAAAACTGGGCACCGTGCGGCAGTTCGCGTGGGCCGATCCATTCTCCAGCCGGCATGACGCTTTTGCACTCCATCAAATAGTTGAGGATGGCGGTAGAGCCTACATCGTCCCCTTTATCGCTCTCTCCTTTGACGGATCGCACAACCGTGCGTTGCTCGACATCGATGCGGCATTCCGCGTTCAGTACATCCAGACCGTATACCTTTTTTGCCGGCAACCTGATGCCGACTCTACCTACCAGCTCTTCTTCATCAAAGGCACTCAACCGCTCCCAAAGCACGGGGTCCGACATAATAATCTCTCCATAAAATAGTGACGGGCGATATTCGGGCAGAC
>CAZLTI010000291.1:0-2796 GCA_964562335.1 uncultured Pseudomonadota bacterium | reverse complement strand
AAGGCCCAATTCGAAAGCGATTTCGAAAAGCTATTGAAGGAATGATCGGACGGACGGGACAATTTTCACCCGCTTTGCGTTTTTTTTTCGATCGGTACCGCGTCGGTCTCCAGCACTTTCACCTCTCTCCATCGGCCGCTGCGATAGCGCAGGTAGAATGCGGTCGCGATTGCCGGAATAGTGAGTACGAATACGGCCCAGGCGATCCGGGGCCCCAGCCGCAGAACTGTCACCATTACTACGGCCTCCACAACGAACAGCCAGTGAAAGCAGACGGAGATCACCATCGTCCAGAAGGTATCCCCGGAGCCGCGCAACGCGCCGGAATATACGAGAGCGACGCTGTCGGCCATCACGTACAGTGCCACCATGCGCAGCATAAAAACCGCCAGTTCGATCAGCTCTTGAGAACTTTCCGGGTTGGCGACGAAGATCAATACCAGAGGTTCGGGTATGACTACGAACAGGAACAGCATCAATATGGAATACAGGCCGGCGATTTTAAGGCCGGAAAGCGTCGTCCGATCCACTTGATCGGGTTCCCCGGCCCCCATAAAGCGTCCGGCCAGAGAGGTCACCCCGATATTCACGCCGATGATGGGAATAAAAGAGACCAGATCCCAGTTGAAAGCGATCGTAACGGAGGCGGCGACTTCGGTTCCGTAGGAATGAAACAGCAAAACCAGCAGGTCGAAGGCCAGTAGATTGAGAAAAAACTCCAATCCTCCGGGATAGCCGAAACGAAGCAGCTTTTTCATTACGAGAGAATCGAAATGGAAGCTTCTTCCGATCGCGTATTTCGCATTGCCGCGATGATACAGATAGTAACCCGCTATCACGACCAAAAGGCCGCAAACGCTTCCGACGATCGTACCGATGGCGGCACCCCTGATGCCCAAAGAGGGAAAACCCAACCTGCCCAGAATCAGCACGTAATTCACCGCAACGTTGACTGTCATGGTGACAAGGGAGGAGATCATTACGATTCTGGTTTTCCCAATGCCGCAGAAAAAGCCGTTCAGGCTGTTTCTGACAAGCGTAAGAATCGTCCCAAACATCAATATGTCGAAATAGGCGACCGATAGCTCCTTCTGTTTTTGATGGTGTCCCAAAATCTCGAACAGCCAGTGTCCGACCGGTATGCAGGCCAGTAAAACGGGATAGGCGACAATGGATACGATCAGTGCCTGCGTAATCACGACGGCGCATTTTTTTTCGTTTCCTGAGCCTAGATACTGTGCTGCCAGAGGAGTGGCGTATCCGGTCAGTCCGATAAAAAACGTTGTGAACATAAATGCCGTTATTCCGCCGCTCATGCTGGCCGCCATGTGAACGGCAGTCAGTTGCGAGAGAAAGAGACGGTCCGTAAACATCATGACGGTTTCGCATGCCTGCGAAACCACCATCGGCATCGCGATGGCAAGAAGCTGCAAAATGCCGCCTGGACCTTCCAACTGACTGCGGAAAAAACGGTTCATTGTTTGTCTCGAAAAGGAGGAATGCGGGAAGTGCAATACCCGTCGCCGACGGCGTGCATGGAACAAACAGAATAGGAAACCGGAGAGGAGAGTATTTTCTTGCCGAAAACGCACGCCTAGGGAACGAATGGCCGACTACCGGTAGGTACAGATAACCGTCTCAACTGTCAACAATCGGCAAGGAGGCCCCGAAATATTTTGCCTCCACTACCTTTCGGTCGGTTTCTTGCCTGTCGACAATCGTTTGAAAGGCTTATGGACACCGCTTCCAAAACGCAGCGCAAAGAGTCGGATCTGTATTGCATGAAGCATGGCTGTTCCGTTGATGGGGAGACCGCCGCCTGCCGCGATCCGAAACAGTACTGCAAATACCGCACTTCCTGCCTTGTCTGGTTTCTGGAAAGGGAAAAAGGAGAGAAGGATCCCTGCTGACAATTCGTACAATTTTCGACTTTTTATCGGTTCATCCTTGTTAAAGAACAAGAAAAAAGAAGCAAATGGTGTAAGCTTCCCTCCGATTTGATGGACACCTCTTTGAGAAAGGATTAGCTGATTTATTTAAGGTATCCGTCAAATCGGAGAGAACTCAAGCTGGGCTAACCTGCGATTGAACCAATTTTGAACCGACGAAAATCGTGCTGACACAAATAAGCCTAACGCCCGTACATCCGATCTACCGTCAGGTTTAATCCCTTATTATGCTTTTCCAATCTTCTTTATGGTGCCAGATCCGCAGAATGTATATTGATTCTCTAACACGTAGATAGCGTACGATATAGTTACCAAGAATTAAATCCCTAATCATTTTAGACTCATCTTCCTTTACCTCTATTCCAAGATTGGAAAATGTTTTTAATTTCTTGATACCAGTCCGCAAAGCTTTTGCAATTCGGGAAGCGGCATTCGGATTCTTGACTGCAATGAATTCTCTTAATCGTTTAAGATCCTCAACAGATTCGGGAGTATATACTATTTTCATGACTTAGGAGGTTGCTCCTCGTTTTCAGTACCCCAACTTTGCAACCACATATCCACTTTCTCTTCAGGAATATGCATTTCGCCTTTTACAGACTCCAAAGCCAATAGCGTATCTTCCCAACGTTTTGCTTCTATTTTGTTTTTTTCTATATATTCTCGTACTGCTTGATTGACTAGCCAGTTCTTACTTCGGCGAAGTTTGGTTGCCAGCTTTTCAAGAGTCGGCTCAAGGTCGGATTGAAGTCTGATATCGGTAATTGCCATATTTACTCCTGATTTCGGATCAGCCAGATTAAAGGTTCTTATGGGGTCGGACCAAATTAAACTATTGATTTTATTA
>CAZLTI010000290.1:0-2819 GCA_964562335.1 uncultured Pseudomonadota bacterium | reverse complement strand
ATTTCGTCGAATGTTCCCGGCATTTCAAAGTCCGGAGAAATTTTACCGCGACCGGCCGCCAGACGGATCGCCTTCATGGCCGCAGGCCAAATTTTAGCGGGCTTGTGCATGGAGCGGTAGTAGAAGCCGGCCGGCATCATCCTGTCGAATCTGTCCATGAACCCCAGCCAGTCGTTTTCCGCCGATCCCCTGACGTTCTGCTCCGCGATTTTCATGCCCTTTTCGAGGAGAGTCTTCTCCGTATTTACGTTGGGTGCGCCGTTGACGCTCATCATGGCGTTGCTGCATTCGCCGTCCAAACTGTAGAGTCCCCTGGGGCGGCGGTACTTCGGACTTCTGGAGTAGACGCGGATTCTGTTGGCGTAGAGGGCGGTCGCCACGGTATCTCCCTCCACTCCGTAGTAGGTGCCTCCCCTGTATAGGAAGGGCCTTCTCCTGGCGGGGCGGATTCTCAGCGTCGGCAAATTTTCGAGCCTATTCATGATCTCTCCTCCTGTTCGACTTCCAGGTTCGTAGTGGTGTCTCGGCTGATCGCAAACCAGCTGCCGCAGCCGTCCCGATGGTACCACCACTCCCTCTGCACGCCGGCCGTGCAATTGTTCATATGGACATAGTCCGCCCACTTTTCGGGCGTGAGTTCCGCTTCCGCAGGTTTGGGGCCTTTGTCCTCGCCGCCGAAACGGAATTCGTATCCGTTTCTTTTCCCGCAGACCGGGCACGAAATCGTTAATGCCATCGTTTTTTCTCCTCGGATGGGTAGCGTTTGCGATTCTGACCGTCAGTTGTCGGCACTGTAGTTTACCAGCGCCGCAGTCTCTCCCATCAGCCTGTGCTGCTCGAAGCGCCGCAGGTTGAAGGGTCGTAAAATTTCGGGACACTCCCCTTCGGCCATAAACTGGGCCATATATTTGCCGGTGGAGGAGCAGGATTTGAATCCGAAATATCCCCAGCCGCAGTCCATGAAGAGACCTTCGATAGGATCGTTGCCGTCCATGATGGGGGCCATGTCGGGCGTCATGTCGGCCAGTCCGCTCCATATGCGCATAAACCGGACGCCGCGAAGGCAGGGGAGAAAGTCGGAGAGCGCTTCGGCCTGATGCTTGATATAGTAGGCCGTAGTGAGGGTCGTATAGTTCGGCCACGGGTCCATATGGGCGCCTGTGGCGATCTCGCCCTTCAGCGTTTGGTTGGCATAGCAGTGATACTGCCCGGATGAGACCACATGGTTCAAGATCGGTTTTAAGGGCTGGGTGACCATGGCCTGAATGGTCAAAACGCTGATCGGCAGCCTAATGCCCAGCATGCGGGAGATGACTGCGGCGGAATATCCTCCCGCCGTTACCAGTACACGCTCGGTTTTGATGCTGCCTTTGTCCGTCTCCACTCCCGCGATTTTACCGTTTTTGACGGTTATTGCCGTAACCTCCGTCTGCTGGTGGATATGGACGCCGTTCCGCGCCGCACCCTTGGCCAGACCCCAAACCACTGCATCGTGCCGCACCACGCCGCCGGGAGGATGGAACATGGCGCCGTGAATCGGATAGGCAATACTGTTGGAGATATCGAGGGCGGGCACCAACTCCTTGGCCTCTTTGGCATCGATCAGATGGCTCTCCACACCCTGAAACTGGGCCGTGGCCACGTTCATCCGCGCCGCCTTCATGGCCGCTTCGCTGTGCATGAGATTTAGGTTCCCGCAGTTGTTGAACATCAGGTTGTAGTCCAGCTCCTTGGTAAGCACCGGCCACAAATCGAGTGCCTCCTTATAGAGGGGTACGTTTTCCTGCGTGCGCTGATTGGCGCGCACGATCGCCGTGTTGCGACCGGCTCCGCCGAATCCGATGTAGCTTTTCTCCACAATGGCGACGTCCGTCAAGCCGTACCGCGTAGCCAAAAAGTAGGCCGTAGCCAGACCGTGCAGACCTCCACCGACGATTACGGCATCGTAGCTTTTTTTCAGTCGAGGCTTTTTCCCCCACAGCGGAGTAAATTTGTCGAACATACAATCTCCCCGAAAATGGCTTGTCAAAAGATGTCAAAAACGGAGCTAACGAAGAAAACGGGTATTTTTTCACATTTCGTATCTGGATTTCGCATACGCTGTAAAGACGTTTCTCCGTATATTTGCAGGGCTGGCCGAATCGCTCGCGATTTTTTGGTTTGGCTTCAGTCCCTTCCATTCTATCCTTCCAAAAATGCTGTATCGATAGTCCAATTTTTATTTCTTACGGTTCTTGCATATACAGTTCGTTTTTAATTTTTGATTGAAACAATATATTTTTTGGGAGTAAAAATGGATCTGAATTACGCATGCAATCGGTTTTTAAATCACTGTAAATCTGTCAAAAAACTTTCATCGCATACCTGTCGTGCATACAATATCGACTTGGAAGAGTTTTCTGAATTTCAGAAAAAAAGGCAGGGATACGTTCTCTTGGTGAATCATATCACCAAGGAGGAGGTGAGGCTCTTTATCCAGCACCTGTTCGATGTTCGTCACTTAAAGGAAACAAGCGTCAAACGAAAGATTGCTTGCTTGAAGGTGTTCTTTCGCTGGCTAGAAATGGAAGAACTGATCGAGTCTTCGCCATTTCACAAACTTGATACAAAAATTACATTACCCAAACGATTGCCTCGAAATATTCCTTCTATTGCGATGTTAAAGAACCTCTGAATTTGTTTAAATTAAGAACGAGCGAGAGGATTCGAAAAAAGTTTTTTTATCGTTGAGCCGGATTTTGTATTGAAATAGGTTTACGTGCAAGAAAGGAAACCAGTTTTTTTTTCGAACTTCTTTGTCTGCGTAGAATATCCCGAAA
>CAZLTI010000289.1:0-2846 GCA_964562335.1 uncultured Pseudomonadota bacterium | reverse complement strand
GTGTTTGAGATGGACGACGATGATATTGCAATCGTCATCGAAGGACACGGGGGAAGCGAAGACGAGATTCAAGAAGAGATCGATGCCTGCCCCGGAGAGTGCATACACTGGAAAGAGGAATAAGCTGTAGAGATCGGGAATCAGCCGACCTCGCCAGGGAGAGTTGATTCCCCTTTCCTGTCCTCCTCCGGGACGCTCTTTCGTTTATCCGCAGAATGGAAGTTGTTCGTGCGCCGTTCTCCCCTGTTCCCGGATCGCTTTTGAAAAGCGACCATCAAAACCGTAACGGCTGCCGGCGTAACTCCGCTGATTCTGCTCGCCTGACCCAAGGTCTGGGGCCGGTACTCCTCCAGCTTCTGCACGACTTCGGTCGAGAGCCCGCCTGCGGAACGGTAGTCGAAGTCGTCCGGAATTCTTATGGACTCTATTTTCAAGTACCTCCCCATCTGGGACTCCTGTCTCCGAATATACCCTCCATATTTGATCTCCGTTTCCACGCATCTTTTGACCGTACTGCTCCAACGTTTCAGTTTTTGCAAGTGCTCCTGGTCGGTTAGTCTCTCGATGAGCTGGAATGTCAGGCGAGGTTTTTTTAAGGCCGCGCTCAATTTGATGCGGTGCTGCAAAGGTTCGCATCGGTAGCCTTCCAGGCAGGAGTTCGTCTTGGGGCTGGGGATCAGGTGGCTGCTATCGACGAAGTTGCGCAGCGATTCTATTTCCTCTCTCTTTTTGAGCCATATGCGATACTTCTCCTCGCCGAGCAGACCGAGACGGTATCCCTTTTCGCTTAACCGCCGATCGGCATTGTCCTCCCTCAGTAGCAGCCGGTATTCGGCTCTCGAAGTGAACATGCGGTAGGGCTCTTCGGTTCCTTTGGCAACGAGGTCGTCCAGCAGGACGCCGATATATGCCTCGTTTCTCAACAAAACGAACGGCTCCTTCCTACTGTTTTTCCGTGCCGCATTGATGCCGGCCATCAGCCCCTGTGCCGCCGCCTCTTCGTAGCCGGAGGTTCCGTTTATCTGTCCCGCACAGTAGAGACCCTCGATCTCCTTAGTTTCCAGGGTGCATTTTAACTGGGTCGGCAGCACATAGTCGTATTCGACCGCATACCCGGCTCTCACGACGTGCACCCTCTCCAACCCCTCCATGCTTCTGAGATATTCCGTCTGTACGTCGGGCGGAAGACTTGTGGAGACGCCGTTCGGGTAGTATTCGATCGATTTCAGGCCGGTCGGTTCGATAAAGACCTGATGCCGATCCCTGTCCGGAAACTTGGATACCTTATCCTCGATACTGGGGCAGTATCTGGCACCAACGCCCGTAATCGCGCCGCTGTACATCGACGACCGTTCGATGTTGGCTTGGATGATCTCGTGCGTTCGGGCATTCGTGTAGGTAATATGGCACGGGACTTGAGGCAGCCCGACCTTTGTCGGCCAAAAGGAGAATTTCCTGATCGTCTCGTCTCCCGGTTGCGGCTCCATTCGGTCAAAGTCGATCGTGCGGCCGTCCAGCCTGGGCGTCGTTCCCGTCTTCAAACGTCCCGTTTTCAGGCCGAGATCGGTCAGGTGCTGCGATAGCGACTGTGCCGGAAACTCCCATGCGCGCCCGGCGGGATATCGACAATGTCCGATGTGAACCGTCCCGTTGAGAAAAGTGCCGGTAGTCAAGATGACGGCCCTTGCCGATATCTCCTCTCCCGTGCTGGTGATCGCTCCGGTTAGGCGGCTGCCGGCAAAACGTAGCGCAACCACTTCGGCCTGAACGACGGTCAGTCCGATCTGGCGTTCGACGATACTTCTGACGTGATTCTTGTACGCCTTCATGTCGGATTGACACCTTGTTGCCTGGACGGCGGGCCCCTTCTTCCGGTTCAACGTTCTGAACTGTATGGCCGTCTCGTCGGCAGCCATTCCCATTATTCCGCCCAACGCGTCGATCTCCTTTACCAAATGGCCCTTCGCCAATCCCCCGATAGCCGGATTGCAGGACATAGCCGCCACGTTGTCCACCGTCATGGTGATCAACAGGACGCTTTGACCCAGTTTCGCGGCCGCCACCGCAGCCTCGCAACCGGCATGTCCGCCCCCGACGACGATAACGTCCCAACTCCGCTTCATTTCCGACCGTCCGCGTAAACGTTCGTCATTTGCTCCCTTTTTTCCTCTTTCCCCAATCCGCTCTACAGCCTCCCTATTCGATGGATCGGGAGGGATGCTCCTCCTTGGCAGTATGGGGAAAGTACTTGATTATTTCCTCGGAGGAGAGCCCGTCCAACTTCCACAGGGTGTTCTCTCTCCAACGAACTACCGCTTTACTTTTAGAAAGCACCTTTTGTTTCTTTTTATCAATATGGTCTCGCATATCTCGCATATCTCGCATATCTAGCAGATTTCGCAGATTTCGCAGATTTCGCAGATATCGCAGATATCGCAGATCTAGCAGATATCGCAGATCTAGCAGATATCGCAGATCTCGCAGATCTAACAGATCTAGCATATCTCGCATATCTAGCAGATCTCGCATATCTAGCAGATCTAGCATATCTTGCAGTCTAACGATCAGAAACAGCGATAGGAAGGCATCGCTCGTGGGATCGATCTGCCGAACGATAAACTTCATATCCTCCACGCGACCACTTGCGATCAAAATGGGAACCAGATCGTAAAACTCCTTTAAAAAAGACAACTCTTCCTGTAACGTTCTTCGCTCCTTCTCCTTTTGTCCCATAAAATTGGCCTTCACCTCTTCCATCACCTGCCGTCGGGTGAGACCTCCGCACCGATGCAGCATTAGGGTGGCAAACGATTTGATTTCGGGATGTTTCGTTTGGCGAAACAGCT
>CAZLTI010000288.1:0-2881 GCA_964562335.1 uncultured Pseudomonadota bacterium | reverse complement strand
AATATTATCAATATATTAAATTGGTCTGACCCTTTCAATCTCCTTTTATCCTCGACGAACTTTCTTAATCGAGGCAAGTTATACTGATAACTTTTTGATACCGATCATTCGTAAAAACACCGATAGGAGCCAACAAATTGAAACCATCGTCAGGGACAACCTATCCGATTTGTTTTCTGGTGGCAGCTGCCACGATTTTTTTTTCTGTCGGAATCTGTTTTGCTTCCGGGAATTCGGACCAGAAGAGCGTCACTGCAAAGGGTGTTGAAACCAGTTCCCGCGTAGTCAGAATGGCTCGGGCCGACTGGGATACCGGTTGGTTCCAGGCCGAAATTTTCAAACGGCTGCTCGAATCGCTCGGCTATCGGGTGGAAGGTCCTACCACTATGCCATTCAAAGCCTTCTATCCTGCGGCAGCCAAGGGAGATATCGATTTATGGGTCAACGGCTGGTTCCCCAACAGCTTTCTCGGCAGAGAGGAGATTCGCTCCCGCGTCGAGGCAGTGGGATTCGAGGTCAAACAGGGCGCATTGCAGGGATATCTTATCGACAAAAAGACGGCGGACGCCCATGGCATCGGAAGTCTGAAAGACCTGCAAAATCCCCAAATCGCCTCGCTGTTCGATTTGGACGGCGATAAAAGAGCGGACCTGATCGGATGCAAACCCAGTTGGGATTGTGCCCGGATCATCGACCACCATCTGCATGTCTACGGGCTAAGCAAAACAGTAGAGCAGCTCAAAGGGGAATACTCCCCCTTAATGGACAAAGCCGTCAAAAGATGGAAACGGGGGAGTCCGATACTCTTCTATACCTGGACGCCCAACTGGACTATCGGCAAACTCAGGCCGGGCAGAGATGTTGTCTGGCTGGAGGTCCCCTTTTCAAGCCTACCCCAGGAGCTGAAACACCTGGAGGGAAAAACGGTAGTGAACGGCGTGCGGGGGTGCTCCGGCGATCCTTGCGATTTGGGATTTCCCCCTAGCGATATTCGAGTGATGGGCAATGTCTCGTTTCTGGCGAAGCACCCGAAGATTAAGATGCTGGCCCGGCAGTTCCGTATCGATTTGGAGGATATAACAGCCCAAAACGCCAGGATGATTGACGGCGAGGACGATAGCGAGGATATCCGCCGCCATGCGCAGGAGTGGATCGAGTCTCACCGGCAGGAGGTGGATCGATGGCTTCTGAAGGCTAACGACGGCACACCGCCCGCCAGGCGACAAACTCCCCAAACCGCAAAAAGGGAACAGACCACAACCCCGCACCTAAAAGTGGTCGCCAAGCGGCTTGAACCCTTCGTCATGTATGAAAACGGCCGCTATACTGGATTCGGAATCGACCTATGGCGAGAACTCGCTCAGGAGGCGGGATTCACCTTCGAAATCTACGGAGTGGATACCACGGCCAAACTTGTCGACGAGATCAAACGCAATTCCGCCGACGTTGCCGTATCCGGCATCGGTATCACATCCAGGCGGGAAGTCGACTTCGACTTTTCCCATCCCTTTTACGAGTCCGGCCTGCAGTTGATGATCTCAAGCCAGGAAGAGAGTGCAATGGCCGACATGCTTGCCAATTTGGTCTCCATTGCGTTCTCCGGGGACCTTGTTTGGATAGTTGGCCTGTTTTTCCTCGTGCTGTTGGCCGCCTCGCACATCGTTTGGATGTTGGAAAAAAGGGACAACAAGGACTTTTCCAAACGTTACGGAACCGGATTGTGGGAGGCGTTCTGGTGGGCAGTGGTAACCGTAACGACGGTCGGATATGGGGATAAAACCCCGAAAGGAAGGGGCGGAAGGCTTTTCGGACTGTTTTGGATACTGGTGGGATATTTTGTATTTGCCTACTTCACGGCCACGGTAAGCAGCACGGTGACGGTCCAGCGTCTCACAAGCAGCATCGAAGGACTCCAGGATCTTTTCGGCAAAAAGGTGGCGACAGTCGAACGCAGTCCGTCGGCCGAGTTTCTTGCCACCCAGGGATTCGATACCGTGCTGGTGGAAGAGATCGACGAGGCGTATGCTCTGTTGGAGAGCGGCGAAGCGAAAGCAGTCGTATATGACGCGCCCGTGCTCCAGTACCATGCCTCCAATGAGGGCCGGGGAAAGGTCGAAGTGGTGGGACTAACCTTCCAGCGCCTGCAGTACGGATTCGCCATGCCGGCCGACAGCCCGTTTCGGGAAAGGGTCAACGTTGCCCTGCTGTCGCTGATCGAAAAAGGGGAGTATACCGAAATACACGACAAATGGTTCCGGTAGCAGCCGATTTAGGACGGTTCGATGAAATGATCGAGATTGACTACTTTCACTCTGCCGTCGAGAGTGTATTCGTGAGGAGTTCGCGAGACCAAATAGCAATGGCCAGTTTCAATCAACAGCGTCCCATTTTTTGTCTCAATATCGTCGAATACGCCGATCATGTTTTTGACCTCTTTTGCTTTGGGCGTTGCACTCCATTTCACCTCGTAGAAATTCAATCGCCCTTCCGATTCGACTAGAAAATCGACCTCTCTGCCTCTATTGTCGCGATAAAACCAGATATAGGCATCCGGTTTCCGATATTTTATCCATTTTCTAAACTCGGAAAAGACAAAAGTTTCCCAGACATTGCCGATAAACGGCGAGTTCCGAATATTGGAACTGCTTAGTCCCAACAGAAAACACAACAGCCCGATCTCGCAAAAATAGAGTTTCGGAGATTTGACCACCCGTTTTCCGATGTTGGCAAAATAGGGCTCCAACAGCACGATTTGGTTGCAGGCTTCCAATACACTCAGCCATTGGCCGATTGTGTTCACGGAAACGCCTACATCCTTCGCTAGGTCGCTTTTATTCAGCAGCTGTGCGTTCCGGGCTGCACATACTCTGATAAAACGCTC
>CAZLTI010000287.1:0-2925 GCA_964562335.1 uncultured Pseudomonadota bacterium | reverse complement strand
GCCGCCGCCTTGCCGGTAGGTGCCGCAAGCGCGATTCTGCAGTTGGGGTTCCGCTTTAGCAAAAGTGCCACTATTTTTGTCACGATGGCGGTTTTTCCGGTTCCCGGCCCGCCGCTAACGATGCAGAACGGTTTCGACAGGGCCTTGCGTACCGCCTCTATTTGCCGACTCTCCGCAGACAACCCGCCGCAAATCAGCCGAATCTCCTCCACATCGGTCTCCCCATCCTCCGGCTCCCGTTCCGGACGTATCCGCCTTTCGATATCGGCGATCAACAGCCTCTCGTACCTCCAGTAGCGATACAGATAAACTTCGGAGCCCTCCTTCCAAAAAACGAGAGGTCTCCGTTCCTCTCCCGATCCGACAACCGGACTGCCGGAAAGATGCTCCTTCCACTGCGGGAAAGAGGGCAGGTTCCGCACGGTACTCCTTTCTCCGAAGAGAACCTCCAGCTTCCGTCCCGCATATTCGCCGACGGAAAAGCAGACGTGACCATGGGAACGGAGATAGCTTAGCAGCAGTGCCGTGCAATATATCGTTTCCCGTTCCGGCGGACCGGACAGTTTCGCCAAATGTTCGGCAAAATGGATATCGATCGAATTCGGCTCAATTTTGATCATGGGGGAAAAAATAGGAATCGAGCAGTCGGACAAATTCGAAATGCCGGTGTATCGGCTTGTAGTAGACGCCGGTATCGCCGCCGGAAACGACTCCACGCAGAAACAGGTAGAATACGCCGCCGATATGCCTTTCGTACCGGTATCCGGCCAATCGGCTTTGAAGGTACTTGTGGAGCGCCAAGGTGTAGATATAGGACTGCAGGCAATAGGTCTGCCGAATCATGTAGCTGGCGAGATTGGCTGCGGAGTAGTCCTCGTGCCGATCTCCCAGATGGTTGGTTTTCCAATCCAGAATGTAGTAGCGGTCGTTCCAGCGAAAAACCAAGTCGATAAATCCCCTCATCATTCCAACCAGCGATTTTCTATCCATTCGACCCATCGATTCTGCAATGGAGCGTTCTTCGGCGTCGGATGCGGCATCGGCGAGACATTTTTGCAGCTTCTCTGGATTTCCGTTTTCGAGGGGAAAGAAAAACTCCATTTCCGTCTGCCGGTCTTCGGCAGGAATGCGGCCTAGTCGGATTCCCGCTTTCAAGGGCAGATCGAGAGTATCGGTCACCATTCCAACCACCGTTTCGTTCCATTCGTTTTCGATCGCGTATTTTTTCAACTTGCTCGCAACGAGTGTCTCGATCCGTTTGCGGTACCTCTCCGTCAAATCCAGATTCTCGAAGATCTCATGCAGGCAGTTGCCGGTATGGGCACCTCTCGGCAGCCGAAAGATCGGGGCCGCCTTCGATCCTCTTTCGACGGTCGGTCTGCCGGCCAGATAGTCGCGGTCCTTCTCCTCCCTGTCGGGGACCACGCTTTTCGCCAGGGTGGAGTAGCTGGACAGTATCCATTCCGGATGGGGAGTTTTCCTCAAGCTTTTGCATCGCAATTCGGGGCGGTCGCTCTTTCGGGGACGATAACTTTCGACCGAACCGGCAGGCATCTCGCTCAGCCGAATGTTGCCCTCCGATTTTCGAGCCAGCAGAGTAAGATCGCTCCACAAGTTTTCCAGGCGACCCCCATGAAGCACATGCGCAATCGGAGACTTTTCCGTTTTTTTGACGGCTCCCCAATAGAGATAGACCAAATGCTTCGCTCTGGTGAGCGCCACATAGAGCAGACGGATGCTTTCCGCCAAAGCCTCTTGGCAAGCACTTTCCAAATTTGTTTGGAAAGAGGGAGAGCCCAGATCGTAGTAGGTGCCCTCCTCCCTATGGAATATTGCCTCGCGTGCCCTGCTCGGCTTCCATGAAAAGGGACAGAATACGATGGGAAACTCCAGGCCCTTGGCAGCATGAACGGTCAATATTTTTAGGGCACCGTCCTCTCTCTCCAACCTGATCTCCTGCTCTTCCGGCCTCTCTTTCGCCTCGTTGATGCGTCTGGCCCAGACTAGAAGTCCTCCCGGACCCAATCCATTGTCCTTTTCCTCCGCGTGGAAAAGCTCGACGGAGTGAAGAAGATTGGTCAGTTTGCGCTCGCCGCCATCCAGATTCAATACTCTCTCCCGAACCCCCCTCTCCTTAAACAGGGTCATCAGCATCGGGTAGACGCCCCTTTGCCGCCAAACTGTCCGATACCGATCCAGTTGCCGAACCGCAACCTCCCAATCGGCATCGCTCTTTTCCAGCAAAACGATATCGTCTCCAGTCTGTGCGAATATCGACGTGACAAGCGATCGTTTGACAAGATGCGCCGAGTTACAAAAGGCGATCCCCCTTAGCAGGATGGAGAGTTCGAGAAACTCTTCCGAATCGAAAATGTTTTCCCGCGTTTGCAGTATGCACGGGACGTTTCTACCAGCGAGCGCCTTTCGCATCCGAATCGCCTGCCGATGGGTTCTCACCAAAACGCAGATATCCTGCGGGCGTATGGCGTCCCGACCGATCGTACAATTCTCTCCGAGGTTCAGCATTTCGACAATCTCGGAGCTGCAGCTTTCGGCTATGGCTTGCTCCGCCGCCAAAATCCCGACCGGAACTTTTCCGGACTGTTTCAGAAACCGAATTTGAAGAGGGGAAACGGGCTCGCCGCGCAACCAAACTCCGGGACCCTCCTCGATATTTTCCGAGTCGAAATATTCGATATCGGGATGCAGAAAGGGATTTTTGCCGTGGCGAAAAACGGCATTGACGGCTTGAGTCAGCCGCCTGTCGGACCGGAAATTGGTGCGAAGCGTATAGGAGCGACCGTTTTCGGACCCCCTGATGGTACGTTTGGCCTTTCCGTAGGTATGGATGTCGCTTCCTCGAAATTGGTAGATGGACTGCTTCGGATCTCCGATGAAAAATACCGGCATTTCGCCCTTTCCAAA
>CAZLTI010000286.1:0-2942 GCA_964562335.1 uncultured Pseudomonadota bacterium | reverse complement strand
TTCCCGTTCTTTGCTCAGAGTATCGCAAATTCAGTGCGGGAATGACAGAAGCAAGTTTTTTTACCGATCCACCAATTTTGAAGAACGAACGAAAGGGAGCAGAAATGGCTCAAGCGGAGGGCATACGGTTTCCGTTCGACGGACCGGAAAAGATCCGTACGGATTTTTTGGAGACGTTCGATTTCGACAGTCCCAATCAGTATATCAAAACCACGACAAAGGAGCTGGCAGCCGTCTGCCCCTTCAGCGGACTTCCCGATCAGGCCGAGCTAACGGTCGAATACTACCCCGAAGGGGGAAAGTGCATCGAACTCAAATCGCTGAAATACTATATCGTCAGCTATCGGAACGTGGGACTGTTTCAAGAGGGCGTGACAAAAAGAATATACCAAGATCTCAAAAAGACGCTGGAAACGTCGCGCCTCCGCGTTCGGACGGTATACCTGCCGCGAGGCGGATTTCGCACAACCTGCATAGAGGGAGAGCTTTGATGCTTTCCGCAACGATTTTTCGCGGATAAAACGCAAGCCGGCTTTCCGGTTTCGACAACGGGGGAGCCGATAGCAGTCCGTCCATTCGCACGGCACGTAACGTATACGGTTATGGATATCTATATTTACAATACGCTGACGCACAAAAAGGAGATCTTTAGGTCCATCGAAACCGGAAAGGTCAAAATATACGCCTGCGGCGTTACCGTTTATGACAAATCGCACCTTGGACATGCCAGAGGCGCAATAAATTTCGACGTGATGCGCAATGTGTTTCGGGAGCTGGGCTATACGGTCACATATATCAAAAACTATACGGACATCGACGATAAGATGATCAACCGGGCCAACGAGCGGGGAATTACCGTTGCCCAACTTGCCAAAGAGATGATTGCAATCCACGATACGGATATGGAATCGTTGATGATCGCTCCTCCCGAACTGGCGCCGAGGGCAACGGACCATATCGGGGAGATGATTGAGATCGTCGAAAGCCTGATACAAAAGGGGTATGCCTACGAATCGGACGGGAACGTTTTTTTCCGTGTGCGCCGTTTCCCCGAATACGGCAAATTGAGCTGGAAAAATATCGACGATCTGGTTGCCGGAAGCCGCGTTGCGATAGACGAAAACAAAGAGGATGCGCTGGATTTTTCCCTATGGAAAGCGGCAAAGGCGGGAGAGCCGCATTGGCAAAGTCCCTGGGGATCGGGGAGGCCGGGGTGGCACGTCGAATGCTCCGCAATGGCCCGAAAGCATTTGGGCGACACTATCGACATTCATGCCGGCGGAAGCGACCTGATATTTCCCCATCATGAAAACGAAATCGCGCAGTCCGAATGCGCTTCCGGCAAAGTGTTTGCCAACTACTGGATGCATAACGGCCTGGTAACGATACAGCGGCAAAAAATGTCCAAATCCCTCGGAAACTTCGCCACCATCGAGGATTTGGTTCAAAAATACCATCCGGAACTCATTCGCTTTTTTACGCTTTCCGCTCAGTATCGCCAAGAACTCGACTATAGCGACAAAGCGCTGGAAAAAAGTGCGGAAGGATTGGATCGAGTTTACGGCGCACTGGAGAGATTCGAGCGGACCTACGATCGAAAGCGGATCGAATCCGCCGAAGTCGCGGAAAAAATCGGCGAGGAATACCGCAGGTCGTTCATGGCCGCCATGTGCGACGACCTAAATACTCCTCTGGCAATCGCGGTGCTGTTCGATATCGTCAAAGCGCTCAACACGTCGATCGGGGATATCGACAGAGCCGCCGCTCTTCGCCGAACTCTGCTGGAGCTGGGCGGAATTCTGGGAATTCTTACGGTCTCGCCGCTGCAGTGGTTCAAAATGTCGAGAATAAAAACAGAAGCCGGAACCCTATCCGATAGGGAGGTCGAAACGCTTGTCTTGGAAAGAGAGAAGGCGCGAAACGATAAAAACTGGACCGTTGCCGACAACATTCGAGCCCGTCTGGAAGACGCTTCCATTCTTATCGAAGACACAGGAGGAAAAACAACCTGGCGCAGAAAATGAGCGGAGCAATAAAAGCGGCGTCGTTCGAAACGAAAGGAGCTGCAATTGAGTGAATTCGTCCATCTATACGGGATACGTCCGGTGCAGCAGTGCCTGTCTTACAAAAATCGCATATGCCGGACTCTCTACGTCAAAGACAAAGGAGATTCGCCGCGGCTGAAAAGAATCGTCGAATCCGCGCTGCTTCGGGACATTCCCGTCAAACGTGCGAATGCGCATAGACTGGGAACCATGGCGGGCACGAAAACCCATCAGGGAGCCGTACTTGTCTGTAGCGAACTGAACGTGCTAACGCCGGAGGAATTTCTGGAGGCCGGTGCGGCTTCGCCAAAGAAGCTGCTGGTGGCACTGGATCGACTGGAAGACCCTCAGAACGTCGGAGCCATTATTCGCACGGCAGCCTTTCTGGGCGCCAGCGGATTGATCGTACTGGAAAAAAAGGCGGCGCCGTTAAGCCCGGCCGTTTCCAAAGCTTCCGCCGGAGCACTGGAGTCTTTTCCCATCATTCGCGTGCCAAATCTGTCGCAGTGTCTAGCAATCTTCCGCCGAGAAGCCTATTCCGTTGTGGGAAGCAGTGCCGACGCCTCCATGGACTACCGTCAAGTGCCGGTTACGGACCACATGGTCCTCGTCTTGGGGAACGAGAGTCAGGGATTGAGAAGGCTGACCCAAAGCCGCTGCGACTACATCATACGCATTTCCGGCAGCCGGACTGCCGATTCGCTCAATGTCGGCGCAGCGGGAGCGATACTGATCCAGCATCTGACGCAACATATTTTTCTTAGAAGGCCGCCGGATGAAAAAAACCGCATTATGTAGGAATAGGCGGCGCAGCAATTGAAACGGAACCTGCCGTTCCACCGAATCGATATGCCAGTCCCGACCCGCAATAAAAGCCACACCTCCAAAATCACCGAT
>CAZLTI010000285.1:0-2974 GCA_964562335.1 uncultured Pseudomonadota bacterium | reverse complement strand
GGCGACTGTCCGAAGTGACTCAAAGAGTTGTTGCTCATAGGGGTTTTCCACAAAGACATGTCTTTTGATCGGATTCTGAGCGAAACCGCAGTTTGTAGATATAATTGAAGTTATATCTACAAGTCAAGCGAAAATTTTTCGCCCAATCCGATCAGTTCATCCGACCCGTCCGAATTGACTGAATAATCCCCTTATAACGAAATTTCTTTTTCCAAATGGCAAATCATGGGGCAAATGCAGTTTTTACCTTTCACGCCCCATTTTTCGATCCGTTTTTTCTTCGCTTTTGCAAAATTCCCCAAAGCGCTCGAGATTTTTCCGTTTTCGAACCAAGCCCTATTCGGCTTCCGCCGATTGACAATCGACGCGATACTATTGGAGAGTGCGAGTGCGATTCCTTCAAAAAACCAAAACCAGCGCTAACGAAAGCCCCGACGATGTAACGGTTCGCTTTTTTCCGGATTCTGATTCGATATAGACTTGATTGAAATGGTAGGCGGGTCTGAGCACAAATCTTTTTGACGGCCGGATTGTTACGCCAAGGTATACCTGGGGACCATATCCCGTTCCCGACGTGCTGCCGGTTTCGCTGTCCGGATAGTCGAAATCGTAGGTATAACTCTGCAACATCAATCCTCCGCCGACAAACGGCGCGATTTCCGGCTCGTCGCTTACGGTCGCGCTCAGACGAACGCCCCCGCTTAGAGCGACAGTGCTCGACTCGATGTCCGTTTTGGTACCGCTTCCGGCCGTATGGGTACCGGAAGCCTTTGCGTTCTCGAATTCGATATAATAGGAGACAAGCTCCGTGATCGGTTTCACAAACCCGATCGCCAGTCTGCTGCCGGTCACCGTATCGTCCCCGTCCGTTGCGGTGTGCCCCCCGAACGAGGCGTATGTCGTCGAGCCCCTCTCTCCGCTGGCGGCCGATACAATACCGCCAAAACCAAAAGCAACCGTCAGGTAGAGAAACAGACAGAGAAAGCAGCGAAGATTCCGTTTGGCCATTGTGCTTGGTACGAAGCTAGAGTGTTCCGAGGCAACGGACTCGGAGAAATCGCGACGCTCTCATTGGCAGCGTCGCATTAAGGACAGGTTCAGGTATTTTTAGCGTGAAAATAAAAATAAAAAAGACAATAAATTAACTATATTTTCTATGAAAATTAATCGTTAATATGTCTAAATATTTTACATGATAAATAAAAATAAAACAGAACATAAATAAATTAAATTGACAAAAATATATATTTAATTATCTCGATTAATTTGGCTAAGAAAAGATGGATCGGTAAAAAGTCCTAAAGCCGTCAATCCGCGCAAATGTCGACTTTTTACCGGCTCATCAAAAAATATTCTATACCGGATCCCCTCTTCATTCCGGCGGTTGGAGGCCGTTGGCGCCCTGGCTACCGGCGCGTGGAGCAACAAGCCTAAGTTTTAGGAGGCTTCTTTCGCTTCTTTCCTCAATGGAGAAATTGAGATCGCCTATTTTGAACTCTTCGCTTTTTTCGGGGATTCTCGCCAGGCGGTGGCAGACGAACCCGCCGATCGTTTCGGTCCCCTCTTTGTGGAAGTCCGTGCCGTACAGTTCGTTGAATTCGTCCAATGGGAAGTCGGCATCAATTAGGATTGTGCCGTCGTTGATCCGCTCGTAGCTCGGATCTCTGCTCTGATCGAATTCGTCGGAGATATCGCCCACCAGGATTTCCAACACGTCCTCGATCGTTATCAGCCCGTCGACGCCACCATGCTCGTCGATCACTATGGCCAGATGGACGCGTTCCTTTTTGAACTTGGCAAGCAAATGGTGAATCGGTTGACTGAAGGAGGTGAAGTGCACTTTCCGCATGATCTGCGATACGGCTATACTCTCCGAACTGTTGAAATATTTGAACAGGTCTTTTGCATATAAAATGCCGACAATGTTGTCCCGTTTTCTGTTTTGGACGGGGATTCGCGAATGGCCCGTCTTTACGAAAAGATCCGCGGCTTGGGAAAGAGGAGTGCCCTTTTCGACAGTTACCATTTTCGTCCGGGGAACCATTACTTCCCGACAGGTTGTGTGAAAGTACTCCTCAAGATTGTCTACAAGTTCGATTTCCTCTTTTTTTTTCGCAACCTTTGTCGGGGACGTTCGAATCCAAAACAAAACCTTATGGAGAAAGGAGTAAAACGAATTACTCGAAGGAAGTTCCAACATCCCTCCATGTTGCGGTGAAAAAAACACTCCCGAATCTGTAAGAAGAATCGAAAATGTGCGGAAAATAGGCTAAGGAACCTTTGCGGAACGCCGGAATTTGGCACCTACCGGCATGTCCGCACGACTCCCTTGCCTCTTCGCTGCCGAGTTCCTAACTCTTTTTGATACCGTCGATGAAGCTTGCGACAGTCTCTTCCCGTATGGAGTTGATCAGCTCGACATTGGCAAGCATGAAAGCAACTTCCTGCAGCCCAATCCCCAACAGCATCTCCTCCATATCCTTCTTGATGTTAAATCCCTGGGACCGATGCTCCTTTATGATATCGGACAGAGATTTGCCGGTTTGAATGGCGGCAAGAACCATTTCGGACACTATTTTCGACGTGACTCTTTTTCCTTTTCCCGGACCTCTTTTTCCTTTTGCAACTGCCATAACACTCTCCTAATTTAGGATGATTCAAGAAAAAAAACTTCGACCAACGGTCTACTGCTTTTGATAGCGCTATTGAAAACAAACCGAATCGCCAACGTTAAGCAGTCGATTGCATACGATCCAAACTGCAATCGATAGACAGTCTATTGCTGCAAATGGAAAAAATCAATTCATTTTTTGCAATTTTGGCTAACGAGGATGCGTCGAGTATTTTTTGTATATTCCTTTTTTTCGGAATTTTCCGACAAAGGCCCTAAATTCAGCCTAAAATCGTTTCAGTAAATAAAATTATATATTATTATTTATTTAATTTATCTATACATATAATTACGGAATTTCTT
>CAZLTI010000284.1:227-2977 GCA_964562335.1 uncultured Pseudomonadota bacterium | reverse complement strand
GATATATGCGAACGTTTTGGAAAAGGGAATGCTGCTGGGACTGGCGATCATGTTTGTAACGTTTGTCCTGTATGCGTTCGGCATCGTCTCCCCGGCCGTGCCGCTGGACAGACTGCCGGACTACTGGTCGATGAGCGTGACCGAGTATCTGGATGCCATCGAAAGGGACTATCTGAATTTTGGGCAAACGGCCACCGGATGGATTTGGGTCGCTTTGCTTTCCTACGGCGACTTCTTGAACTTCGTCGGCATTGCGGTTCTGTCCGGCGTTACGATCGTCTGCTATTTTGTCATTGTTCCCCTACTTTGGAAAAGCAACGACAAAATTTACGCATGGATTGCGATAGCCGAAGTGTTTGTTCTCGTTTTGGCGGCAAGCGGTCTACTGAAGGCCGGCCACTAAACTCCACCGTTCGATACAGGCTCTCCTCGGCCGCGTTCGTTTCCGCAAATCCGAATTCCGCTTTCCATGGCCACCGCGATCGCAAAAACCGCAACCATCGTAGGTGTCGACGCACAACTGATCGAAGTGGAGGCGGACGTGCACATGGGACTGGGAGCATTCCATATCGTAGGGCTTCCCGACGGCTCGATCAAAGAGAGCAAGGAACGAATCCAATCGGCACTGAAAAATGCCTGCGGCAGTTTCCCCATTCGGCGCATCGTCGTCAATCTGGCCCCGGCGGACATCAAAAAGATGGGAACCGGATTCGACCTGCCAATTGCGCTGGCTGTCCTGGAGGCGCACGGACGGCTCCCCGCCGGCTCCCTGAACTTGGAACCGATCATTGGCGAACTCTCCTTGGAAGGAAAAATCAGACCGGTTCCGGGCATTTTGGCGGTCGCACTGGCGGTAAAGAGATCGGGTTTCGCCAGATTGATCGTTCCGCAGGAAAACGCGGCCCAGGCATCGCTTGTCGAGGGGTTGGAGATTCTCCCGGCCGGCCATATCGGCGAGGTCTTTAGCCACTACCTGGAAGAGAGACCTCTGGCCCCCTTCGGGGCGGAGCAAAACGGAGATCGGAAGGAAAGCATCGTTACGGATCTCGACTTTTCCGACGTAAGGGGTCAGGAGACGGCAAAACGATCCCTGGAAATCGCAGCCGCCGGCAGACACAATGTGCTGTTTTCGGGACCTCCCGGTTCCGGCAAAAGCATGCTGGCAAAGCGGCTACCCTCGATACTGCCCTCCCCTACCTTCGAGGAGACGCTGGAGGCGACCAAAATTCACTCCATCGCCGGTACTCTGCACAACTCCCGTTCCTTTCTGCCGGAAAGGCCGTTCCGCTGTCCGCATCATTCCATATCGGGTGCCGGGCTGGTCGGGGGAGGGGCAAATCCCAAACCCGGAGAGGTATCCCTGGCCCATCACGGCGTACTGTTTTTGGACGAACTGCCGGAGTTTTCGCGACACACTCTCGATCTACTGCGGCAGCCTCTGGAGGAAAAGTGCGTCACCATCGCCAGGGTCGCCTCAACGCTGAGCTTTCCGGCCGATTTTGTCCTGCTGGCCGCAATGAATCCCTGTCCCTGCGGACATTTGGGAGATGCAAATCAGGAATGCACCTGCGCGGCAGCAGCCATTCTCCGCTATCGGAGTCGCGTATCGGGTCCGTTGCTGGACCGCATCGATTTGCAGATTGAAATGCCGAATTTAACCTACGACGAGCTGAACTTCTCTCAAAAAGGGGAAACCAGCGACAGGATTCGAAGGCGGGTTGAAGCGGCCCAGGAGATTCAACAAAAAAGATTCGAAAACTCGTCGGTCGACTACAATGCGGACATGAGCCACCGACAGGTGGAGCTCCATTGCGAGCTGAACAGGGAAGGACACGGCCTGCTGGCGGATGCGCTAACAAAATACCGCCTGAGCGGACGCGCCCACGACAGCATCCTCAAAATGGCGCGCACCATCGCCGATCTGGAGCAGTCCGCCTCCCTCGAACCGTGGCATCTGGCGGAAGCCGTCAACTATCGCTGCCTGGACCGGGAGATTCGCTATTAGTCAAGAATGACGGTTTAGCAGAGTCGGGGTTTAACGGGGTCGGACCAAGTTAATACATTAATATATAAAGACTTATTACCGAAAAATAAGCAAATTTATCCATTAAAATGCTATTTTTTGCCTAATTTTTAAAATTTAACGGAGCGGTAAAAAGTCCCAGAACCGTCATTCCCGCACTGAATTTACGATACTTTGAGAAGAAGGAATCCAATTGTTGGCTCACAAACCAAGTGCGCTTTTAGCATCTTCCAGGCTTATTGTTGGAGCGTCCTTTTCGGCGTCTTTTGCTCTTCGCAAATCTTTTAAATCTTCATAATCGGCAAGTTCTTCCTGCAGAATGATAAATTCATTGTATGGAAGCACTACAAATTGCTTTTTTCCTTCCTGC
Organism: uncultured Pseudomonadota bacterium; assembly: GCA_964562335.1. Taxonomy (GTDB): domain Bacteria; phylum SAR324; class SAR324; order XYD2-FULL-50-16; family XYD2-FULL-50-16; genus CAZJUM01. The sequence goes on along the minus strand of CAZLTI010000284.1, from coordinate 584 downwards.
TCAAGGATATTTGGGTGTAGCGCAATCATATCGTTCCTCCAAAAAATTACCGGTAAATGTCCTTTCGATGTCTAATGCGATAGACTACGATTGTGTTTCCCTCAATCTCAAAAAGCACTCTGTAACTGCCAACTCTGAGCCGATATTCAGGTGTGTTGTCTGTTAGATGCTTTACATCGCCAGCCATGTCTTCTTTCATATTTTCAATCTTCTCGAAAATACTTCCAAGCTCATTCTTTGGGATTTTTCTCCCATCTTTCATAGCGCGAGGCTTGATTCGTATTTCATATCTCATACGGGTTATTGGGGTCGGACCAAGTTAATATATTAATATATAAAGACTTATTATCATAAATT
>CAZLTI010000284.1:0-217 GCA_964562335.1 uncultured Pseudomonadota bacterium | reverse complement strand
ACTTATTACCGAAAAATAAGCAAATTTATCCATTAAAATGCTATTTTTTGCCTAGTTTTTAAAACCTAACAAATTCTAACAAAAACCGGCTACAAGATCCGGTCCCGGCGGTCGAGGCTAAGTTCTCAAGGCGGAGAATCTTCCTAGCTGACACCCCCTCAGGAGAGCTGCAAATCCTTCGTGCGGTCCACAGCTCGCCCAATCGCAACTCCTCTAT
>CAZLTI010000283.1:0-2979 GCA_964562335.1 uncultured Pseudomonadota bacterium | reverse complement strand
GCAGGGACGATTGGGTGATGAGGATCGCCAAACGCGTCGGCGTTCCGATCTGCCGCATCTAAAATCGGCTGTCGGTCTGGCTGCCGAGTTCGCCTCGCAACGGAGGCTGTCGACCGGTATCGGCTGTTTAGAGCAGGGGCTGGGCATGGCCGAGCTGCTGACGGATCTGATACCGGACGAGGAGTCGCTGATGGCCGCAGTGCTTTACAATGCTGTCGCCGAGGGATGCTTGACTGGGAAGACGGTGGCCAAGACTCTCTCGCCCCGGATCGAATCGCTGATAGAGGCTACCAAGCAGATGGAAGCCTTTCGTCTGATTCAGGAGGAGCGCAATCCCGATAAAAAAGATAAGCAGCATGTCGAAAAATTGCGAAAAATGCTGCTTGTTTTAGCCGGGGACATCCGAAGCATCCTAATAAAGTTGGCGGAAAGGATCTTCGTGCTCAGGCATGTCGAATATCTGCCGCGTAACGAGCAGCAAAAAATCGCCAACGAAACGCAAACCATTTACGCGCCGCTGGCAAATCGACTGGGAGTGGGTCGGTTCAAGTGGGAATTGGAGGATCTCGCCTTTCGCTGCCTGGCGCCAGAGGTCTACCGGGATATAGCCAACCAGCTGAACGTCAAAAGATCGAAACGGGAGGAGTATATAGCGGGCGTCGTAACGATGCTAAACGAATCCATAATGCGCGAGGGAATAACGAACTTCACGGCTACCGGCCGCGTCAAGCATATCTTCAGCATCTGGCGTAAAATGAAGCGCAAAAGCGTCTCCATCGACGAGATCTACGACATGCGGGCGGTACGGATCTTGGTGGATAGGGTAAGCGACTGCTACGTCGTTTTAGGCGCGGTTCATTCCCTTTGGGAACACGTTCCCAAAGAGTTCGACGACTACATAGCCTCTCCCAAACAAAATGGATACCGGTCGTTGCATACGGCCATCGTCGGACCGGAGGGAAAGTTCCTGGAAGTGCAGATCCGCACTCGGCAGATGCACGAGGAGTCCGAATTGGGAGTAGCCGCCCATTGGCGCTACAAAGAGGGGAGCAGTCAAACCGAATCCATTCTGGAACGGCGCATCGCCTGGCTGAGGAGGCTGATCGAACGGCAAAAGAGAGTGTCCGACGACGATAAGTTTGTAAAAGAGATGCGTAGCGAATTTCTTCAGGATCGAATCTATGTCTTTACCCCCAAGGGAAAGATTTTGGACCTGCCCAAAGGATCGACTCCTTTGGATTTTGCCTATGCGATTCACAGCCAAGTAGGGCACCGCTGCCGCGGCTCCAAAGTGGACGGGCACATGAAACCGCTGACATATCGTTTGAAAACGGGCGAACAGGTTGAAATTCTAACCGTCAAAGAGGCGAAGCCCAGTCGGGATTGGATGGCTCGGCATAAAGGGTACATACGCAGTTCGAAGGCCAGAAGCTATATTCATCGCTGGTTCAAACGGCAGGATTTCGAGAGAAATCTGCAAGACGGAAAAAGCCTTTTGGAACGGGAAACCAAACGAACCGGATTGAGAAAGGTGGATTATGCCGCCCTGGCGAAGCACTTTCGCCTTGAGAGTCAGGACAGCTTTTTCGCCAGCCTGGGAGCGGGAGACCTAAGTTTGCAACGTGCGCTCCACGCGGCGCAGTCCCTTGCCCAGCCGGAAACCCCGGAGCAGGTCGACCTTCCGGTCTCGCCCGAAAAGAGGAGCGCCGACGGATCGAGTCAGGACATCCAAATTGATGGCGTGGACAATCTGCTGACGGTCATGGCCGGATGCTGCAAACCGGTACCGGGAGACGAGATTATGGGATATGTCACGCAGGGTCGCGGCGTATCGATTCACAGAAGGGACTGCAAAAATGTCGGTGCGCTGGAAAAGGGCAGTCCGGAACGGGTGATCGATGTGACCTGGGGCGACGATACGCAGGCCAAGTATTCCGTAGATATCTCCATCGAAGCCAACGACCGCAAAGAGTTGTTCAACGACATCAACCGGGAGATCGGAAACGAACCGATCAGGCTTCTGAACCTGAACTTGAACGAAAAGCGGAGCGACGGTATTTTGGATATCGGCGTCGCCGTCGAAGTCGAAAATTTGGATAGCTTGGGGAGACTGTTGATCAAACTGAGGCAAACGGACGGCGTGATCAAGGCAAAACGGAAATAGGGCGGGCGGGCATTTTTCTATAGGTCAAAGAGCGCTCCCCCTTTTTTTCAGCAGGTGATGCAGAAAATAGGGAAACTGCTTCTGCCACCAGGGCCAGTCGTGATTGACGTCGTTTCCCCAAAAATCCACAAATGCCGGTATTTGCTTTTCGTCGAAGATATCCTTCATCGTCTTCGTATCGTACAGCATGGGCTCCTCCCAAGCGCCCTGTCCGACGCAGATGTAGATATCGCTGCAACGCAGCCTGTGCAGAAACCAATCGTCCGTCAATTGCGGCAGATATTCCATCGGCGAATTGTAGTAGACATTCGCGTCGTCTCCTCCATAGTTGCCGAGAAAAAAGCGCGCATTGTAAATTCCGCTCAGCGCTATCGTTCCGCCAAAACAGTCCGGGTGTCTCAACAAGAAATTGACGGCGTGGAAGGCTCCCATGCTTACGCCGCCGGTTACGATCCGATCCGAACGGGAATTTCGGCCATTGATGAAGGGGACTACTTCCTGAACGACATATTCGTCGTAATCTTCGTGGCGTCTAGCCTTCTCCTCCGGAGATTTGGACGGATTGTCCCAGGACTCCCCGTCGAGGCTATCGATGGTGTACAGCACTATTTTTTCCCTTTCGATGAATTTGGCGATCGAATGCACCATTCCGCGCTCTTCAAAGTCGAAAAAACGTCCGCTGGAGGTCGGGAAAATCAGCACGGGATATCCTTCGGTTCCGTAGACGAGAAGTTCCATCTCCTTTTGAAGGCGGTCGCTCCACCATGTATGGTAGTTTCGGTTCATTAAAACCTCTCCTGTTTTTTCGAAAGTGC
>CAZLTI010000282.1:0-2993 GCA_964562335.1 uncultured Pseudomonadota bacterium | reverse complement strand
ACAAGATCCGGTCCCGGCGGTCGAGGCTAAGTTCTCAAGGCGGAGAATCTTCCTGGCTTGACACTTCCTCAGAAGAGCTGCAAATCCTTCGTCCGGTCCACAGCTCGCCCAATCGCAACTCCTCTATTTCCTTTTTTTTCTTTTGCCTTTGGCGGCGGTCGATCCAGTGACGGCAGTTTTGGACTGGGTGCCGATCCCCTTTTTCTTTTTGATTTTATTGAAGAACATCTGTTGGAAGATCGAGATAACGTTACTGACCACCCAATAGAGCACCAGCCCGGAGGGCATATCCAGGAAGAAGAAGATGAATACTACGGGCATCCACTTCATCATTTTGGCCTGGGTGGGGTCCATGGCCGGAGTGGGCGTGAGGGCCTGCTGCAAAAACATGCTGATTCCCATCAGCAGGGGAAGAATCAGCGTAAAATCGGCTGCGGAGAGGTCGTCGATCCACAATATAAAGGGAGAGTGCCGAAGTTCGATGGCCGGAAGCAGCGCCTGGTAGAGGGCGATGAAGATGGGAATTTGCAGAAGCATCGGGAAGCAGCCTCCTACCGGATTTATTTTGTTCCTTTTGTAGAAAGCCATCATCTCTTTGTTGAGCCGCTCTTTGTTGTCCTTGTACTTGTCTCTCAGCTTTTTCATGTCCGGGTTGAGGTCGGACATCCTAGCCATGGAGATCATGCCTTTGTAGGCCAGCGGCAGCATGGCGACCCGAACGACGATCGTGAGAAGTATGATAGCGACCCCCCAATTGATCACATATTTCTGAATCCAGCGCAGAACTACCAGCAGCGGCTGGGCCAACCAGTCGAACCAGCCGAGATCCATGGCGAAAACCAGCGACTTGTCGAACTCCTCCAAAAGGTCATGCTCCTTCGGCCCCATGAATACTCTGAACCTCTTTACGTACTCCCGCTTGGCGGGCAGCTCGATTTTCGACTCGGCAAATTCCAGCTTCGGGATTTTGACGCCCTGGCCGCCCAGCAAAGAGTCGATACCGCGCAGCTCTCCATGAAACGGTTCGTCGCTTTCCGCCATTTTCACCGTCGTCAAAAAGTAGGTATCCATCACTCCGGCCCAACGGGCGTTTTTTATACCGAGCACATCGGCATATTCCTCCTCGTCGTCGTGCTTCTCGAAGCTGTCGTCCACATAGCTGATCCCCATCTTGGGAAGGGGACGCGGCTGAAACTCCACAATCTCGTTGGCGGCGCCGAAATTAATCCGCGGCGATATCGTTCGACTGTCGTCCGTGCGGTTCACCACCTTGATTTCCAGGCCGATCTGGTAGGAATCGGGAACAAAACGGAATATCTTGTAGACCTCCAATCCATTTTCCAGGGTCGCTTGCAGGGTTAGGGTGCGAGTTTGATCGGTGGCGTCGATGCTTTCGTCGGAAACGTGATAGTCGACGGCCTTCCGTTCCGGATCGGTGGAGAATTTCCAGACGCGATTTTCCATCGACAGATCGCCGGCCAGGTTCACCAAACGGCTTGGATCGATTTCCGGCTTTTCGGTTTTTTCCGATTTTCCGGCAAACAGTCCGACCACAAAGTCGACCACAATGCTCTTCAAACTGACGTGCTGCTCGATGGCGTATTTGTAGTTCTTCAAATGGAAGGCTCTGAGGATTCCCTCCCTAGAGTCGATTTCCGCCGAGTAGAGGGCGGTCTCGACGGATACGCTCTTTCTGTCTGCGGATTCCGTCAGGGGGGCCAGGGGTTCGGGTAGAGTGGCGATCGTTTTTTCCTCCTCCCGCTCGTCCGCCTGCACGGATTCCACCTGCGCCGTCTCCCGTTCCGTCTCCGCCGGAGGGGGCTGAGGCTGGGGCGGGTACAAAAGATAGTAGCCGATGATAACTACCGTCGAAAGAAAAAACGCAAGAAAATAATTCTTGTCCATTATGCCTTATTCGGTTACGGATTGGATTACACGCGATCCCGGTCGGTTTGGCGAAAGCCCAAAAAGGATATGCTGTCCGGCACTTCGTCTATGCCTCCCGGGAAAAAAGGGTTGCAGCGCAGCAGCCTGCGTACCGAAAGGTAGCATCCTCCCAGCAGGCCAAACCTTTCAAACGCCTGTCTGGAATACTCGGAGCAGCTCGGATAGTATCTGCAGGACGGGGGCAGGAGCGGAGAAATCAGTTTCCTGTAGATCCAAATCAGGAGGAGAAACGGAAAGATCGATAGCTTGCCGATTAGGTCGATTGGTTTCATCGGGGCAAGGAGGCGATAAACTGTCCGACATAGCCCTGCACTTCGGCCAGGGTGGGTTTTGGGGCAGGAGGGGTCGTTACGTAGATTCCGCAATCGTGCGATTTCCGCTCCAGGCACGCGGAAAGACGCAGGGCTTCCCGAATCAGTCTTTTCAGGCGATTTCGCTCCGGACTGTTTCCCACCCTTTTCGATATGGAGACCACCACCCGAATATATCCCCGCTCTCCCGGAAGATAGCGGAACTTCAAAAATCCCCAGGCATTGCGCTTCCCGATCCGGAAGAGTTCGTTTATCCGCTTCTCTCCTTTGAGCCTGTATTTTGCGGAAAAGCCGTACCTCTTTCCTTCCATATCACGCACTCAGCACTTTTCGACCTTTTCTTCTTCTCGCGTTGACGATGTTTCTTCCGGCCTTTGTAGACATCCTTTTGCGAAAGCCATGCTTCATTTTTCGCTTTCGGTTGTTCGGTTGGAACGTTCTTTTCATAGATCCCCGTAGGCAATAGATCGTTTTCGGACGAATTTTTCAGCAATATAGCCCTTTGTAGGTTTTGTCAATCGATTGTTGAACGGGTTCGAGCGGGAGATACCCCTTCCTGCGACGGGATATCTCCTTTACGGTTTTTCGTAATTTTTTTAAATTTAAATAATAGGCATTAAAAATAGCATTTTAAGACAAAAAATTGCATATATATAATAAATAATTTTATTAAATCAATAGTTTAATTTGGTCCGACCCCAATAACATGGACTTTCTATCCCTGCTTTCGTTCAA
>CAZLTI010000281.1:0-3011 GCA_964562335.1 uncultured Pseudomonadota bacterium | reverse complement strand
ACGGGGCGACGAACGGGGCAAACAGGGCAAGAAACAGGAAAAAAAACAGAATGAACAGTCCGGTTAGCGCCTTCTTGTTCTCGACAAAAAGAGATAGGATGTCCCCGATCATTTTGCACTGTCCCTTACGCGAGGATCGAGAAGCAAAATCGTCAGATCCGAAAGAAAATTGGCCACCAGTACGCCGACTGCGATAAAGAGAAAAATCGCCTGGAGAAGCGGATAGTCCTGCTGATGGACGGCTTGAAGCAGCATAAAGCCCACTCCGGGATAGGAGAAGACCATCTCCGTTACGATACTGCCGCCGATAACGAACCCCAGTGCCATGGCGAATCCCGATACGGAGGGAAGAATGGCGTTTTTGGCGGCATAGGAGCGCCGAATCCGTCCTGGAGAGAGCCCCTTTGCTTTGGCGACGGTGATGTAGTCCTCGGCCAGAACGTTGATCATGTTGTTGCGGATCGTCAGCATCCAATAGCCCATCGAGCTGATCGCGATGGTGGTACAGAATCGAGCCGACGTGCTTCCAGCCGTCCGATGCGGTGGAGTCGATCGAGTGGCCTCCTCCCAAAGGAAAATAGGAGGACTCGAATGCAAAGAAATACACCAAAATCAGTCCAAACCAAAAGTAGGGAAAGGAGCGGATAAAGAGGAACAGTCCTAAAACGCTATCCGCCCACTTTGTATCTCTTTTCCAGGCGATGGCAATTCCGACCAGTGTACCGATGCCAAAGCTGAAGATAGTGGCGATCCCCATGAGTCCGATGGTCCAGGGAACGGCTTTGGCAAGAACATCGCTCACTTTGGCCGGGAAGTTGCTGATTGAGATGCCCAAATTGCCGGAAGCCGTGTTTCCCAGGTATCTCCAGTATTGGACCCAAACGGATGTATCGGTATCCATTCCAAAGGCGGCGCGAACCGCTTCCACGGAGTCTCGATCCGCCCCCTGGAGGCTGTGCACCAAAACGCTCACCGGGTCTCCCGGCATCAAACGGGGAAGAACGAAATTAATCGTGATCGCCGCATACAGCGCCAAGAAAAACCAGAAGAGTTTTCGGATAAAGTATTTCATTGAAAAGCGACGAAGCTGTAAAAGGTCCCAGAACCGTCATTCCCGCACGAATACAGACCGCTGTGCTATCAGCAGGCGAAACGGTCCGTGGCGTCGCGGGCTAGCGGACCGGCCGAAGATTGAGGAGCACCGGAATTTTTGCCATTCCCCAAGTTCTTGGGGCGGTATAGGGATCGTCCCGGCTGGGCCATCCGACAAACCGTTTCGTGGAGTATTGGAACCATGTCGGATTAAAGAAGAGAGGAATCAGCGGCGTGTCTCTCAAAACCGCAGTAAGAACGATATCCATCTCCTTTAATCGTTCGTCGGTTTTGTCCGTCCGGCTGAAGGCGGCAAAGGCCCTGTCCACCTCGGCGTTGCGGTAGCGCACCTGCGAATGGCCGGAAGCATCCTCGCCTACGGGAGCCCAGTGTCGCTCCGGCAGGATGAAATTGTACTGATGGTAGGGGGAGAAACCGGAGCTTACATAATCGACGGAAATCTGGTAGTCGCCTTTGGTTATGTTGGTTAAAAATGGCGAAGGCCACGCTACCTGCGTCACTCTGGCCTCTACGGAAATTTTGGAGAGTTGCGTGCCGACCGCGTCCATAGCCGTGACCCAATCGGTCCAACCCGTAGGAACGTACAGGTCGAAGGAGAGCGTGGCACCCTCCTTCTCGTAAATTCCATCGGCGTTCTCGCGGTATCCCGCCTGTTCGAGAAGCCTTCTGCCTGCTGCGGGATCGTAGGCCGGAAGATAGCGCTTCGCTTTTTCGCTTACCCAATGCCGATATCCACTCTTTACTCCCGACAACTCTGCGGGAAGAGCGCCCGAGGCCATGATCGTAGTAATTTCCTTTTGGTCGATCGCCATGGCGACCGCTCTTCTTACGTTGATATTGTCAAAAGGGGCTTTCCCATTATTGAGATTGAGATAGACGAGATTTCCTTCCGGCAGCCAATAGTGATGATGGATCGGATCGCGGCTGACAAACAGTCGGTCGATATTGGCCATAAATACGTTTCCCCAATCGACCTGCCCCGAAACTACTTTCATGGCAAGCTGGCTGTTGCCCGTAGCACCGATATATTGAATGCCGTCAATGTAGGGAAGCGGTCTGCCGTCCCGGCCAAGCTGCCAGTAGTTGGGATTTCTCTTTAGCCGATAGGACTGTTCGGTGAAGGAACCGGTGTCGAACAGAAACGGACCGGTGCCGACGGGATTTTCATTGCCCGTCCATGTGGAGGGGTTTTCGACGGATTGCCAAATGTGCTGCGGAACGATGTATATGCCTCCCAGCGAGGGTAGGATAGTCGTATTGACCGTTTCAAACGTAAAAGAGACGGAATGTCTTCCAAGTTTTTTTACGTTCGCCAAACCCTTTTTCCAGATTCCTTCTCGGTCGAGTGCCCTGTTCTCTTTCGCCAGCATCAGCGTAAACAGTACGTCGTCCGCCGTAAATGGCTTTCCGTCGCTCCACCTGACGTGATCGTGAAGTTGAAAGGTGATCGTTTTGAGATCTTTCGACCATCCGTAGCTTTTGGCGAGCCAGGGAGAGACCTCCCCCTTGTAGGCGTTGGCAAATACCAAAGGCTCGTAAAAGCAGCCGAGCGTGGGATGCAGCAGTTTCGGAGAGAAGGGATTGAAGTTTTTTATCAAAATTCCCTGCTTGGCCGCAGTCACCCTCACGATACCGCCTCTCTCGACCCGGTTGGAAGCGTATGCAGCCACTGAAACGGCGCAAATCAGAAAAAGGACAAAACTCGCGATGATCTTATGCCTCATATCTCCTCCTCGAAAATCCTGCTGGCAATCCTTTTGTATATCCGATAATGCTAGGTTACAATGGCAAACAATTGCAAGTTGAAAGCAAAAATGATGAACTGGTAAAAAGTCCCAGAACCGTCATTCCCGCACTGAATTTGCGATACTCTGAGCAAAGAACGGGAATCTATAATC
>CAZLTI010000280.1:889-3019 GCA_964562335.1 uncultured Pseudomonadota bacterium | reverse complement strand
TTGAAGGAGAGAGAGACCAATTCGCTGTTTCGAATCGTGCCGGGGCCTAAATTGTCGTTTGGCTGAATCGCGGTTATCAGCGTGTTGTTAAATTCGATCTCGAATTCCATGGCGGAGCCGAGAAAAAAGGAGTTGTTGACTTTGCCGACAAAAGGATTGCTTTCCGCTTCGTTTCGTTTGGATATCGCTACCGCCTCCGGCTTGACGCTAATGTAAACCGTGTCGTTTTCGCGAATATCCGAGCTTACTTTGTCGAGCGGAGTTTGCAGGATGCTCGTTCCAATTTTTAGGTTGGCCGTTTCTCCGTTCAATTCGGCGACGGTCGCTTCAATGAAATTGGAGTTCCCTATAAAATCGGCCACGAAAATACTATTCGGATGGTTGTAAATTTCGTTCGGAGTCCCCATTTGTTCGATTTTCCCTCTGTTCATTACTACAATATTGTCGGACATTGTTAACGCCTCTTCCTGATCGTGCGTGACGTACAATGTCGTAATCCCCAGCAAGTTTTGGACGCGTTTGATCTCCATGCGGGTTTGCAATCGCAGCTTTGCATCCAGGTTGGATAGGGGTTCGTCAAACAATATGATTTTTGGTTTTAATACCAAAGCTCTCGCCAAAGCCACGCGCTGCTGCTGGCCACCCGATATTTCTCCCGGATAGCGGTTTTCCAAACCGACTAGATTGACCAGTTGGAGAATCATTTCGACGTCGTTCCGGATGATCGATTTGGGCTTTTTGCGAATTTTCAGACCATACGCGATATTGTCGTAGATGGACAGATGCGGAAACAGCGCATAGCTTTGAAACACCATCGGCATCTCGCGGTCGAAGGCCGGCACATTGTTGATGATTCTGTCGCCGAGTCGAATTTCCCCCGAATCGATCGTCTCGAATCCGGCAACGGCTCTGAGGGTTGTCGTTTTGCCGCAGCCGGAGGGTCCGACCAGCGTGGTGAACTTCCCTTTGTTGATGGTTAGGGAGATATCGTCGATTGCGTTGATGATGCCGCCATGCCCGTCGTCATATTTTTTTACGACATTTTTCAAAGTTAAGTTTTCTATCTCCCAGTCCGCCGAGCGAGATCCGATATTTTTCACTCTTCCCGTTAAGTTCTTAATCATGGCTGATTTTTCCAAAAACGCGCTTTTGTCCTAAAGCGGTGAATTTTTTAAGCATAGCAAATCCAATCATAATGATAACGATCAATATGACCGAGAGGGCGTACGCCTGCCCCAGAAGCATGTTTTCCGTCTGTGCCAGGATGAGGGCCGTCATATGCTTCCAGCTGGCGGAAACGAGGAATATGATCGCGCTCAGGCTTGTCATGCATTTGACGAATGCAAAGGTCGCCCCTGAAAAGAAGGAGGGAGTAATTAACGGTAGCGTAATGGTCGTGAACGTTTTTGCGCTTGTGGCTCCCAGGTTGGTGGAGGACTCCTCTATATCTTTGGATATTTGACTTAGAGCGGCGACTCCCGCCTCAATACCGATGGGAACGTTTCGAAAGATATAGCATGCCAGGATAATATACATGGTACCGGTCAAAACGATCGGACCCTCGTTGAACGACACAATGTATCCGATGCCAACCGCCGTTCCGGGAATCGCGAACATCATTAGCGACAGGATTTCCATCGCATGCTTTCCGGGAAAGGCTTTGCGCACGACCAAAAAAGCGACCACCATGCCCAGTATTGCGGTAACCGGTGTGGCAATTCCTGCCAACGCAACGGTATCGAATATCGTCTCCAATCCGACATCGATCGAGTAGTAGTAGTGGTCGAGGGTCAGTTCCCAATTTATGCCCCAAATTCTGACGAAACTTCCGATAAAAATCGTCACGTAAAACATCAATATAAAGAGCGATATGGCTATGCAAAGGGTCGACAAGATGATTTTACCGGATGTGGGCAGGGTTACGATCGACCTTCTTGTCGACTTTCCCGTTATCGTCACATACGACTTTTTGCGTAAAATATATTTTTGCAACATGAAGAAAGAGACGGTGGGAATCAGAAGAATGATCGCCAGTCCCGCTCCTCTCGGCAAGTTTCCCATGCCGACGAATTCCAGATAGGCCTGAACCGAAAGAACGTCGAACTCGCCGCCAATAATGATCGGATTGCC
>CAZLTI010000280.1:0-788 GCA_964562335.1 uncultured Pseudomonadota bacterium | reverse complement strand
GTTAGCGACTGAACAAAAATGAGCAGCCAGGCCGCAAAAATGCCCGGCATTGCCAGTGGCAGGGTTACGGTAGTGAATGTTTTCCAGCGCTTGGCGCCGAGGTTCATGGCGCAGGTTTCCAGATCGGGGTCTATTGCCTGCAGAATTCCCGTCAATACGAGAAAACCCAACGGGAAAAGGCTGGTCGACTGTACGATGATCAGCCCCGGCAACCCGTATATGTTCGCATCCTCCATGCCGAAAATGCCCATGGTAACGAGACCGTTTCTGCCGAACAGTAGAATCACCGAAAGGGCAAACATAAAGGGAGGAGAAATGATGGGCATCAGGACCATTCCTTTGAAAAATTTCCCTCCGGGAATCTGTATGCGGGTTAGCGTGTAGGCAAACAAAAAAGCCACCAGCGTTCCGATAGTCGCTACAATTGTGCCTAGTAGTATGCTGTTTGATATTGCCTTTCGGAATCGTCCGTGGTCGACGATATATCGGTAGACTTCAAAACTGAAACTATCGTTCGGGGATAGGCTCAGTTTGACGGTGGTAAAGAGAGGATAGAGAACGAAAACAAGTAAGCTGCCAAAGATAACCAGAATCGCGAACAGCAAAAACGGCTCCTGCAGAAGTCGGATTAAGTCGTTTTTTTGTTTGCGAAAAGCAGACGCAATAGTGGAACCCATGATCGAATGCCGATTGTAGCCTCCAGACAAATTCCCTTTGGCCTGGAGGTCCGTTGACAAACTGTTTTTGGTGGAACTACTTCTTCTTTTTCGCCACTGTTTTCGATTCTC
>CAZLTI010000279.1:0-3037 GCA_964562335.1 uncultured Pseudomonadota bacterium | reverse complement strand
CCTCCTGTATGCGGCCGGCCAGGGAGACGGAGGAGAACGGGGACTGAACCGCCTTGGGCACGAAAGGCTGATCGACAGGGTGATCGGAGGACATTGGGGACTGGCTCCGAAACTGCAGAAACTGGCAGTGGACGGCAGGATTCGGGCCTACAACCTGCCCCAGGGGGTCATCTCCCACATGTACAGGGACATAGCTGCGAAAAAGCCCAGAACGATCACGACGGTGGGTTTGGGCACGTTTGTGGACCCCCGATTGACCGGAGGGAAAATCAACGATTGTACGCAAGAGGATCTCGTAGAGCTGATCGAATTCGACGGAAAGGAGTACCTCGCCTATAAAACGATGGCGATAGACATCGCCTTTTTGCGGGGGACGACGGCGGATACCGGCGGCAATATCACCATGGAGAGGGAGGCGCTGACCCTGGAGTCGTTGGCGATCGCCATGGCGACGAAGAATTCGGGCGGGTTGGTATTTGTGCAGGTCGAGAGAATAGCGGAGGCCGGTACGCTGAATGCGCGCGACGTGAAAATACCGGGAATTCTGGTCGACTGCATCGTGAAGGCAAAGGGCGAAAACCATTGGCAAACTTTTGGAACTGCCTACAATCCGGCATTCAGTAGCGAAATCAAAGTTCCCCTGCAATTGATCGATCCGATGCCGATGGGACCGAAAAAAATCATCGCCCGCAGGGCGGCGCTCGAACTGAGTCCCGATAGCATCGTCAATCTTGGAATCGGCTGCCCGGAAGGGATCGCAAACGTAGCGGCCGAAGGGGATATCCTGGATCTGCTTACGCTGACGGCGGAACCGGGAGTGATCGGAGGAATACCCGCCGGCGGTTTGGACTTCGGGGCCGCAACCAATACCGAAGCGCTGGTCGATCAGCCCAGTCAGTTCGACTTCTACGACGGCGGCGGATTGGATATGGCATTCCTGGGTCTGGCCCAGGCGGACGAAAGGGGAAACGTCAACGTCTCCAAATTCGGTCCGAAGCTGGCAGGTGCGGGAGGATTCATCAACATTAGCCAGAAGGCGAAAAGGGTGGTTTTCGTTGGAACCTTCACGGCGGGCGGTTTACGGACAAGCTGCTCCGACGGAACATTGAAAATCGAAAGGGAGGGAAAACTTCGCAAGTTCCTCAAACGGGTGGAACATGTTACCTTCAGCGGCGAGTATGCGATAGGGAGCCGACAGCCGGTCCTGTACGTTACCGAACGTTGCGTTTTCCGCCTGACAAAATCGGGCATGGAGATCGTCGAAATAGCTGCCGGTATCGATCTGGAAAGGGATATTTTGCATTGGATGGATTTTCGACCGGCCGTTTCGGACGACCTGAAAACCATGGACCGGCATCTTTTTTTGCCGAACGTTTTGCATCTGCGCAATATCCTGCTGCAATGACAATGCGATAGGGAGGGGGGTATGAATCTCGGATCGATTTTTAGACGGCACGCGCTTTATCGGCCGGACCATCCGGCTGTCGTTTTTGGAGACCGGAGACTCACCTACGGGGAATTCGACAAGAGCATCAACCGCACGGCGAATGCGCTGCGGAAAATTGGAGTGGAAAAGGGGCACAAGGTTGCGACGCTGCTGCCGAACTGCGTCGAGCTGCTGGAGGTATACTGGGCGGCGGCAAAGATAGGTGCGATCGTTGTGCCGATGAGTACGCTTCTGCTCGAAAGGGCGCTGGTATCGCTCCTTGTCGACTCCGAATCCGTAGCGGTAGTGACGGACGGCTCGTTCGTGGATCTCTTTCGGTCGATTCTGGACGAACTGCCGGGCATAGATGCGGATGCGGTATTGATAACCGAAAAAAAGGCGTGTGCGGAATTTCGGGACTTCCAAAGATTGAAAGAGGAGGCGGAGGAGAGAGAGCCGGAGGGAGTGAAGATCGATCCGGACGACGTTTTTAATATCATGTACAGCAGCGGTACGACCGGCTTGCCCAAAGGGATCGTGCACACCCATGCGATACGCATCGCCTATGGGACGTCGTTTGCCGCAAGCTTCCGCATGAACCCGGAAAGCGTTGTGATGCATGCGGGAGCCATTGTCTTCAACGGAGCGTTTGTCGATTTGATGCCGACGGTTTTCCAAGGCGCGACCTATGTGCTTCTGCCGGGATTCGAGCCGGTTTCCTACATCGATACGATCGAAAGAGAGCGGGTGACGCATGTGATGATGGTGCCGGCGCAAATCATCGCCATGCTGGAATCCCCGAACTTCGATCCCGCCAGGCTTCAGTCTTTGGAAATGATCCTTTCCCTGGGAGCTCCGCTGCTGATGGAGCAGAAGGAGAGGTTGAACCGAGAGCTGCCGGATCGCTTCTACGAACTGTACGGACTGACCGAAGGATTCGTGACGGTTCTCGACAAACTGGACTACGGAAGAAAGCCGAAGTCGGTAGGGACGCCGCCGCCCCTGTTCGAGATGAAAATCGTCGATGACGCCAATCGGGAGTTGCCGGCCGACGCTATCGGCGAAATCTGCGGAAGGGGTCCCATATTGATGCCCGGCTATTTCAAACGGCCCGAATTGACAAAGGAGACGATCGTGGACGGATGGCTTCATACGGGAGACATGGGATATGTGGACGGGGAGGGCTTCCTCTACCTGGTCGACCGCAAAAAGGACATGATCATTTCGGGCGGAGTCAACGTCTACCCGAGGGATATCGAAGAGATCGCCATTCAGCATCCCGCCGTTCGCGAAGTTGCGGTGTTCGGCATTCCGCACGACCGCTGGGGAGAAAGCCCCCTGGCCGCAGTCGTGCTGCACGAGGGGAGCAAAACTACGGAAGAGACGCTGAAAGAGTGGATCAACGCCAGGGTCGGGGCAAAGTTCCAGCGGGTTTCGGTCGTCGAAATCATGTCCGACTTTCCCAGAAATGCGGCCGGAAAGACCGTCAAACGGGAGATGCGCAATAAGTATTGGTAGGCCATGCAATATCCAAAGCTAAAGTCGGTATCGGCAATCGACTGTTATATCTTGTTGGTCGAATTCGACAATGGCGAAAAGAAAACATACGAT
>CAZLTI010000278.1:0-3049 GCA_964562335.1 uncultured Pseudomonadota bacterium | reverse complement strand
AGCGTTTCGGCAGTCGAATCCGCAAAGTCGCACCATCTATCGAAACGGATGGCTTTGGTCGGTTCGATGCTGCCGCGTACAGCCGAAATAGGATTCGCAGACTTCGATTTCTCCCCGAACCGGAGACTGCCGCTCGTTACATCCATCTTTACGTATCGACTCTTTACCCCTATGACGAAAACCGAGGCCGATACGCACTCTATTTCAGCAAAATGGAATAAAATAGGGTGAAATATTTATTTTAATATCGAAATATAGATTATTCTATACAACAAAACAATTTAAATCAATAGATTAATTTGGTCCGACCCATAAATAACTGATGCATAACTTTGATGAACCGGTAAAAATTCGAAAATTGCGCGGAATGACGGTTCTGGGACTTTTTACCGCTTCGTCAGTTTTATTCCATTAAATATGAATAAAATAGGGTAAAATATTCATTCTAATACAAAAATATAGACAATATGATACAGAAAAATAATTTATATCAATATTTTAATTTGGTCCGACCCGAATACACCGACCCCAGTACATCAAATCCCTAACCCGGTCCAGGCGGCTACGATTTTTTGCCCTCTATTTCCCAGTCGGCATCCGCACCAGTTCCGACACCTCAAGAGAACCGCCGACATCGAGAAAGGGGCAGGATTTTGCGATCGACAGTGCCGCTTCCATGGAATCCGCTTCAACGATCGTGTAACCGGACATGGAGGTCGTTCCTCCGGCCGCGACTGTTCCGTCGGGGTTGACCGTGCTCGTATTTTCAGCGGATTGGCAGGACTGACTGCCGCATCGCCCAACGAGGATAGCCAGTTCCTGTACCGCTCCATATGTCGTTTTCCCTCTTCCGGGCTGGACGGCTTGCCTCCGCCTAGATAGACGATAATGTATTGGGTCATCTCCTCTCCCTGTTTGATCAGTTTGCCACGTTTTCGGCATAGTATCGGCACTGCCGGATTCGGCGGGTGCGGAACGACTACAATGATAAAATCGAAAAGAAAAGTCCAGGCATCCGTCGAAGCAATCTCGGCGTTCGAATAAACCCTCTTCGCCGGAATGCGTCCTGGCTCGTTCCATTTCGCTTCCCAAAGAAAAAGGCCGGAAACCGGCACGAACCGACAACTTCTACAAAAATATTTGGCTAAATGAAGACTCGACCCCTCTTCTTTTGGATTTTCATTTGACTTTTCCCTGTTTTTTTAAGATGAATACGTAGTCTTCAATCCCCATCGCCCACGTTACAATCTGCAGCAATCACAATCCGAAGGAGAAAGCGTGTCCAAAAAGAACATTACCGAAAGTCCGAACTGCATCCATCCCGAAAGACCGAGCGCCGTAGGCAGCCGAAACAGTTCGAATCGGGAGGAAAGAGACGAGTATTCCGAGGCGAGAGCGGTTGTCGACGAAGAGATCGACAAGCTTCTGAACCACGTCAAGGCGAAGCTTCCGCCGGAAGTTTTGAACAAGCTGGATGTGATGGGCGGAGTCAAGGAGAAACTCCACAACTACTACAATCAAGTTCTGCAGAATATGCAGAACCGCTATTTGGTTACCGTGGAGGACGAGCTGCTGAAAAAATACCGAAACCTGATAGACAGGGAGGAGTTCAGCCAGCTCAACCGCTATACTCCGCGGATGATATCCGAAATTATTGAAAAAATCGGCGGTCGCGGAACATTCGATACGAATGAAATCGAAAAGTCGATCGCCGGTATCTACGGGCATCTCCAGGGTCACATCGAACGGGGCGTTCGCGATTTGCAGGACGAAACCAATGCGGTTTTTCGCCGGAACGACGATATCGGCACTTTCATTCAGAGGGAAAACACCTACGCCGTCGTCAAATGCGCATTCAAAAACAATCCCATCAAACCGAAGACGGTTACGGACGTCAAACTGGCGATCAACGTGCTGGACTCGGAGCTGCTCGTTCCCATCTACCACTATCAACAGTCCATGCAGGATCTGCTGAAGGAGACGATATCCCGGCATATCCACTCCCAGATCGACGGCAAGATTGCGGAACTGAACCGCTCGAGACTGGAGGAGGGTTCGCACGGGTTGTCCGAAAGCGAAACCGTAGCCGAAAAGCTCAACGAACTGGGAGGATATCTCTCCTTCGAGGATGACCGCGAGGACGAAAACAGCAAGCGGTACGACTATGTGGCCAAGCGTTTTTTCGACAGCCTGAGCGAGATGGACTCGGACGAATCGGAGAACAGGGCATTCATTCGAGACCATGTCGAAATGAGTTTGGCACACGATAACATTCAAAACGGGGGATTCAATCTGGTCGTAAACGCCCTGACCACAATCCTGGATTCGTCAAAACTGGGGTATCAGTATATCAACAACTACAAAAACGTCAGGGTCTGCGTAATCCAGGAGTATCCCTTTACGGCGAAGGAGGAGCTTCCGGACGAGGCATTTTCGATAAGAATCAGCTACTTCAATGCCGAACAGCTGAAAAACCTGCGGAAAGCGTACGATTTGCAGGCGGACGAACTGCTCTACGAAATCGAAAAGGCGGGTAGAGTGGTCGGCAAACTGGGGAACGAGTTCTACATCAAGCAGGAAAACAACCAAAGATACCGGAAGCTATCCAGGCAGATATTGGGCATTCCCTCCTCCGGCACCAAAACCGACGGAGGGGAGTACGATCGGCTATGGCATGAAATTTCCCTCCATCCGCCATCGAATTCCGGAGACAAGGCAAAGGTGCATCGGGCGTTCAACAACGAGTTGAAAAAGAAAATCGGTATGTTGGAGGAAAAAGTATGCGACATCTTCGGGAACGACAACCCGAAAACAAGACAAATATTGGACAGGCGCATCGACTTTCTGAAGGAGGTCTTTCAGAAGTTCTCCGACCGGTTGAATCCGCATCACATCCGACAGGGATTGGTTTTGGAGGTCGACATCACTTCGGTGAAAAAAACGAAAACGACCATGCGCGCGATATCGAACGTACTGAATGAGTTTCTCTTTCGCGTGTCGAAAGGTCCGATGAAACAGCCGATTGTCGCTCAAAACCGGCGCGAATCGG
>CAZLTI010000277.1:0-3065 GCA_964562335.1 uncultured Pseudomonadota bacterium | reverse complement strand
GCGGGACGGTTCGGCTGCCTTTCGGCGGTTGTTTTTGCCGCTGGATCTGCGGACGGCGGACACACGGTAGGAAGCGCCATAAAGCATAAATGCAATTGCAGGACGATCCGTTCGTACACGGAATTGCCCTGCAATTGCATTCGATACCTTCATCCGACACCGGGTGAAACCTACCGGAAGAGGGAGGGGGATTCGAACCCCCGATACTTGCGTATAACGGTTTTCAAGACCGCCGGATTCAACCACTCTCCCACCCCTCCAACTGTTTGCGGACTCTACTTTTTCATTTTGCCGTTTGTCAAGCCTTTCATAAGCGACTTTCATAGGCGATATATTACGCAGCCAAAGCCTTTGCCGCACCCTCTTTTTCCTATCTCAACTTGAAGTAGACGATTAAAGCGATCACCAGGAGAGATATCGCTCTTAAATGGTTGCTCCAGATGACCTTGTTTTTTACTTGATCGGGTTTGGAGAATTTGTCCTCGTCGGAAATGCGTCCCAGGCCGATTTTGATCAGCAGGCGGTGCCAGACGGAGCGAATGCTGTGCTCCTCTTCGCGGTAGGTGATCAAATGTTGCTGATGATGGTGGTAGGGAGCGCGATAGAAGAAGCGGTTTTGTTCCGCCCACTCCCTCCCTCGCGTCCTTAGAACGATTTGAAACCAAACTCTTTGAATGATTGCGCTCATTGCGGCCAGCACAAACGTCCATCCGACGATAGGCAGGTAGAACTCCGCCTTCAGGAAGAGAAACATCGTGCATATCGATGCGCCGAATCCCAAAGAACCGACATCTCCCATATAGATCGAAGCCGGGGGCGAATTGAACTTCAAAAAGGCAATGCAGGCGGCGATCACGGTTATCGCAAATATGGCGATCTCCTTAATGTCGGCAGAGATATAGACAATCTTCAATCGGTCGCTCCATTCCTCGTCTCCGGCGATATAGGCCGCCGCTGCGATAAACAGGGAACAGGTCACGATGGGAACGGTAGCCAGCGAATCCAGTCCGTCGAACAGGTTCACGGCATTGGCCCCCACAACGATCAGCAGTATGGCAAACGGGACGAACAGTAGGATCGGAATTTCGGGAAACCACGTTTTTATCGGAATTCCGGGAATCAGCACATATCCGTCCAAACCGTCCGAAAAATGGAACAGACCCCAGACGACGCCCCCGGCGATGATAAATTCGATCAACAGACGTAGGGACCCGGAGAGACCGTCGGCTTTGCCGGTGTGCGGATTTTTCTTTAGCTTGCCGGATTCCACCTTTCGTTTGTTGAACACCTTTGCCACATCGTCCATAGCGCCCACAAACGAGAAGGCAAAAATGACGATCAGCAGAGACAGCGTATATTTGTTGATCCAGGCCCACAGTATCGTGGAAACCATAATGGAGGGGATCAGAACCACTCCCCCCATGATCGGCGTCGCTCCGCAGTAGGGTCCGTTTGCTTTCTCCTCTTTGGTAAAATCCGATGTAACTCCTTTTTGGCGAAAAAAACGAATGGTTCTCGGGATGAAATAGTTGATAAAAAAATAGGTGGTGAGATATGCCATACCGGCACGAAAAAAAACGGATTTAAAGATCTGATATGGAATGAAATAGTGCAATAGTTCCGCTAGCATCGGACTGTTTTAGGATAGATTCTCTTGTAGTGTTTCGGATGTATGGCTTCCTCTTTTAGGGCGGACTTAGAAACCTCCTAGCCGTCCGTTAATGAAAGGGTTGTTCCGTTTTTCCGCACCTATCGTGGTATCAGGACCGTGGCCCGGATAGACGACCGTGCCGTCATCCAGCACCATCAGTTTTTTGCGGATCGATTCCATCAATGCCGTTGACGACCCACCCGGCAGATCGGTTCTGCCGACGCTCCCGGCAAACAGCGTGTCGCCGACGAATATCGTACTGCCGGTACGGAGGCAGATGCCTCCCGGACTGTGCCCCGGCGTTTCGATCACCTGTAGGGAATACTCTCCGACGGATATCGATGTTGTCTCGTCGATGTATTCGTCCACTTTGGGAATCTCTCCCTGACCGAAACCGAAAAGGGTCCGGCTCGCATTCAATCCGCTCAAAACAATCTCTTCGTTTTTATGCAAAAGAAAAGGTGCCCCCTTTTCCTTTTTGATGTCGTACACCGCCGAAACATGGTCCACATGGGCGTGCGTGTTTACCAGGTATTTAACCGTCAGTCCGCTGCTATCGATCGCTTCCAGGATTCTATAGGGCTCGTCGCCGGCATCGATAATTGCCGCCTCCTTTGTTTTTTCACACGCCAAGATGTAACAATTGGTCATCAACGGAGATACTGGAATTCTTTTGACTATCATGATGCCGTTCCCGGTTTTGCGGTTGTCTTTGCAATCAGTATCGAGGCAGGTTATTCTTCTGAAAAAACTTAACAAACAACGTAACGCGACCCACTGCCATATGCAATAGCGAATGGCGAAAAGAGTGGTTCATTGTGGGACGGGAGATTTTTCTCGCTTCATTGAGGGAAGAGCATGGTGAAAAAACAGGACATCGTCTTTTTGCCCGAGCGTAAGAGCGTCGAGGCCCAAACGGGGGAAACCGTTTTGAACGCAGCGCTTCGAGCCGATATAACCATTCGGGCAGATTGCGGCGATGCGGGGATTTGCGGCAAATGCCGGGTTGTCATAGACCGCATGGAAAATGTATCCGAGATCACCCGTTCGGAGTTGGATATGCTCACCGGCCGACAGATCGAAGAATCCAACCGACTGGCCTGCCAGACGGAAATTCGGGGTCCCGTTACGATTACGATTCCGAAGGAGCTTGGCGACAGCAGGGAGGCATACGGCAAAACGGAACTCACCGGCGTGTTCAATGTGAATCCGGGAATCGAGCGTCTGATTCTTCCTAAGGTGCGAGCCTTGGGGGTTGGCGATCTCAAGGAGCGCAATTTGGCGAAATGGCTGGAGGTGAGAGTCAAAAGGGAGCATGGAAAGGAGGTTCGGTTTCTCGACATGGAACCTTTGGCAGCACTGGCACGTCCCGACGTTTTGGAAAGGGAACTGACGCTGGTTGTCCATCACCGGA
>CAZLTI010000276.1:1834-3125 GCA_964562335.1 uncultured Pseudomonadota bacterium | reverse complement strand
ACGACGAGACCTTCAGCATCCGGGTGCCCGAGGGATTTGTCCCCAAATCCTACCAGAATTGAGAAAATAGGGAGTCGGCAAACGAATGCTCGAAAGATTTCATATGCCTTTTGTTTGCTCTTTCCCCCTGCCCGTTTCCTTCCCGTTTGCTGGCTTTCTGCTTTTTACGGCCATGTAGTGTCGATCCAGAACCTGCCTGAGGGAGAATTTAATCAGGGCTTGCCGATTGATGTTCGACTCTCCGGCAAATGCGTCCAAATGCTATTTTTTGGCCAAAAAATAGCATTTTAGACTAGAAAATATGTCAATATATTACAATAAAATATAATAATATCAATAAATTAATTTGGTCCGACCCCAATCCAAACATTGCAAGATATGAATACGAAAGGTGACAATGGGTTTGTGAGCTGCTAAAAAGAGGGGCCTTTGAGTCTTCCGTACATAGGTGTTCCTCGGACACAGCGAAATTTTATTTCCAATCGGGTAATGAGTTTGACATTTGAGTGGGACAAGGTAAAAGCGAAGGCGAATAAAGATAAACACTCGGTTGATTTTGAGGAGGCCAAGAGTGTATTTTCGGACATTTTTGCCTGCATTTTTAACGATGAATGGCACTCATCTGTTCATGAATATAGAGAGTTGATCATTGGTCACTCCACAAACAATCGAATGCTGTTGGTGAGCTTTGTGGAGCGAAAGAAAGAAACCATCCGGATTATCAGTGCTCGCTTGGCCACTAAAAACGAGATTAGAAAATATGAAAACGAAAATCCCCTCAGGAAACGATATGCTCCCAGAATATGATTTAGACTACTCCAAAGCGAAAAAGAATCGCTTTGCCAAAGACTGTCATGTCACAGTGACGCTTGATTCCGATGTTGCGTCTGTATTCAAAAATTCGGAGTCCGTAAATAACGCCTTAAGAGCTATTTTGGCAGCCATCCCAGAAAAACCGCCACACCAAGCCCAACAACTGCATCCAGCGGACCCGAACCGCCTTGAATCTTGAGTTCGTGAAGGTTTCTAAAGCTGCGCCATGGCATCGGATGCCGACGAAAATCTCGTGGTTGGAGAACTCTCGACTCAATCTAAAATTCAACTAAGCTGCAATACACTACCGTAAAATCATTTCCGCCACTGCCTGCTCATAATCCCATAAAGAGATCGACCCTATCGCATATTCTGAGCAAGGCACGGATTTCTTTGAAAAAGTTTTTGGAACTGACGTGACCGAGAAAGCCCATCCGTGTGCTCTTTATTGGATTCCACTACCTCTGCGGCAGCAAAG
>CAZLTI010000276.1:889-1824 GCA_964562335.1 uncultured Pseudomonadota bacterium | reverse complement strand
TCCAGCGAATCCAAACCGCCTTGAATCTTGAGTTCGTGAAGGTTTCCGAGGAATCGATAGACCAAAAAACCTATTGTATCTATTGGCGGTTTGGGTCGCCGATACTGGCCGCTATGCCAGAAAACAGAATGGACTGTAGGCCGTACGCGATACCGTATCCATATGGGAAAGCACGAGAAACTGTACCAGCATATCCTAATGCGTCGATCTGACGCGAACGTGCCCTTTGACGGGCTGTGCGCACTGCTGACACGACTCGGGTTTGATGGCAGGATCGGAGGAGAGCATCACATATTCTCGATGACGGGAGTCGAAGAGATTCCGAACCTGTGGCCGAGAAGCGGCAAAGGCAAGCCGTACCAGGTGAAGCGGGTCCGCAATGCGATCCTGAAGTACAATCTGAAACGGGAGGACTGATCATGGGACCAAAATACGAGATCCTCATTTTCTGGGGCGATGAGGACGGCGCCTTCGTCGCTGAAGTACCGGAACTCCCCGGCTGCATGGCCGACGGGCAGACTTACCAAGAAGCCTTGTCCAATGTGGAGCAAATCGTCCAAGAGTGGATTGAAACCGCCAAGGAACTTGGCCGAAGCGTGCCGGCACCAAGAGAACGCTTGGCATACGCCTGAATGATACGATGGCACAACAAGTGCGTTGACCCGCAAAAGCTCTATAAATAAGGAATTCGTAGAGTTTGGCACGCCATATATGGAAAAACAGCCGGAAACAAAGATCAGGGGGAGACGACATAACGAAAGCCGATTTCGGTGGACCATCCCGCCGGATGAAGTCCGGTCCGACTGGTACCGCGCAAGTAGGAAGCACTTATACCCCAACTCCCGCCACGGTCCACACAGTCGGAGCCGGAAGCGGGACCTGTCGGATTGTTTTTGGAATCTTGACTATAAAAACCGTACCAATCCGCAACCCAT
>CAZLTI010000276.1:0-874 GCA_964562335.1 uncultured Pseudomonadota bacterium | reverse complement strand
GCCCGCCATATCGCAGGTACCGTTGATCTCGACCGGTTTGCTGCCCACCTCCCAGGTGCGATTCTTGGCGCAGTCGTTGCCTTCCTCGGACATCACCGCATTCACGCGGTAGATGCTGTCCTTTCCCGAAGGATAGGCGGGGAATACCTACGACCGAACGGCGGAGAGGATGAGAGTGGGTGTCGGCACCGTGCGCAAGCATATGGCCGGCGCCATTCGCATGCGGAAGGCGCGCAACGGCACTCACGCATGCGCCCTTGCTCTGCGGTGGGGATTGATCGGGTAGTCGCGGCAGACTACTGGAACGGAACGAAAGAACGAAAGGGAACCCCTGCCGTCCCGACGGCAAAATT
Source organism: uncultured Pseudomonadota bacterium (assembly GCA_964562335.1). Taxonomy (GTDB): domain Bacteria; phylum SAR324; class SAR324; order XYD2-FULL-50-16; family XYD2-FULL-50-16; genus CAZJUM01. Next base: position 521 of record CAZLTI010000276.1, on the reverse strand, counting down.
CCGCTTTCGATATCGGGTGCCACAAAATGTCTGTCCGGACTTTTCGTTTGGAAAAACAGCGGATAAATGTCAGAATGAAATTAAATCGTATCTTTTTCTATCACTTCGAAGTCTAACCTTAAGATGCAAAAAGGGTTCGCATGACCGGCGAGGAAATCAGGGAGCTGCTGGCCGATCTGGCCAAATCGCAGCAGAATTTCGTCAAATGGGAGGAAGACTCGATGAGGGCCCATCGGGCCAATCTGAAGAAAATCGAGGAGGAGTCCGCCAAAAACCTGAAGGAAATACGGGAGGAGTCCGCCAAAAACCTGAAGAAAATCGAGGAGGAGTCCGCCAGAGTTCGGACGGAAGCGGAGCGCAGACAGGCGAAAATCGAGGAGGAGTCCGCCAAAAACCTAAAGGAAATACGGGAAGAATCCGCAAAAAACCTGAAGGAAATCCGAGAGGCGGAGCGCAAACATGCGATAGCCAAAGCGGAAACGGACCGTCTGCGGAGGGAGCACGACCTCGGGATGGAGAGG
>CAZLTI010000275.1:0-3221 GCA_964562335.1 uncultured Pseudomonadota bacterium | reverse complement strand
TCGAGTTCGACAAACCGAATAAAGATTCGTGGCGGCATCGAGCGGCCGGGGCTTTGCAGGTTCTCTTGCTATCCGACGAAAAGATGGCTCTTTTCCGCGATCGGGAGCACGAATCGGATATGCGGCAGATAACGAAACGCTGGTTTTCCGATTTCGATCTTGTCGTCTCCGAGGGGTTCAAAAACGAGAATTGCCTGAAATTGGAGGTGGCACGCAAAGGAAATCGCAAACGACCACTATACCTTACCCACTCCTACAACATCCAGGCGCTAATTTGCGATTACGCCCCGCCGAAGGAGTCGATTCCGGTCTTTTCGCTGGAGGAACCCCAAAAAGCGTTCCATTGGATTTGCAAAGAGTTGGATTTGATCCGTCCAAACGATTGATTTTTCTCCAAGGGTCCAGCATAATGCCTTTCAGGGTAGAGTTCGAAGCTTCCTGTCAAATAACGCAGAGTCCGTTTTTGTAGAGCGGTCACTGCGGAAAGCTTCACGAAACGATCAAGCCAAATGGAAAACAAGCGGACCAACTCAAAAACAGACGGCCACGTCGACGTTCTATACTCGGAAGAGACGGAACGGCAGATGATAGCGGCCAGAAACCAGGCGGCCAATAGAAAAAGAAAAATGCTGGCACAAAGCCAGGTGCCCCTATATCTGGAATCGCGTCTTCAGGCTCTCTATAAGAAATCTAGAATCGAAGGGGCGTTAACGCAGTACGAAGTGGAGACGCACCTGGCGAAATATGCCAAAGCTTCCGGGGAGGTGATCGGCGAAAGATCTCCGAATATCCAGCGCAGGCTGGTCGAAAAATTCAAGCATACCACAAATGGCATCCTTACGGACATTTCCGGAGACGTGCGGCTTTCCAAAACCAAAACGGCCGAATATCGGGACGAAATAGAAAAAAAGGCGGATGGATTGAATACCGTCGATATGGGCAAACGTTTTGAGATTGTCCAGGAGATAGGCGTAACCCTGACGGAAGCCGCCATCAAATCCGAAAAAAAACTGCACGTCAAGGATCTGGCTCCTCCGAAAAAGAGGCTGTCCAAGGCCGAAGCGATAGCCATTTTAAACCAGCGGATCATTCCCATCGGATTCGACTCCGAAGCAACGAGAATCACCGTTGGCGAATTTCTCAGGTTTCCCCTGAATATTTCTCCTCCGGACGAAGGGAACTGGTTTGCCGTTCACCGCAAATATCTGGAAGAGCTTTCGAAGCAAAACCGTATTTCCTCTTCCGAACACGACTTGACCGTGTCCGTCATTCCTTTCGTTCCGATGGTGAGATATCAAAAATACTTCGACATCTTCCCGAAAGGAGAGTATCAGGACTCCGTATTGATGGCCGTATTCAGCTTGTTTCAGAACAGAGCATTCGATAGGATGCGCATCGAACCGTAGGTTTTTTTTCCATCCCAAGATCCCGAAGACAGAACTGGAAATCGACTATCTTCCGTTAAGAGACATGACTGCCGAAAATTCTGCCAAACCATCCATTGTAGGAATCGACGAGCTGAAAGAGGATATGGTTATTCTATCCTATCTCGGATTTCATTCCAGGTTCAAGCGTATCGACGAAAAGGTGTGCCAATGGCTACGGCACAATTTCAGAGGGGTTTGCGTTCAAGCCGTGCGAAACGACCGAGCTGTCGACATCCCCATAGGGGAGCTGCTGCCGGGAGATACGATCGTAAAACTGTATAAGTTTCCCCCCTCTCTCAAAAAACTCACCCAAGTGAATCGATCCCTGACGAAAGAGCTGAAATCCAGAGGGTTCCTGAAATTCAGGGTCGTGCAAAAACCCAGGCAGTTGTCTCCGAAACAGAGGGAGATAAAAAAAATCAATCGACTCATCGAAAAAATCAAAAAGGGAGAGGCAGCTAGGGAGCAGGGTACCAAAGCCGTCGAAAACCTGCTCGACAGGGCGCGCGAAGGAAAAACCGATACGGACGAAATCGTCGAATATATTCAAAAAGTATCTGCGGATTCCTCCATGGATGCTATCGCGGCCATGGCAAGCCTGAAAGAGAGCGACCAGACCTATGCGCATTGTATCGACGTCGGCGCGATCTTTTTTACCACCTACTTCGAGATAATACAGAGAAAAGGGCGGAAAAGCATATTCAAGGACGACGAGGAGACCCTATTCGCAAGCTTTCTGCACGATTTCGGCAAATTCAAGGTGCCCAAGGAGATACTCGACAGCACCGTCCGCTTCGATCGGGACAGCGAAGAGATGAAGCAAATGTTCAACCATCCCGTATACGGCAAAGAGGTTCTGCAAGGAATGGGACTGCCGGAGTATATCGTCAACATGGCCCATTTGCATCACGTAAAGGTGAACCCGTCGATGGGATCGAGCTATCCGAAGATTTCCGACTATGGCGAAGTGCTGTACGAAACCCGTCTGCTGGCTATTGTCGACATCTACCAAGCGTTGATAGGAAAAAGGAGCTACAAAAAATCCTGGACTCCACCCTCCGCAATTCGATACATCGACACTTTGGCCGGATTGGAGCATGATATGGAAGCCTGGAAGGATTTCCTGTCGGTCGTGGGAAAATATCCGATCGGCTCGCTTGTCGAATTGAGCGACGGGGCAGCCGCGTTCGTCGTTACCGTTCCCAAACAGGATTTGGACAGTCCGCAGGTAGTAAGAGTATTGGATGCCAAAGGCAACATAATCCCTAGACACGTCCTCACCGATCTTCAACAGGAATCGAAAACCATCGTAAAGGATCTGGACTGCTCGGAAGTATTGGGCGTCAAGGGATTGGAGGTTTTTTCGGGAATGCGGATCACGTAGGGATGGGTGGGTTTCGAGACGAAATTCTCCGCGATCGCGAGGCTTTTCCTATTTCCTATCTTTTTTATGCTTGGGGTTTTTCGCCACCTGGTAGATAGCGTAGCTTACGATCTCCTTCAATTCCCTATCCGACAAACAGCCATCGATCACCACATCCTCATACTGGCTGTAGGTCGCCGGTATCCTGCTTAATGCCAGCGCATACACATCGGAAAGACATCCACGGCAGTTGTCGAACTCCGAAAAATCCTTGATGGACTCTCTCATCTGTCTGACTACCTTTTTCTCATAGACATTTCTGATATCGTGCAGTGAAAAGTCCATGACCGAATAGTCGTCCGTTTTCATTTCTTTTCTCAAAAGTTGGGGAAGCGGTAAAAAGTCTAAAATTGTACGAATTGTCATTTCCG
>CAZLTI010000274.1:0-3224 GCA_964562335.1 uncultured Pseudomonadota bacterium | reverse complement strand
CAAAACCAAAGCCAGAAAGGATAAGGAACCCAAAGAGACGAAGCATCGAACCAAAAAGGGAAAGACGGGCGATTCCGAACCGGTCCTGTCCGGCGACGCCAACGCCGCATCCGAATCGAACCGGGAACGGAATGAAGGTTCGGATACCGCCGGGAAACAGCGGGAAAACGGCACTCTTCATCCCGCCTGTCTCTTTCAGGATGTTCAAGAGCTTTCCGGCGAGGATTTGCAGGAGGTTACGACATCGTTCGAAAACCGCATGAAGGGAAAGGCGGACGATCAGCCGTTCGTACCAATCGATTCGAAGTATCTTTGGCGCTCGGTAGAGAGCCAAAACGATATGGACCGGTTGGAAAGCGGCATCGACACCCCGAAGGAGGAGACGGAGGATCAGGCAGGGGAGGAGCGGCAGATTCTCCAGCCGGAAACGGACGATGGACGTGCGGATTCGGGACAGGAGAAAACCTCGCCGGTAGGCGAGGAGGAAGCGAAATCAGCCGAATCGAAGGTTCAAAAGGGTAGGAAGGCACCTTCCAAAAAGAGAGAGGAGGGAAAAAAGGCTGCTCCCCAAGAGACGGCAGAGAACGGAAAGGAAGTTCCCGAAAAGACGGAAGCAAGCGAGAAGGAAGTTCCCAAAGAGAAGGAAGCGGAAACGGCCGAAGAGGAAAAGGGCGCACTCGAAGCCCCGCCGGACAAAACGGGGGAAGAGAAATCGGCCCCCGCAAAAACGCGAAAGACGGCTGCGAAGAGAAAACCGTCCCCCCGAAAAACAACGCAAGTCAAAAAAGAGACGACCGTCCGGAAAAAACCCACGCCGGCCCGAAAAACAGCAACGAAAAGAGCGGCAAAAAAATCGACGAAGGATACCGATTCGGTAAATATGGAAGCAACGGCCGGACAAAATCCCGAATCGAAAGACAAGCCAACCAGAAAAAGAGCGACAAAAAAGCCCGATCCCAATCGAAAGAATAGCCGGTCGGATACATAACGCGGACGTATGGCCGGAAGGCTATTTTCCGGCGCATCCGTTTTCAAAAGAGGAGGTTCCGTAACGAGAAAGGAGAAGAGAATCCGTTTCGCCTGTTTTTTTGCGCGTCGGACGGGCAAAGTGGTTTAATATTTGTATTCATGCGACTATCCACCCATATAAAAACGCCTCATGAAACCGAATACGAAACCCGAAACCGACCTCTTCGGGAGACTGCTCCCCATACTGACCGCCTCTTTTTGTCTACTTTTTGCAGTCGCGGGGTTTTCCCAGACCCCAACCGAAGAGATCGTGAAAAGCACCTTCCAGACATCATCCTCGGAAAAAAACGGACTGCTTGTGCTGCAGTTTTCCGCGACCGGCGTAACGGAATCCAGCGCGAGAGTGTATTCCAACATTGTGGCTCAAAACATAGCCAACACCCACCGGTTCGACGTAATCTATCTGGACGAGGCGGAAGAGAGAATACAAAAGGCACTTCCGTAACTGCTGCCCTGTTTCGATATTGGGTGCGGAGTTCAGGCCGGAAGCCACTTGGGAGTGAGATGGATTGTTTCCGGCCATATTTCCCTGAGGGAAGCGGGTCTATTCGCCCTGAACGTCAAACTGGTAGACGTTCAAGACAACTCCATCGAGTTCGAAGAGACGATCCGGTTCAATGACGAGAATATGGATAGGAGAATCCACCTGATGTCCGCCAGAATTGCCCGAAACGTGCCTTTGATCGGCACGGTGGTGGAGGCGAACAACAAACTGGCCGTAATATCGGTCGGAGAACAGGACGGTATTTCCATCGGCGATCAACTCGTTGTCTACCGCAAGGACACCATCCGAACCCTCGCGCCGTCAGGCGTTTCGAACAGTCATGTGAGAAGAAAGAACATCGCCATTGTCAAAATCACCCAGGTGGGAGAGAAAATTAGCGAAGGCGTATATTTTCAATCCATCGAGACGGCAAAACCGGATCAGTTCGTCACCACCTATCTGGACAAGCGCAGGCAGATTGGCATGATCGATCATGTGCGGAAGGAGTTGGATACCTACGAACGAAACGTATACGAAATAGCGGAGGGGATCGACCTTTCGCCCATACAGCTGATCGACATCGAAAAGAACAAATGGATAGCGAAAGTAAAGAGCCAAGAGAGTTCGAGCGGGTTCTGGCGCTACTTCATTATCGGTTCGGGCGTGGCGACCGCATATTTCGTCAGGGAGTATGTGGGAAGCGACGACAACTGGACGGACAAGGACGATTGGAAACTTCTCGCTTCGGCAGGCATTCTCGGATACAGCCTGTACCGTTACGTAACGGTCAATCACAAGTTGAAGGAACTTTTGGACGAAGGATACTACAAGGGATATCTGGAACTGAAAGTCACTCCCGAACTCAACGGCGCCGGAGTGGCGTTTCATTGGAAGTTTTAGGGAGTTTTCGGAAGACTCGGTATCTTGCTTATGCGGGAACCCGTTCGGGGGTATGCTTCCGGCAAAGTTGTCCGCCGCCATGAGGAAGATGGCCGAAGACAGAATCGAAAACGACCGTGCAAGAGGTTCGAAACCAACGGCAGCTACTGAAAATTGATTTTGAGAAATTTGTTCAGTACATCTTCGCCCAGTACTTCAAAGGGATTCAAATCTTTGATAATGGCGATCTCCTTCTCCTCTTCCAGATCGATCAGGGTGTGATGTCCGATCTCCCCGCCGTCGGGATTTCGGATTATGGCAACGCTCGGTCTCTCCAGGTCCGATTCGGGAATATTCATCACGAATCCCAGGGATCCTTCGCTCAGTTCGACTAAAGATCCTCTAGGATAGATTCCCATAGTTTTCAGGAAAAGATTCCAAACGGTCAGGTCGTATTCGATCCCCGCAAGAGCCTCCAAGTATCGCATGGCTGCCGGAGGAGTCCATGGCTTTTTGTATTTTCTCCTGCCGATGAGAGCTTGGTAGGTATCGGACAGTGCCAGAAGCTTGGTCTCAAAAATCACGTGGTTGAATGTCTGATTTACCGGATAGCTGGACCTCGTGTTCGTATCCTTTTTGACATGGTGAAAGTGCGCCATGTTTATGATGACTTCCGGCATATTCATTTTTTCCAGCAGTTTTGCTCCCTCTTCCGGGTGGGACTTCATCAGTTTCATTTCCCGGCTGTCTCTTTCGAACCGCTCGGTGCTGTCTAAAATGTCCTTGGGAACGTTCGCCTTTCCGAAGTCGTGAAGAAATCCGCCAAGCAGGG
>CAZLTI010000273.1:0-3227 GCA_964562335.1 uncultured Pseudomonadota bacterium | reverse complement strand
GAGGGATTTTCTCCCATTCCCCGAAGGGGACATTAAAAAACCTCTCCTCCTGTTTGACCAGCTTCGCCTATTGATATTTGAACCAAGATGTTAAAGTCAAATATGTCATCAGGCAATCCACTTTCAGGTGGATTTAAGTCGGGACTCCACATGTTTTGAATTTCTAATTTCATGTTTTATCCTGATTATCAATGATTGACAGCCAGCTCAAGAGGATGACAGGCGAACGTATATTCTCCTCAAATCCTTTCGGAGGCTGGCATGGCGCAAAACAAAATTCAATTTCAAAAGGGAATTGGCATCCGCGAGTTCGTCGATATGTACGGTACGGAAGAGCAATGCCGAACCGCTCCAGAAAAATTTCGGTGGCCCGACGGCTATTTCCGCAAAGAATGCGGGCACGCTTCCTGCTGCTACATCGAATCCCGAAAAGTATTCCAGTGCAACCGGTGCCACTGTCAAACATCCGTCGCCGGCGGCACAGTATTTCACTCGACAAATTTGCCCTCGACCAAATGGTTTCCGGCGACGGTCCTGCTTGTCCGGAGCAGGAACGGCATTTCCTCCCTCGAGCCGAAGCGGCAGATCGGGGTTTCCTACCCGACGGCCTTCAAGCTCGGGCACAAGCCGATGCGGGCTATGGCGGAGCGGGACAGCCGAAAGAGCCTGTCCGGCCCGATCGAAGCCGGCGACGCATACCTCGGCGGCAAGGGACGCGGCGGCAAAAGAGGTCGGGGAGCAAAAGGCCAGCAGCCTTTTCTCGCTGCCGTAGAACCTGCCCTCCCGGAAAATTGTAACGATGAATTAGGGGTAAAGTGCTAAAAACAGTGAACTAAATCCAATTTTGGGTTGCCATGGTCCTCGTTATAACTTACGGTTTTGTAACGAGGACAGGAGATCGGATTATGGCAGCCGTCGTATATCAGACCAACAAAAAGACAGGCGTCGTCTATGCGTACGAGTCCGTGTCGTATTGGGACAGGGAAAAACGGCAATCCCGGGCAAAACGAAAATGTATCGGAAGGGTCGATCCCGAAACGCGGAAGATCGTCCCAACCCGAAAAAAGAAACGGCTGGAAGCTTCGAAGAGAGGGAAACGAGGGCCGGTACCCGTTGCCAGGGCAGCTCGCCACTTCTATGGGGCGACCTATCTCTTCGATCGAATTGGCGAGGAGACGGGGGCGACAGAGGATCTGAAGAGCTGTTTTCCCGACAGTTACCGTCAAATCCTGTCCATTGCCTACTACCTGATTCTGGAGGACAGGAACCCTCCGAGTCGTTTCCCCAGATGGGCAGCCATTCATCGACATCCCTTTGGGAGTATCATTGCTTCCCAAAGAAGCAGCGAGTTGTTCGCCTCCATCGGCGAGGAGGCAAAACGGCGCTTTTTCCGGCTTCGGGGAAAACGTCGTGTCGAAAAAGAGTACCTGGCCTATGACAGTACGTCGATATCCGGCTATTCGAAATGTCTTCGTCAGGTACGTTGGGGAAAGAACAGGGACCGGGACCGCTTGCCGCAGATCAATTTGTCGTTGCTTTTCGGCCAACAATCCCGCTTGCCCTTTTACTACGGAAAACTGGCAGGGAATATTCCCGATGTAAAAACCTTGAGAAAGCTGCTGGCCGATATGAATGCCCTGGGCTATAAAAAAATCAAGGTGGTTTTGGATCGGGGTTTCTTCAGTGCGGCCAACATCAATGGTTTGTACCGTCATCGTATGAAGTTTCTGATTGCCGCCAAATTGTCCCTGAAACTGGTGAAGACACATCTGGATACCGTAAGGGACACGATGCGCAGTTGGACTCATTACAGTCGGGATTGCCGGCTTTATGCCTACTGCCTGCCGGTTACTTGGAACTATGTCCGGGATCGTCCCTATAAAGGGGACACAGTCGAAGCGAAGCGCCGGATGTATCTTCATCTGTTTTACTCTCCGGATAGAGCATTGGAGGATGAAAAAGCTTTTAACAACCGATTGGCAGAGTTGCAGGAAGAATTGGAAGGCGGACAGCGGCACCCCGACCATGAAAGGCAGTATGCAAAATATTTTGACGTAAAAACCACTCCGGTCCGAGGCACGAAGGTTACGGCCAAAGAAGAGGCGTTAGCGGAAGCAAAGCGCAACTACGGCTATTTTGCCCTTTTGAGCAACGAGACAAAGGACCCGATAGAGGCACTGGAAATCTACCGAAACAAGGATCTGGTCGAAAAGGCTTTCGAGAATCTGAAGGAACGGCTGAACATGCGCCGGATGGCCGTTTCGTCGGAACAAAGTCTCGACGGCAAACTCTTTGTCCAATTCGTCGCACTCGTCTATTTGTCCTATATCACCCGGAGAATGCAGGAAAACAACCTGTTCGAGAACCACACGATGCAGGAGGTTTTGGATGAGTTCGACATTATCGAATGCTTCGAAGTACCGGGGCAACGACTGCAGGTGGGAGAAATAACGAAACGACAAGAGGAGCTCTACACTAAATTGGGGGTTACGCCGCCCGCCTCGTTACAATAAACCGGGAATTCAGGATCTATGGGCTGCATCACCGGACACAGGGGCGCAGCGAGTGTGTCCCGTGCGAACGCAATTGTTGCGTGATATTTGCGGATCAGTTGTTTGCAATAATTTTGATTTCTAAATGGCAGTCGAGCGCAACCATGCGAAGTTTTGAACTCTCGTACCAAATGAAGTGATCGATTTATAAGGACAAAACCTGCTTTTTTAACGGAAGCTGGTTCGTTATCAGCTCACCCAAATCCAAAATCTCACCGGCACGATCAATATCTATACCGGTGACTTTACCGTCTGAGTCATAATCAATTACCACACCATCTGCTACTTCCTGACTATCAACGCTTTTTTTGGAAGAAAGGTCTATATATAACGAATCAGTGTCGGAATAATAATTCAGTTTCATAGCTTAAACCTCCTATCCGGAAATGCGTTGTGAATTGTCTTTTTGTCCGAAAGTGTGACTACTCGAAGAATACGCCCTCCGAATTCATCAATTACTCCCCAAAATCTAACTCGACCATTAGGCTGGATTTCATATTTCAATGGATTTTCAAACACTCTTACACACCACTCCTTTTTCTGGAAAGTTTCCATCTATGCTGACATCACCGGACACAAGGGCGCGCAGCGAGTGTGTCCCGTACGAACGCAATTGTTGTGTGATATTTGCGGATCAGTTGTTTGCAATAATTTTGATTTCTAAATGGCAGTCGA
>CAZLTI010000272.1:0-3235 GCA_964562335.1 uncultured Pseudomonadota bacterium | reverse complement strand
TTGTCGGAATATTTGCCGGTGGCTTCCGTTCGGTCGCTCTCTTTGCAATAGGGTATGCAAAGAGGTAACCCAAACGGTTTGTGATATGGTTACCATTTGGTTTTGGCGCTTTACGTGCGCGGCCACCGCGAAGGTTTGCGAGGCTACTCCTCATTTAAAGCCGATTTGCGTACCCGACCCTACGAGCACTTGCTATTGAAAGCTGTGCAATAGGAGGAAAGCATGCGGACAAGCTATTTGATTGCAGTCGCCTTTCTAGTGCTTAACGGATGCGGTGAAGATACAACGCAGGAGCCGCATCCTGATCTTGATCTTGTTGATTATTATTATAGGCTTCACAACCAAACCGGCAGAGTGCTGAGAGTGGATGTCGAAAATACGCATTACTCGGAAGCTCCCAGCTCTCGGCACCTTTTGACGGTAGATTTGGTTAAAACAATCCATAAACAGTCAGATTACTTGGGATGGGAAGAGTATTATTTGGTTCGGATTTACGACAACGGGACCGACGAACTGCTGGTGCGCAAATATCTTAATGAATTCGATTTTAGTCGCAACGTCGATCCCTCCATCAGGGAAAAGGAGGAACGATTCGATCCGGAGAAATATGAGTACGACTACTATATTTTCCTGAAGCCGGAAGATATTGGCGGCGACGCTCCTGGCGGATAGTCGAAGCGCAAAAAAGGAGTTCTGGGATTTTTTACCGCTTCGTCAATGTTGAGCAATAGAAGGTAAGTATGCGGGCAAGCTATTTGATTGCAGTCGCTCTTTTCCTGTTTTACGGATGTAGTGGCGAACCGCCACCGAAGCCGGATCCTGCTACGTATTATATTAGGCTTCACAACCAAACCGGCAGAGTGCTGAGAGTGGATGTCGAAAATACGTATTACTCGGAATCTCCCAGCTCTCGGCACCTTTTGACGGCAGATTTGGTCAAAACGATCCTTGGACGCATAAATTCTAAGATATGGGTAGAGCATGATTTGGTTCGGATTTACGACAACGGGACCGACGAACTGCTGGTGCTCAAATATCTTGATGGATTCAATTTTAGTCGCGACGTCGATCCCTCCATCAGGGAAAAGGAGGAACGTTTCGAGCCGGGGCAAGGTGTGCTCGTCTACTATATTTTCCTGAAGCCGGAAGATATTGGCGGCGACGCTCCCGCCGGATAGTCGAGGGCGAAAGGAGCGTTCGCGCCAGCCGCCGGGTTTCGGGCGGTCGACTTTTTCAAGAGGTGTACGATGAAAAAAGCGTTATCGAGATATTGCGTGTGTCTTCTTTTGATTCCATTTTTTCCGGGTTTGGGTTCATACGGAGCCGAAACGGGGGTCAAGCCTCCCGACGACTCAATCTGAGAAGCTATATGTACATGTCTATAAGCGAGCAGACCCACGAGAAAAGGCTTGTTGCGTTCGACACCACTTTTTTCGTGGCGGCCGGCAATGCCTCCGATTTCGACGCTCCCTGCGTAGTGTCTCGGGACGGCAGAGTTTCGGGGTGTAAAATACAAATCGTTGCCAAAATCGAGTCGACGGACGGCTTGGAATCGAATGATCGGACAGTTTTAATTGTCGACGACATAACGGCCAACCCTGCCGACGCCTACTATACGAACGGTACGGTGGAGTTTGCCATAAACCATTGGCGGGGAACGATGACCTACGACAGTAACGGCTCCACTCCTCCCACCTACACTGCGGTCAATAGCAAAACCAAGGAAAGAGCGTCCGGGACCTATTATATGGACGGCATCATAGATTAAGGCCCCTTCCGAAAAAACCAAACAATAGGACTGAAAAGTATTTCGAGAATATGGCGGAACGAATAAAACATAGATCCGTATACTTCGTCATACTTGACACTGCGTTGGAGGCGCTCGACTTCGCCGAAACTGTTTTACTTCAACTGTTTTCTTCCCTGCTCCAAAGTCTTTTTTTTTGGCGTGATGTGGTCTGTGGCACAACGGAGTCTTGCTTCGTTGCAGTAGGCTACATAATCGGATACTACCCGATTTGCTTCATCCAAGGACAAGGGTGTTTTGGATCTGCCCGTTCCAATTCAGTTTGCTTTTTCTCATGTCGGCATCCTAGATGAAATCAATTAGCTAAGAAATCTATTTTTTGGTAAAAAATATCAGTTTAAGAGAAAAAATTGACATAATATTAAATAAAATATAATATTATCAATATATTAAATTGGTCCGACCCCGATTTCCCAATATATTAAATTGGTCCGACCCCAATTTACCTGCTCGACCCGTTTCCACCCCTCAGCGATCCGAAATAATATCGCTAAAATTGTCACCCAAGAGCCTTTTTTGTATTCCTTGATCTGGAAATAGGCTTTCTATACGGCGCTTTAAAAACCCATTATCAAAAAGTTTGTCATTGGAAACCTTTCCATAGGGTCCATCTGTACCAAAAAGACATCTATCGACACCTAAAAACTCTACGGCGTTGCGGGTGGTTTTTAAGTTTACGTATGCATCGGCTGAAAGATCGATCCAAATTCCACTTCGATTCCGAATAATCTTCCACGTATCGGAGTATTCTGGAAATCCGGCGTGCGCTAGTATCAACTTCAGATTGGGAAGATTGTCCGATAGTTGCAGAAAATCGCCGTGATCTCCAAAACCGGCATGAATCAACAACGGGAATCCCGCTTCCGATGCTTTTTCCGCTACCGGCAGAAGTTCTTTGGGTGGATACCGATGCCAAAATGGGTGTGCTTTTACTCCGACAAATCCTTTGTGGTCTTTCCATTTTTCAAGTTCTTCAATGGGATCGTGTTGCCCTCTAGGATTTACGAATATCCACCCCAGAAAACGATCGGGTTGAGAGGATATCGCTTCTGCCACAGGTTCGTTTTCCGGATCTTGGTAGATTCTGACATTTCCTATGGGAAAGACAAGTTCTCCTTCTGAGGTGAAATTTGCAGTCATCCTTTTTGCCAGACCGCGACCGAAGCGATGGGTAAGAAAGAACTGCAGTGTTTTTATCAAAAATTCGGGTATGTGTGGTATCGGATCGCACATGACTGACATAAGAACGGTTTTATCAATTCCATTTTGATCCATTTTAAGCAATAGATTCTCGACTGGCTGGATATTGGGATCTAAATGATAGTGACAATCAATAATCATAATATCGCACGAACGCATATTTCACAGGCTGGTTTTTTTTGATACGATCAATTTCTTCAAGAGTTCCTTTTGCTTTTCAGGACGGAC
>CAZLTI010000271.1:0-3258 GCA_964562335.1 uncultured Pseudomonadota bacterium | reverse complement strand
AAATAGTTCGGTAGGTTATAGCGCAAGAAGCCAATAGTGGTTGCCGCTACTTGCGAATTGAAATCGTTCGCCCGATCCTTTCCCGGTTCAAGAAGTTGTCTGCACTCTTTAAAGCACACTTCAACGGACCGTCGTTTGGAGTATTTTCGGATGATGCTCGACGCATGCAAACTTGTGTCGGTCGACAGGAAAGCAGCCCATTTGTCTGCCTTCCGTGCTTTGGCGCCTTCAATACTTCTCGCAGTCGGCTCTCGATAGCCTTTTGAAAAAACGACGACTAACGGTTGCTCAATATCCGGCAACTCGACAGTCGCACGTTTTGACAATAACCCGGTTTTGCTATCTCGCTTCGGCCGAAACCGGTATTTTCCGTAGAGTTCGCCTAGGGTATGGCGTTTGCCTTCGCGACGATGTTTGGTTTTAGCATTCTTCAATCGGCAAACGAGGTGCAGGCCCCTATTCGGATCGAGAATTTTCTTAAAAAACACCGGATTGGCAAACCAGCTGTCAAATAGAAGACAATCCGCTCGTTGTCCTTTATCGAGAGCCCGATGGATCGTCTGCTCGGCAAGATCGGGTTTGCTGTCGCACTTGGCTTCATAACTTCGGATTTCGGACTCGCCTTTTACGGAGCCGACAACTTCGGCTTGGCTCTTTGAACGACGTTTCCTACCGAAGCGACAAGCAAAGTCCAGCGGATAAAATCCGTTTTCACGGAGCAGGCCCAATAGAAGAGCATTGTAGCCCAATACCGATTTGCCGACGGTGCGATCGTGCACGAACGAAACGTTTTCCAATTGGCGACCGCACTTTCGAAAAACCGAATCATCGAGAATGAAATATGTTTCCGCCGAGGATTTCAGTCTTCTCGGAATCCGTTCGTTCACCTTGTATAAAAAGGATCGCCGGCGAAAAGAGGGATTTTGCCTAAACCGGTAGAACGTGTCCTTTCGGCTACGAGACCATTGAAACCAATATTTGTTGCAAAAGCCATGTACGGTTTTCAGTTTCGGGATTGGCAAAATCACCAAAATGAAAAGAACATGCGACGAGTGAAAACCGTCCCTTTTATGTATTCCGGATCGATACAGACAGGTTTTGACACATAGTTCCTTAAAAAGCCTGTCGATACGCGATTCGAAGGCATTGCGATTTTGACCCAAGTAGTTTTCAATTTGTCCTTTGAATCGTTTTAAATCCGAGGTATTCGTAAGGCATGGCTCTTAATGTATGTTTTTGATTTTTTGTCGCGAAAAACCTTTAACGCACTTTTGAGCCATTTACCACAACGTTAGGCCTGCCGAATACCAATTCTATTGACCTATTCCGATCTTTTTGAGGTGCGAAACTTGAGTAATTAGTATTCAGCATCCAACAAGGCGATCTTGCACCAGTTGTTATAACTACACATAACTCTTATGATAACAGTCGCATATTGGAATGTTTAGTTTAAAAGCACATTGTTTTTACCTCGTCGGAGGGGGCAAACCCCCTCTTTCCTTTCGCTCGCCCCGTTGCCCCCGAAACTTTTGAAACAGTTGTACGAGGCTGTTTCACCCGCTTATTAACGCTGAAAACGTCTTCGCGCCCGCGCGTAAGGCAAAAACGTGTGATAGAAAATGGGAGCCTCTCCAAGAGATATAGTCAATAGTTGTGTTTGAGTTTTAGGCGGCCAATTCGTTTTCCGATATTCCATCAATAAATTTTGTTCCCTCAACTACCTCTGCCAGTCTCTTGTAGCCATGTAATCGTTGCCACTTTTTTTCCGCGCTTTCGCATAATTTAAACGCCATATTGAGTACCGTTTCTCTTGAAAGACAGTTTCCGACTTTGGCCGTTCTCAACCTGACGGTAGCGAAAGTAGACTCTATTGGATTGGTGGTACGAATGTGCCTCCAGCGCTCGGCGGGAAAGTCATAAAATGTCGGCAAACGATCTCTATCTTTCGTTAGTGTTTCTACTGCTTTTGGGTATTTAGACTCGTACGTTTTCACGAACAACTCATATTCGGCGATCGCGTCCTCTTTTGTCTCGGCCTGCCAGATACCATGAATGTGTTGTTTGGCTTTGGCTTGAGAGCGTTTGGAAAGCCTGTTCGGAATATTTGCGGTTTTACGAACCCAGCATCGTTGTCCTCGCGTAGCTGGAAATATTTCCGCGACCGCTTTCCAAAAACCAAGCGCTCCGTCTCCGATTGCCAATTCAGGGTCAACACTCATTCCTCGATGCCTTAAGTCGAGTAATACCTCTCGCCAGGATTGGGTATTTTCCCGGTAGCCACCCTCAACCGCCAATAGCTCTTTCTTGCCGTCCCTCGTCGCTCCAATCACGACCAAAATACACTGTCTGTCGTCCATCCGGACATTTGCGTGAATACCATCAACCCAGAGATAGACATATCGCTTCTTGGATAAATCTCTTTTTTCCCATATCTCGTGCTCGCCTTTCCACTTTTTCTTGAGCTTAGACACTACAGGCTGAGAGAATCCAGCTGCATTTTCCCCAACCGGGGATTCCAACGCTTCCGCCATATCGCCTGCGGAGATTCCTTTTAGATACAACCATGGTATCAAGTCTTCCAGACTACCAGTCTTTCTCAAGTATTTTGGGATCAATGACGACTGGAACTCAATTCGCTCACTCGCTTGCGACCCCATCTTATCTCTTGATCCGGGAACCTTTGCCTCTACCTCGCCAACACCTGTCGCTATCCGTCTCGTCGGTAAATATCCATTACGGACAATTCGCTGTTTCCCATCCTTCATTCTCTTAGAACGAAACTGATCGATAAAGCACTCTATTTCAGCCTCGACCGCTTCCATGACGATCTTTTTGGCACCTTCGCGTATCAGTTCAGTCAGAGCGTCCTTGGTTGATTCCTCTGGTGTCTTTATCTCAATTACGTTACTTTTACTCACGGTGTATCTCTCGGTTCATGTGTTAATGAATGTGACTGTTTCGACGCAATCACAGATACACCGCCTTCCTCTCAAACACAAGAATCAACTATAACTCCCTCTCCAAAGTTCAGCTGTATCTCCAAACAAGTTCGTCAAAGATTGGGCTCAATGTTGACAGACCTGAAGTATGTCAAAGACGAGATCAAACTGGTGATCAAACCAGGTGAAGATGACTACGTCGCCGTCATTATGTCGGCGGAGTTGTGTCGTCAGAACGGGATTGAGATTCCGAAGAAGTAATATCACACATTTTAGGGTTATTTCATAAAAAAACACCTGCAGCTTCAGCGTAACTCTC
>CAZLTI010000270.1:0-3326 GCA_964562335.1 uncultured Pseudomonadota bacterium | reverse complement strand
CTCTCCCACTCCGCTTCGGTGGGCAGCCGTTTGCCGACGAATGCGCAGTATTTTTGGGCGTTAAACCAGTCCACGCAGTTGATCGGGTGGTCGTCGCGACCGGAAGAGGTCCAGTTGCAGTATTTCGATCTTCCCTGGTCTTTTCCGCCCCAATACCGAGTAGTGAACTCTTCGCATTTCCCCGCCTCCACGCATTTTTTATAGTCGGCCACCGTCGTCTCCTGCTTGTCGATCAAGAACTCGTCCAGAGAAACGGTGTGCGGCGGCTTTTCGTCCGAATCGCCCTTATTGCTGCCCATGGAGAACTCCCCGGCGGGGATCGATACCATCGCTTTCAACCAACGTTCTCTTGCTTCCCTTTCCAATTTGGCTGCCTTTAGTTTGGCAAAGCCGACAAAGCGGCTTTGGGGAAAACGCTCGATAAAGCGCCGGTAGCCAGAGAGCGAATTTTCGGCGAAGGTCAGCTCCCGTATTCTCTTCTCCCCCTGCTTTCGATAGGGACTGTTCGGATACTTTTTCAGATAGCTCTCCATGGTATCGATGGAATCGGCGGCGACGGTCAGCTCCCATATTCTCTTCTCCCCCTGCTTCCGATAGGGACTGTTCGGATACTTTTTCAGATAGCTCTCCACCGCCTCTGGCGAATTCTCGGCGACGGTCAGCTCCCATATCTTCCTCTCCGCCTGAGTCTTGCGGGGGGAGTTCGGGTACTTGCGCAGGTAGGCGGCAAGGGAGGCGATACTGGCGGAGGAGAGCGCCAGCAGCCTGCCGTGCGCCGGGGCGAGCAGTCCTCCCTGGGGAAAGCTCTCCAGAAAGACCTCCAGATCGGCGGCATCTTGGCTCTCCTTGACCATCTCCCACATCTCTGCCTCCAGTTCGGAGGCGGCCTGCGGCTGCTGCGTTGCAGCGGCGGCACCGGCTTTTGGCGCGATCTTCCCGACATCCAGCGTCAGGGCGACAGTCTGCCGATCCTGAACGGCAACGGTCTGCCCTACGCCGCTGCCGTTCAGCCGCACCTCGATGCGGTATTCGCCGGGAGGCAGGGAGAAATGGGCCGGCACCTTCCCGGCCGAGCGGCCGTCCACCAGGATTTCCGCCCCCCGCCGCAACGGGGCGGTGCTGACCATCACAAAACCCTCCCGCTTTCTCAGGGCGGCCGTTTGGGGTCCGATCGTCTGTTTTTTCCCCCTGGCCACGGAGAGTTTGAACTGCAAAGGCTCGTATCCCTCCTTGCGCAGCGTCAGCCGGTAGCTGCCGGGGGAGAGGCGGAGAGTGGCCGGAGCGACGGCGGCGGCTACCCGGCGGTTTTGGGCGTCGGTCGCCACCGCTTCGGCGCCGGGAGGCGAAGTGGCGATCTCCACCACGCCGAAGTTGGGTTCCAGCCGGATGCGCTCCTTGGCAGTCTCTCCGTCTTTGACCGCGCTGCGCCGGTTTTCGACGGGCAGATAGAGCGGCTTGTTCAGGCTGAAAAGATAGGAGCCGGATTTGATCCGCTCGCCGCGAAAGGGAGTCTTTCCCTTTTTGCTGCCGGCGAGGAGCAGCTCCGCTCCCGGAGGATCGGTGACGATCTCCAAAGCGCCAAAGGCGGGCTTCAGCCCGACCGTCCCCAGATCGTTCATGCCCCCTTGCAGTCGAAACTCCAGCCTTCTTTCATGATAGAGTTCCTTCCGCAGGCCGATCCGCAACCGCTGCCCCGCTTTGAAGCGGAAATTCTGGTAGGGGGTTTTGCCCAGCACGGTCTCCCCGCCGGCGTCGTACAGAATCAGCTCGGCCTGCGGCGGATCGCTCTCCAGAATCAGGGAGGCTACGGCCGATGCGCCGTCTCCGCTCCGTTGGGGAGTGACGGGGGTAAAGCCGCTCGGCAAGGCGGCTCCATCGGCAACTTCCGGAGCCGTAAATTCCACCTGTCCCGTACTGCGGTCGCAGGTTTCGGCCAGTCGGCAGGCCAAGCTCTTCAACTTTGCGTCGAGGGTCTCCAACTTGCCGTCATGCCGCACGGTGTGTTCCCGAACGGTGCTGCCTTTTTTGATGTCCTTCAGGCTGCCGGCCAGCAGGTAGTGTCCTTCGCCGATCTTCGTGTAGGTGGGGGTCAGCACTGCCTCGGCGTTCAGCGACTCCGCCACGATCACGCTGCACTGCTCCCGCGTGCAGCCGTACTCCTCCTGCACCCGGTCGGGATCGACCCGGTCGACGGCGTCGCTGCTTATCAGGTCGAACCGGCCGGAGGCGATCAGCGCCGAGCGGAAGACCCTGGTGAACGCCTCCCTGGCCGACGCGGAAAGATCCGGCGCCTCCAGCGGCAGCACCGCCACCAGGTTCTCGGCGGAGGCAATTTCTCTGAAGAAAACCGCCTCCGCCCGGGCGATCTCGGTCCCCGACACGCGGTCGCCCACAGCCCGCAGGGTCACCGTCACCCGCCTCCCCCGGGGCAGGTAGATCCCTTTGACAAAAACCGTCGAACCGGACACCCCGGCCTCCGCTTCCTCCTCCAGAATGATCCGCGCCGCAGGATAGGCGCGGTGCAAAACCGCATAGAGGGCGCTGCGCAAAATCGAGGCGTCACGGTCCTCCTCTTTGGTGTGTCCGTTCACGAAGTCGATCGCCAGCTCCGAAGCGCGCGCCTCCGTCAGCCCCAGCCTCTTCAGCTCCGCCACCGCCTGCTCCAATGCCTCCTCCATGGTCTGGGAGTGCAGAGAGGCGGGAAAAAGAGGCCAAAGCAAAAGGAAAACGAAAAGAGCGGCGGCCCGTGCAAAGCGCGGTTTCATAACGGTTCTCCCTCTATGGTTGGCAATGGATAAACCTCCGGACCCCTGTCCTTTGCTTGGAGTATCGCACGTTCAGTGCGGGTGACGTCCACGTTCGCGGCGGTGACGATGTGCGTCCGCTCCCAAACGGGTCGGATGCGAACAGGCGAACGAACGGAAGAGATCCTGCAACGTATCGGCAAAAATATGTCGCCAGCCTGCCACAGGATCGGCAGGCTGACAACGGGAAATGGACGGGAGGGACACTCGAAGTTTCCCATGGGGTTCGGCTTTGGTTTTCTCGCCCAGCCGTCGGCGGCATAGCGCCTTTGCAGCATGAAAAGAAACAGAGTGAATACTCGACGGCCGGTCTGCCAAAGGCATTGATAAAGTTCCGAAAATGCGCTAAGACGATGGCATATCAAGCGGGAGAATGTTCCAAGGATTCGGCCGAACAAGGAGACAATCCAAAATACCACGCGAACGGAAGCCATCGTATCTCCTAAACTCAAGAGAGGGATTACCATATGCCCAACATACATGTAGAAGACCTTGCGCACATATCCTCCCGCGTCAACGGGC
>CAZLTI010000269.1:0-3335 GCA_964562335.1 uncultured Pseudomonadota bacterium | reverse complement strand
TTGGCTTTCTTTGACATCGACAATAAATATCGGCGTTCGAGCGAACTGGGCGATTCTTCGGAAAAGATTGACCGATTAATCCAAAAGCCCTTTTGATATACCGCAAATAGATTTGCGAGAAAACCGTTTCAAAGTCGGACTGCAAATGTATGCAATCGGATTCCAAAATAACGGTTGTTCTTTTGTTCCTAAGGGGGCTAAAATGCATATCGAATAAATTGGTAGCTGTGGCAGCTGGCGTTTAGCCGAAGTATTCAATTGCGGCGAAGAGATTCATGTGACTTTTTCTCATTACGGATAAAACGGGAGACCATAGCAATGCATTTGCCCGAATATGTCAGAAACACTCTCCATACGCTGTTTGTATCCGAAACCGACAAGATATCGGTTCAAAAAAGGAAAGGCGGAAAGAGAGGGTTGAATTTCATCACCCATATTGTCCTGCGTTTGATGGCGTTTCAATTCAACGTGCGTCCATCCCTACGGCGGTATTTGAAAGGTAGCGAAGGCTGGATCAACTTTTCAGTCGGAATCGTGACGAAAACCGATAGCGTCAAACAGGCGGTGGAATTCAAAAATGGCCGGGTACGGATATTGAAGGAGATTCCGCACGATGTGGATGTGATCTTGAATTTGGCGGATGACAGTGTTTTAAAGGAGATGGCTACGAATACCCCCAACGAGATGCTGAATCTGATCCTGAAAAACAGGATCGTACTGGATGGGAATCTTGCGGTATTGCAGCTTTTTAATTTCCTTCTCTCCCTGGTGCTGGGAAAAGTTCATCAAAAAAAACAAAAAAGAAGAGATCGGGAAGAGCTCGCTTCCCGCAAGCGTGAGTTTCGGATCGATACATCCGGTTTGGCGGAGGAGTTGCGCAAGCGGAAACAGTATCGCATGAGGGGGATAAAGGGAGCGGACAGGGGGGTGGTACATCTGGATGAGCCCTACCTACAGCAATTTTGTCTCGATTCGTTTTCCAGGTTGAAAGCGTTTTTGGATATCCACTTCGGCACAATGCCGGAAGTTTGTATCGAGCGCCCGAAACTGATGACCGATTGGTATCGCGAAAACGGATTTGAAACGGACCGGAACGGAGAGCCGTGGAACCCGGAACTGCGCCAAGCCCATGCCTTGAACCATCTGTTGGAGAACCGGCAACCTATCATCGGAAAAAACGACCTTTTGGCCGGAACCACAACCACCAAAGAGGTGGGGGTTACGATTTTTCCGGACGCCTCCGCAACCCAGATATGGGGCGAACTGCACTCGATGGAAAAGCGGATGCTCAACCCCTGTATCTGTTCGACCGAGTCCGCGAGAGTTCTGCACAGAGAGATTTTTCCCTACTGGATGCACCGCAATATTCGGGAGCATACGCGACGTCACTACGGATATCCGCTTTGTCAGAAGATCGACGAACGGTTTGTGGCCTATTTCGTCTGGAAGTCGGTAGGGATTTCCCATTCGATTCCCAATTTTGAAAGGCTACTGAAAAGAGGAACTTTGGGAATTGTGGAGGATATCAAAAGCGAACTGACCAGCGACCGCCACGATCGGCCCGGAAAGGATGCCCTTCGGGCGATGAAGATCGTGCTGGGCGGAGTAAACCACTACGCCCGGAACCTATCCGGGGAGGCGCGTCGACTGGCGGATCTGGAGAACGATCCCAAGCGGAAGCGGGAAATGGAACGACTGCAGGAGATCTGCCAAAAGGTTCCGGCTCGTCCTGCCGAAACGCTGGACGAAGCGTTGAATGCCATTTGGATCGTGTGGACGGCCATTCATATGGAAAACACCAATGCCGGAACCTCTCTGGGTCGTCTGGATCAATTGCTGCAGCCCTATTTCAGCGCCGATATGTCGAAGCTCGAAACAAAAGCGGAAAAGGAGGAGTATATTCGACATGCGATCGAGCTGGTCGGCTGTCTATATATGCGGTTGACGGATCATGTGCCGCTGATTCCCGATATCGGCAACTACCTGTTTGGCGGTGCCGGCTCCACGCAGGCGATAACGGTGGGCGGCATAGCCCCCGAAGGAGAGGATGCCGTTAACGACATGACCTATATCCTCCTGAAGGTCACCGAGATGTTGGCCATTCGCGATGCCAACGTCAATGCCCGTTTTCACCTTGACAAAAACAGCGACGCCTATCTACGGCGTCTGTGCGAAATCAATGTGATCACCTCTGCCACACCCATCATGCAGAGCGATACGGCCGTGATCGAATCTTTGAGCCAGCATGACTACGACAAGCGGGATATTAACGATTGGGCCGCTACGGGATGCGTCGAGCCGACCCTGCAGGGCAAGCATTGGGGTCATACGGGAAGTATACTCCTGAATATGGTGGCTTCCATGGAAATGGCTCTGAACGACGGTACCCATCCCGTGATGGGTTGGGATGTCGGTCCAAAAACGGGCAGTATAGAAAAAGGCGATTTCGACACCTTCGAATCGTTTTTCGAAGCTTGGTCCGTCCAGCAGCGGTTTTTGATCGACCGGGCCGTGGAACTCAACGATCTGTATGGAAAAACGCATCAGCAGTATAGGCCCACTCCACTCTTCAGTGCCTTGATCGACGGAACGATCGAAAAAGGTCGGGATGTGGTTCGGGGGGGTGCGCGCTACAACAGCTCCGGTACGTCCAACATCGGGCTGGTCGATGTGACGGACTCGTTGTTGGTAATTAAACAACTGGTTTTCGACGAGCAAAAAGTCACCTTCCAAGATCTGAAAAAAGCGATCGACGAGGATTTTAGACACGACCCCGCTTTGCTGGCTACGATTCGCAACAAGGTTCGGCTGTTCGGCTCCGGAGACGAAAAAGCGATTGCTATGGCCAATCGCGTGGCCAAAACGGTGCACGACTGCTACCGAAATCACAGCAGCTACCGAGGCGGGCGCATGACCTCCGGATTCTGGTCCATGTCCCAGCATGTCGCTTACGGATCGCTTTCAGGTCCACTCCCTTCGGGTCGATTGACAGGCAAGGCGTTCACGCCGGGTCTAACGCCAAATCCCGCAGCATCGACAAACTTTCTGGACAATATTACTGCCGTAGCGGGTCTCGATGCGGAAAATCTGGACAACAACTTGGCCTTTAACGTCAAAATCGTTCCCTCCAACCAAGACTCGCGGGAGGAAACCGTCAACCGCATGTTCTCTTATGTCAAAACCTATTTTCGACAAGGGGGTATGCAAATGCAGTTCAACGTAGTCACATCCGAGATCCTGCGGGATGCCATGGCCAATCCCGAAAACTACAGGGATCTTATGGTTCGCATCTCCGGCTACAATGCCTATTTTGTCACCCTGAACAGGGATATTCA
>CAZLTI010000268.1:0-3355 GCA_964562335.1 uncultured Pseudomonadota bacterium | reverse complement strand
TCTGAGACTGTGGCGCCATATGTCGGTGCTGGAACACGTTCAAATGTCGCAGTATTCGAAAGTATCCTACGGTCTGCTCGGCTCCTTTTTCAACACCCGCAAAAGGGACCGGCAGGAAAGAGAGATAGAGGAAAAGTCCCGGCGGCTGCTCGAATTGGTGGGCATCGGAGAGTATGCCGACCAACTGATCGGGAATCTCCCCTACGGAGCCCAAAGAAGAGTGGAGCTGGCGCGCGCCTTGGCGGTGGACCCCAAAATCCTGTTCCTGGACGAACCCACCGTCGGTATGACTCCGTTGGAACTGGACGAAATGATCGACATCATCCGAAAGGTCCACCGGGAGCTTCGACTTTCCATATTTTTGATCGAACACCGACTAAAGGTCGTAATGGAACTGTGCGAAATTATCCAGACCTTGGTATTCGGCGAAGTCATCGCCGAAGGAACGCCGGAATTCATTCAAAACGATCCGAAAGTCATCGAAGCCTATTTGGGAAAAGAGGAGGTCTGACAAATGCTACTATCCGTGAAAAACCTGCAGGTTTCCTACGGCAGAATCAAGGCCCTTCATGGAATCGATTTTCAAATCGACACCGGCGAGATTGTCTGCATCATCGGAGCGAACGGTGCCGGAAAGAGCACCACGCTTTTGGCCATTTCCCAGATGGTGCCTCTGGAAGCGGGTTCCGAAATGCTCTACAACGACTCGGACATGACGAAAATTCCTCCCGATAGGGTCGTTTCCCAATTGGGAATTGCCCACGTTCCGGAAGGCAGAAGGCTATTTGGAAACTTGACGGTTCGGGAGAACTTGAAACTGGCCGCCTTTTCCCGAAAAGACCGACAGCAGATCGAAGAGGATATTCGTCGGGTGTTCGAAATATTTCCCAGACTGAAGGAGCGCATCTGGCAAAAGGCGGGAACTCTGAGCGGAGGGGAGCAGCAGATGCTGGCCGTCGGCAGGGCCTACGTCAGCGGCCGCAAAATGATGCTACTGGACGAACCCTCCATGGGACTGGCGCCGATCCTGATGATGAGTATGTTCGACGCCTTGAAGGAAATCAATCGGGAAGGTACGGCAATTCTACTGGTAGAGCAAAATGCCCGCTTGGCTCTCCGCTTCTCCAAACGCGGCTACGTTCTGGAAAACGGCAATATCGTGCTGGAGGGCAGGTCGGAGGATCTTTTGAACGATCCGGATATCAAAAAGGCCTATCTGGGCGGTTAGAAAGCGGCACAGTCCGGCTCGCAGACAAATAGAATCCATGGAAACCATCCTGGTGCCGCTGGTGACATTCTGCTTCGTATCCACCGCTACACCCGGCCCCAACAACATCATGCTGACCGCATCCGGCGCGAACTTCGGATTTCGGAAAACGATCCCGCTGATGCTGGGGATCTTTTCCGGATTGATCGGGTTTATGGCGGTATCCGCCTTCGGATTGCATATGGTATTTGCCGCATTCCCGCAAATGCATCTGGCGTTAAAACTGATGGGAGCCGCATACCTTTTTTTTCTGGCCTGGAAAATCGCCAGTTCCGGTCGGGAGGAGGACGACGGCCGGCCGGAGAAAAAACCGATCTCCTTCCTTCAGGCTGCTCTGTTTCAGTTTCTCAATCCCAAGGCGGTCGTCATGGCGGTAACGGTAATGTCGACCTATACGCTAGCGGGAAGGGACTATCTCTCTTCGGCCTATGTGGTGACAATTGTGTTCCTTCTTGTCTGCATCCCTTCGATCCTGGGCTGGGCCACATTCGGAACCGCCGTCGGAAAACTGTTGGCCAACGCTAAAATCCGAAAGACCTTCAACGGCACAATGGGAATTCTGACGGCCGGATCGGCAATTGCAATTTTACTGTGAAAATAAAAAAATGGAGGAAAGATAGTGTATTGGGGTCGGACCATGTTAAGTTATTGATATATCAATATATTTATTTACCATTACTCTATTTTTTACCTTTAAAATCGCTATTTTATGCTATTTTTAGATAATTTAATGATTTTCTGTATAATCACTTGTGCTAAAAACAGATCGAATTTTCCTGCAGTCAATCTGTGACGAAGCGGTAAAAAATCCTAGAACCGTCATTCCCGCAATTTTCGACTTTTTGTCGGTTCATCAATCTGTAAAAGACTCGAAGTTTTGTCGCGTTATAGCCCATTTTGAAAGGTTGACTCGGCGGGATTTAGGTGCCGGTAGCGTATCGGAATCATTTTCTCAATGGACCAAGCTTCTTTGGTCCCGGATCAAAGGCTCTATATTCGAATCACTTGCTATGACGGAAAAACTCTATCTGGAAGACATGTACGCACGAAAGACCAAAGCGACCGTGACGCAAATCGACGGCACCTTTTTGCTCCTGGATCGAACCCTCTTTTTTGCCGAGGGAGGCGGTCAGGTCGGAGACACGGGAACGATTGACGGAATTCGGGTGGTCGACACGCAAAAGAAGATCGGTCCGAAGTCGAAACTACTGACCCATCCCGATTTCCCGGCAATAACGGTCAATACGGACACTATCCATATTCTGGAGGCAGTTGACGGTGGTTTGAAAGTCGGCGACAAAGTGAATCTGCAAATCGACTGGGACCGCCGATACGCCATAATGCGGATTCATTCGGCAACCCATGTCGTTTTGCTCTGCGTCCATCGAATCCTGGGAGAGCTGCCCGTCAAGGGATGTCTCCTTCAACCGGACAAAGGACGCATCGATTTTAGCGGGAAAATTCCGAGCAGTAGAATCGAGGAGATCGAAGAAGCCTGCAATCGATTTATCGCAAAGTCGTTGGAAATAAAGAACGTTTCTCTAGAGGGAGAAAAGGAGGCACTCTATTGGAGGTGCGACGATCATAGCATCCCCTGTGGCGGAACGCATGTGCGGAATACGAAAGAGATCGGACCGATTTGCCTAAAACGCCGTTCGCAAGGAAGAAATCTGGACCGCATCTACATCGAATTGACGGGCTAGCGCCGTATCGACAATTCTTCGAAGCTCTCCTCCCTTCGCCAATTCCCCTCCAGCCTTCCATCGGTTTTAGAAGGATTTATCAGGGTCAGACCAAGATTAGGTCCATTCTATATCTTGCAATTTCGGAATCTATTTCCTAATATACAAGTTATGCTAACACGATGGATTGCAGAGAAGCTTCGGAAAAATATCGCCCGTGTGCCTGCTTTCGCTTTGCTCGGCGCACGTCAGGTGGGCAAGACGACGCTTGCCAAAACCATAGCCAAAGGTATGGACTCGGTTTACCTTGATCTAGAGGCACCGGAAGACTTGCTGAAACTAAGCGACCCCACCGGTTTTTTAGGATCGCACAGGGATAAGCTGGTCATTTTGGATGAAATACAGC
>CAZLTI010000267.1:0-3376 GCA_964562335.1 uncultured Pseudomonadota bacterium | reverse complement strand
TAATAAAACCAGTTGACTACAGATTCCCGCCTTCGCGGGAATGACGATTCTGGGATTTTTTACCGCTTCGTCAAACCTGACAAGAAAAATCAAAAGATTAGAAGAAATCCAGATAATGTTAAATTTCATGATTTTGTGACTTGGCTTGAAGACAACGGTTTTTCTCTTGATCGAGTAGGCGGAAGTCACCATATTTTTGTTCACCCGGACATTGAGAATCCAATTAACGCACAAAAAAAAGAAAGACGGAACAGCCAAAGCCTATCAGGTTAAACAGGCAATCAAAATCATTGATGGAGAATAATTTTGGAATATACTGTCAAAATCTTTCCCGATCCTGAAGGAGACGGGGATTATATAGCTGAGATTGAAGAGCTTAAAGGATGTTCTGCATTTGGCGAAACTCCAGAAGAAGCTCTACAAGAGATTGAAACAGCAATGGAATTGTGGATTGAATCTGCTAAGAAACATGGCAAACCAATTCCAAAACCGAAGAATCAAAAAGTCAATGAACCCAAAAAGCGTTTTAATGTCATGTTTCCTGAATCTCTACTGAAAGATGTAGATGAATATAGAGGAAAACATGGATTGAAACGTTCTGAACTACTCGCAGCTGCTGCAGAGCAGTTTATATTTTCAACTCACTAGCTCCCGGAGTTGCGTTGAATCCGAGGTTTTCCGTCACGAGCAAGTTCGGTCTGGAAAAACGCCGATTTCCGTTCGAACGACATGCTGTCCCGAGCGCGAATGGCGCGGCGGGAGACAGATCGGTCGAGCATGGCTCGACTTCCGAACTGTTTTAGCGTTTTTCGCGGCTTTCCTAAGTTGCTGCCATGAGTGCGGGCAGGTAGAGAACGATTTGCGGAAAAACGGTTAAAATTACCGTGGTCAACAGCATCAAAAAAAAGAAAGGCAGGGCATATCCGGCGATTTTGATAATGGGCTCCTCGGTTAGTCCCTGTATGACGAAAAGATTGAAACCGACGGGCGGCGTAATTTGACTGACCTCCACCATCAATATCAGATAGATTCCAAACCAGATGGGATCGAATCCCGCTGCGGTTACCATGGGAAGGGCAATGGGCAGCGTCATGACGACAATGGAAAATCCGTCCAGAAGGCAGCCCAGAACGATATAGACGCCCCCCAGCAGAAGCATCAGCATATAGGGGGACATCTCCAACTGCGCGATGGCCTGGGTAATGGCGGCGGGAATTCCTAGGAATCCCATAGTTCTGGACAAAAATCCCGCACCCACCACAATAAGCATGATCATGGCATTGGTTTTTACGGCTCCCTTTAGACAATCGAAAAATATGGTCGCGGTCATCCGTCGATTGAAAACGGCAAATATCAAAGCGCCAAAAACGCCCAGAGCCGCCGCTTCCGTGGGAGTTGCATATCCGCCGTAAATACTGCCCAGTACCATCAGGATCAACGCTAGGGTCGGAGCCAGGTCTTTGAGCCCGAACAGCCGGTCGCTCCAGGAGTAGCTCTCCTGCATTTTAGGGGCAATTTCCGGATTCGTTATCCCCTTGAAGACGATATAGAGAGAATAGACGCCCGACAGAAGCAGCCCCGGCAAAATGCCCGCCATAAACATCTTCCCGATGGAAACTTCGGCTAGGATGGCATAAACGATCATGATCAAGGAGGGGGGGATGAGAAATCCCAGTGTGCCGGCGCCAGCCAGGGAGCCCATCGAGAGGCGCCGGTCGTATCCCAGTTTGTCGAACTCGGCCAGGGTAATCCTGCCCACCGTTGCCGTAGTGGCGGCACTGGAGCCGGAAACGGCGGCAAACAGCGTGCAGGAGACGATATTCATCAGCAGCAGGCCGCCGGGAAGCCGATACAGCCAGGGAACAAGAGCCTTGAACAGTTTTTCCGAAATCCCGGAGCGATACAGGATCTCCCCCATCAGGATAAACAGGGGCAGAGCCACGTACTCCCACTTTTCCACCGTGGCCCATACCGACGAGGACATGTTGTTTCCGGCAGGAAGAGAGGAAAAAAAACTCATGCCGATAAAACCGACAATGAAGAGGGAAAACCCTACCCAGATACCGGCCGACAGAATCAGAAAAAGGGAGCCGAAGACAACGGCCGACATCAGGAAAAGATCCGCCTCCATCACAAGACCCGTTCTTTGGTGTGTAAAGCGGCAAAGGTCCTGACGCTCGTGGCGAAAAGCTGGAGGAAAAAACAGGCGGCGCCAACGAGCATAAGAGCCTGGGGAATCCACAGCGGCGTATTGGTCAATGTGCCGGATGTGGAGCCGTATCGAAAGGCGGACATGACCATTTTCAGGAGATACCACCATAAATATCCCATGAAGATGGTAGTGACGGACGTTGCGACAAAGACGATCGCCCGCTCGACTTTTCCGGGCAGGAATCCCAAAACCAAAGTGATCCGAATATGCCCCTTTTCCTTCAGGCAGTACCCGGCCCCGAGGAAAATAATGGCGGCGAGGCCGTAGGCGCTGTATTCGTCGGCAATCAGTGTGGTTTTTTCAAACAGGTTCCATAAACCTATCTCCACCAGGATCAAGAGCGTCATCAGCCCTAAAATACCGGCGGAGATGTTTGCCATGGTTTCGCTTAGTCGATCGGACAGTTTTACGAATTTATTCATCGTTGCCATCCATGTCTATCCGGCTCTGGCCCGGAAGGAAAAATCAGCGACCTGTTATGGTATAATAGCCCTTTAGAATCGTCTGAGCTTCGCTGCCGGCCTTTTTTGCCCACTGGGCGCCCGCAGTCGATTGCCGATCTCGTTGAGTTGGGCTCTGAACTGCTTGTCGACCGGTTGAATGGTCATCCCGTTTTCGACAAGTTTGGCACGGCTCTTACGGTCCATATCGCCGGCAAGGTTCCACATGTCGTCTTCCATCTGAGTGGCGATTTCAAGAACCACGTCCTGGATTTTTTTGTCCAGCTTGTTCCAGGCATCGATGTTGACATTGACCATATTCACCGGACCTACGATATTGATGGGCGTAAAGTACTTCAATACCTCCCACGCCTTGGCATCCACCCCGGAAACGGAAGAGGTGTACATCGAATCGAGCAGTCCCGCTTTCATCGCAGGATAGACCTCCGAAAAGGGCATTTTTCTGGCGGCAATGCCGGTGGCTTTACCGAAGGCCAGACCGGTCCCGTCGTATACGCGCATTTTCAACCCCTTCAGATCGGAGGCCGATGCGACGGAACGTTGGGTATAGATGCCGGAAAAGGGCCAGACGGAGGTATAAAGGGTCATCTGGTTGAATCTTTTCAAGAGCCGCAACTTTCACGTTTCGTTGCCGGCAGACCCTAGGCCGAATACCAAGGTTGCCGGCGGTGGCAATCGACAGCGATGGAACGTCTCTTCCCTT
>CAZLTI010000266.1:0-3388 GCA_964562335.1 uncultured Pseudomonadota bacterium | reverse complement strand
CAGGAACCAACCTACATCGTGGACGGCGTCGTACACTATTGCGTGGCCAACATGCCGGGAGCCGTAGCCAGAACCTCCACCTTTGCGCTGACAAACGCGACCCTACCCTTCACTTTGGCGCTGGCCGACAAGGGATATCGACAGGCTTGCCTAGACGACAGCCATTTGCGAAACGGCCTGAATATTCACGAGGGAGCGATCACCTATCGGGCGGTTGCCGAAGACTTGGGATACGAATACGTTTCTCCCCTCTCCATTTTGAGCTGACCGACGATTTTTGCAACCGAGACGCTGCCGTGCGGAATCTATGGAACTCTCAGGCTTGGTTGCCGTTCAGGGCGCGGCAGTGACCGTCATCCGACGATATCTTGACCTCCTTTCCAATTTCCGTTTGAGGTTTTCCGCCGATCCTCTCCTGAAGTAGGGTCCGGCGAATATCCGCGTCATTTCATATCTGCTTACACGCGGAACCAAATGAAAGGACATCATCGTGTCGAAAGAGAACTGACGCAAATAGGAGACCGTAGTCACGGCATTCATTCTGTCCGGATACTGCCCATAGGAGATCCAATACCGCGACCGTCCGTCGATCAAATAGGGCATTCCCACCGGTTTGGCATACCTTTGCAAAAGCAGCACCTTCTCCTTGGCTCTATCCTTGTCGTAACTCGAAACGGAAACCACCTCGAAATACTGCGTCGTTCCGGTGAGCTTTTTTTTGTACACGGGTTGTTTCATCCGCCTTAGCATATCGGCAAGCTCCCGCACGCAGGAGCCGAACATGCAATCGCCCAGTTTCAGATAGTATCGCTCCGACCGTTTTCCCGCTAATTTCCTTTCGGACGCTATCTTTTTCGACGGCTTCCTCTTCGGCCGTTCCTCCGCCCGAACGACGGCAGCTTCCTTAACGACCTTTCCCCTTGCGGGTTCGGGAGCTTCGATCGCCTCCAATTCTATGTAGTCCATCGGGTCCGTAGAGACCAAATCCCCAGCCTGCATGACGTCGTCCAATTTGCCCGACCCAAACAGATAAATCCCCAAAACGGAGGCACATAGAAGGAGAAGCAATACAACAAGTATCCATTTTCCGGCAGAGCTCTTCCTCTCCTTTTTCGCATTTCGGGAGGAATGGCCTATCGTTGGTTTTGCCATAGAGCATATGTTGTTATACGTTGGCCGCGAACCGAAAAAGATTCGACAATATTTCGGTTATAATATAGACAATACCTAAAATCAACCGACTGTCCATTTCCGACTTCGGTTGCTTTCGGCATATTGTCGAATGCCGAAATGGAAAAAAAGACTCAAGAAAGAGACCCCAAATGCCGAAATCGAACTAAGAGTTCTTACATTAGCTGGGGAGCCGTATGAAGCGCTTAAACTCGTCAGGTTATTTCCTGATTCTTCTGACAATTGCAATATCCGCTCTGTTTTTCGGGTTCATCAATTTTTTTTCGGGCTTCAATTCCAGTTTTGTCCTGCTGGAAAACGGCCCGTCACCGATGCGTCACATTGTCGACAATTACGGCTACTATCAGAATATCAAAGGATTGGTCTATTCGGCAACGTTTCTCGTTGCCGGCGTCTGTTTTTTGGTGATGATTCTCCTGCCTTCCGACAGGGTCCGAAGCGCTCTACAGGCACAGGAACCGCCTCAGCCGGTGTATCCGACCTCCGAAGAGTCCAGCATCTCCGCACCAATCCAAAAAAAGGAACCCGAGACGGAACCGCAGCAGGTGATCTCTCTCGAAAAGGAGGGAGAAGAGGTGGAGACGGAAAACGAGATCGATATCGACCTGATCGAAGAGCCCGACGAAATCGTCGAGGTGATCGACACCAACGTCATGGAGGGCGACGACGATGTCGTCTACGGTTCCAAGCAGATTACAAATGCGGCGATCATCGATTTCGTCCACCGTTTCCCGGACAGTGCCCTGAAGTTTCTCTATCGCAAGCAGCTTGACGGGAAAATCCTAACTCGAGCCGAGGAGGATATCTATCGAGAGTGGGAAAACCGCGGAATGACAAGAGCGAAAGTAAAAAAATACATCTATACGCTGATGGAATGGAAAACGCCGCCAAAGAAGCCGCTGTACGAAATCTGGAAGATTCTGCGCGACCACATCTATGACAACGTCGACCTAGGATAACCGATCCCGGTTTCCCTTCACCGATATCTTCTCAACACTCCGACCACGATTCCATGGATCGACAGGCTTTCGGGACCGACGATAATCGGTTCCATCCGATGGTTGGCAGGCTGCAGGCGGACATTCCCATCTTCCAGATAGAACTTTTTCAGCGTCGCTTCCGTGAAGTTGATCATGGCGACCACCATTTCTCCGTTTTCGGCCGTCTCTCTGTGTTCGACAATCACATAGTCGCCATCGCAAATGCACTCCTCAATCATGGAATCGCCCTGCACCTGTAGAGCATAGGTCTTTTCCGCGAAACGCACCATGGACTGCGGATAGGGAATCGTTTCGTTGTCCAGAGTGTATTGAATGGGAAATCCGGCCGCCACTTTTCCTTTTAGCGGCAGTTCCAGCATTCCGTCGCCGTTTTTGCCAAACTGTACGACTCCGGCCGATCGGTCGACATTGCGCAAAACGCGAATCGACCGGGAGACGTTTCTATCCAAAGAGACGAACCCCTTGCTCTCCAAATTTCTCAAATGCTTGTGAACGCCGCCCGCCGAAGCCAGGGAAAAGAAAGAGGCGATGTCCCTGATGCTTGGCGGATACCGATGTTCGTCGATGTACCCTTCGATATAGCGCAATATCTCCGCCTGTCTTTTGGTCAATTCCATTTTCGATCCTCCGTCGAATGCAGTCTCGCAGGCAAAAACCCCAAAAACCCTCCACCATCGATTGTACGCAATGAAACATATGTACCCATCGAGATAAATCGTCAATCTTTATTTTCAACCGTTTGCAACGATATAGAAGGAGTTCAAGTGGGAAGTTCCTTCCCCAGAGGCGAGCGTTTCTTCTCCCACGCGTGCCGAAAAAAAGAGAATTGACCGAACGCACTATTTGTTTTAGATTAAGGATTATTTTCCGAAATGCGTCTCGCTAGTATACACGCGAAAAACGGGAAGGTGAGAAAATGCCTATATACGAATATCGATGCGAAGAGTGCGGCAGGGAACTTGAAATGATCCAGAAGGTTTCGGACGGTCCGATGAAAACGTGCCCCTCCTGCCGAGCCGACTCCCTGAAAAAGAAGACCTCCATGTCGGCCTTTCACCTGAAGGGCGGGGGATAGTACAAGGACGGTTACGGAACCGCCGGCAAAGAGGAGAGCAAAAAAGAGGAAAAGAAAACGGAAGAGAAAACCGACAAAGAGAGCAAATCGGACAAGAAAAAGGAGGACACGACAAAAAAAC
>CAZLTI010000265.1:0-3414 GCA_964562335.1 uncultured Pseudomonadota bacterium | reverse complement strand
CCTTCGCGGGAATGACGGTTCTGGAACTTTTTATCGCTTCGTCATTTTTAGGAATCTCCGAAAAACGCAAGGACCCTCCGAAGAACTCGATATCGTGTTATGCAGTAGCCAATTCGAGTGCAAAATTCCGGTATTCTCAAAACGGCGGAACGTTTGCTCCGGTGTTTTTCAGAGGTTCCTGAAATTGACCCGATCTTCGATTTCGGTATCGTTTTTCGGGAAATTTGCCTTTTTGAACTCCCGTATGGCCTGATGCAGTCTGTTTCCGTATTCGGTCGCGTATACGTACTCCTCCGCCGGTGCTGGGGTTTGCGGGAGTTTTTCCTTTTCCCTGCGGATACTTTCCTTCCTATTCTGTATTTCCTTCCGGGCTCTATCCGCCTTTTGTTTTGCCCGAGCCGATTTTTGATTTGCGAACAACCGAATTTTCGCTATGAACTGTCCTTCTAAAAAGCTTACGGTGGAGCCCGCCGTATGTTTTCCATCCACATTCGATTGTCTTTGGGTTTTGATTCGGACATTTCCCTTCAGCCGCCCGGCGGAGGAGAGCACTCTTTTTTTCAGGGCCAAAATTTGGGAGCCAGCCCTATTTGCCAGTACCGGGATCAGGGAAAGTGCCGCCCCCAATGCCGCAAACAGATGTTTGTCGAGACGATACGAACCCCGGAAGCCGAAATTGTGCACAGCCAGCAGAAAAACGATCAGACAGGAGGAGAGAAATCGACCGAAAACCGACGTGACGACCTGATTGGTTGCCGTTCCCCACAAACCGGTCAAACGGGCGACTCGCATGGTGTCCCCCATCGCCAGCGCAGAGACCAGGCTGGTCAGCAGCAGTAGGGTTACGACGTTTTTGCTCGATATACGAAAAAAGCCGGCATCGCTCGCGTTCCGAACAAACAGCAGATACAGAGGGAAAAGCAGCGACATCCGTCCCAATCCTTCGATCAATAGCCCCCCCAGCAGTGCTCCGGGCAAACCCAGCCAGTTTCGGATCCCTTCTGCCGGCGTCAACAGGTTGAACGGTGTCGGATCCAAATCGCCTTGACTCGCTATGGAGATCAGGACGCCCAAACCGATACACAGTTTGGCCACGTTCGAAAAGCGGAGAGGAAGTCGCTCCGCCGTTGCCTTCAGCCGTCGATGGTTCATAGTCCGAAGATAGATTGAACGGTATCGTAATATCGCCCGACCCGGCGGGCGCCGTGCGCGTCGGAACCGTAAACCAGCTCGATATTCAGCTTTTCGCTCCAATGCCGCATGGGGACCGTAAAGTATATCTCCCCGCATGTCTTGATGTCCAGGCCCGCGGCGTTCACGTCGAGACCGTATCCTTGCCCCTTGATACGTCGGAAGAGATTTTCAAAGTAGGATGTTCCGTATCGGTCCCTGTCTTTCAGTGGATATTTGCCGACATATTTGTCAATGAGGCCCAAATGGCCGATACGCACCGGAAGGGAAGCGTGCCACTTCTCGGATACCATGGCTTCGACCAGCGACCAGTAGATATCGTGCACGCGGTCGGCACCTCCATGGTGGCGCACCAATCCGACACCGAAATCCTCCGGTGTGAAGTCGATGCAGCAAAAGCCCTTTTTCCCTTCCATAAAATGAATGGAAAGCAGGAACTCGTCCAACTCGTTTTCGCAGGAGGCGATCAGATCTCTTGTGAACGATTCCTGCCCCCGAAGGTAGTCGAATTCCAAACCGCAATAGATACGGATTCGGTTTCCGTAGAGTCTCTTCAGATCCCTGATCAAATCGAAATAGTCGGGAAGCTCCCGCCGAAGCAGGCCGAATTCCCCCAGCAAGGTTTCCGTGGGGAAAAAATCATCGGGCAGGGGCGCATGTTCCGTAATGGAATAGTGCGTAAAACCGGCCTCAATTGCCTTTTCGACCATCGTTGCCGTGCGGTCGCCATCTCCATGCCGACACATTTCGGAATGGGTGTGGCCATCCCACTTTTTTACGGTTTTTGGTTTCGCTTGATGCATGTTAGGCTTTTCCGTCGATCTTTTCCTTAGTTTACCGTCAACTTTGACGAAGCGGTAAAAAGTCCCAGAACCGTCACAGGAGTCCGTTTCTATGATAAATGTTCCGAGCCGGCCGATAGTAACGCACCGTTGGATCATGCCGTTTCTCGGAGAGTTGTCCAAGCGATAGGTGGACGATATAACGCTACAGTCCCATCGCCTTCAATCCCATCTGCCAGGGATAGATGGCAACGCCGTCGATCGCCTTGGTTTGGCTTCCCGCGTAGAGGAGCAATTGCCGATGAGGTTTTGCGTAGGCTTTTGAAAAACGTTGCAGCCCTTTCAGATCGGAGCGGCCGATATTTCGCGAATGCTTGACTTCGACCGCAAACAGCTCGTTCTCCTTTTCCACGATAAAGTCCACTTCGGCCCCGTGAGAGGTACGAAAAGTCGAGAGATTCATATCGATATCGCGGGCATACCCTCCGTTTACCAACTGATTGAAAATCAAGTGTTCGAATATAAGCCCGGTACGATCGGAGGAGACGGTGAAATTCGACAGCAGGGCATTCAAAACGCCGGTATCGAAAAAGTAAAATTTCGGATGTTTCACTAGCCTTTTTCTTTCGACCTTTGAAAAGGAGGGACAGCGATTCACTACCAAAGTATCCTCAAGTATCTCAAAAAATCGATTGGCGGCTTTTCTCGTCACCTGAGCGGCCGAAGAGAGCTTGGCAACGTCAAGAAAATGGCCGGACCAATTCGCCGCCAGAAACAAAAAGCGGGAAAAACCCTCGATGTTTTTTGTCAACGCTTCCGATTGAATCTCCTCCTTTAGGTAGGTAGAGCTGTAGGAACGTAGCGTTTTGATGCGGAATTTTCTGTTTTCCTCGCTGTAAATTCCGGGAAGCGTCCCGGTCTCCAAAGCTTCCCGCAGACACATCCGGTAGTTAAGTTCGCTGCAGACAAGGGGACCCAGCCTATAGGAGAAGATCCTGCCTGGAAGCAGGTTGGCATTTCCCCTTCTCAGCTTTCTCGCACTGGAACCGGTTAGATAGAATTTGTAGCGGGAGGGGGCTTCGTCCAATATGCACTGGATCGTATTCAGAATTCCCGGCAACCTTTGCACCTCGTCGATCAAGACGGTACGATAGGAACCGGCTGCCAATCTTTGAGTCAATTCGTTCGGATTTCTGGCAAACGACAAAAACTCCGCTTCGTCCGCCAGGTTGATCGCCAGATCCGGCCGCAGGGAACGGATGAGAGTCGATTTTCCCGTTTGCCTCGGTCCCAATAGCAATAAACTCTTGGGGGATTCCTCCAGCTCCTTGCTCAGTAGTCTGGGGATAGTCATGCGATCCTGTCCGGAATAGTCGCCGTCTCAATAACGACAAAATGAATGCCTTGGGATCATATTGCCGTGCAATATGCTCCTTGTCAT
>CAZLTI010000264.1:0-3419 GCA_964562335.1 uncultured Pseudomonadota bacterium | reverse complement strand
CCCCGCCAATACGTTCAGCTGCCTTCCCGAAACGATATTCAATATGGTTTCGTATGTTTTGATCTCCTGCGCAAATATCCGTTCCATCGCTTCGGGAAGCGGATCGTCGGCACCGGTCTTTCCGGGCTTCGTCGTTTCCCAAACGGCGCCGCAGAGCTGCTGGATATCGCCGGGAATATGGGCACAGATATCGAATATCCGTCGAATCGTCCCTTTCGACACGGTACGGCTTCCCGCACGAAACCTCTTCTCGATAAATCGGCAAAACAGATCGCTGTTCAACGGCCCCACCCGAATGGGAAGAGCCGATTGAAAAAAAGCGCTTTCCGCATCCGTAAATATACCGTCCATCCGGTTGCGGACACTTCCGGCAAAAATATAGGCGACTGCGGAATGAAATTGAATTCTGCCGCGCATTAGAGCCAACACCTCCCTTGCATTCTTCAAATTGAGAATATCCTGAAATTCGTCGAAAACTACGATCGGCGGTTTTGTCTTCTTATGGTGGGAAACGACGAGATCCAAAACGGAAGATAGAGAATCGGGAGTTGCCGGCACCGACGCATCGAGGGAGATCGTCGGAAGACCGGATATCGGGTCCAAGGAAACCACGGGCCTTAGCTGAGCGAGTCTCCGAAACAGCCGATCCAACGAAAATCGTTGCGACTGCTGCGAAGAGACCAATGCCGAAACCACTCTTTTTAGCAGGCTGTCGACTGTTTTGACCTCCAACAGGTCGATATAAACCGGTCGGTATCTTCTGTTTCTGCGAACGGTTTCGTAAATCAGCGACGTTTTTCCCGTGCGTCGCTCTCCTTGAATATAGACGTTTTGTCCTCTTTTGATCTCTGCCGAGAGCTTTTCGACCAACATCGGCCTTGGACAAAAGTCTTCCCTATCCACTACCCGGCCGTATACAAAAGGGTTCATGGCGAAACTCCAAATAACATACATTAATATAATATAGATCGCTATAACATAACTTACTATAACTAAGATCATTATAATAGGAATACCATGCTGTCAAACAGGGCGTACCTGCTGTTTTCCTATCAAGCATTGCAACTTCCCTCTTCCTTCCAAGAAATCGCCTATTCGAAGGTGGACAGAAAAGAGCAAATGGCTGTATGTCGATAGCCGTGGTTTTACAATAAATGAAGGGATTTTCCGACAGCGGAAATAACGATTACCATAAGTAGTCAGGTAGAGGAGCTGCAAAAACTTTTGAGGGAGCTGAGCGATGGATTGGAGCCTCGCTCATTGGAACGGGAGTTCGTAACCGGTATCGAAAACGAACTGGAAAAGATCAAAAACGAACCGCCATCGGCAGCAATCCAATCGAAACCCGCCATAGGTAATATTGAAAAGCTGTTGCGTGGCCTGAAAAAAGGGGGAGACTTGGCAAACGCCTCGATACGAAAAGTCGCCAAGGGAGCGGAGATCGTCCCAAAAATCGCCGATGCTTACCGCCGATTGGCTCAAACCTGCGGATTCGAGCCGACAGATCTTC
The DNA here is from genome assembly GCA_964562335.1 of uncultured Pseudomonadota bacterium. GTDB lineage: Bacteria > SAR324 > SAR324 > XYD2-FULL-50-16 > XYD2-FULL-50-16 > CAZJUM01. Next base: position 1,909 of record CAZLTI010000264.1, on the reverse strand, counting down.
CTTTCTAAACGGCTCCGGTAAAGGGGGAAATAAAGGAGGTCCAGTCTCCGCCTGCATCCGGACGACCCGATAAAACAAAAAAATCTCTAAAAAAAGGAACGGAAATGACGCATTTAAGTGTGAATGTGAATAAGATCGCCCTGTTGAGAAATTCGCGGGGACGGGATTTTCCGAACGTCGTGGATTTTGCCGACAGGTTCTGCGCATTGGGGGTGCATGGAATTACCGTGCATCCCAGGCAGGACGAAAGGCACGTCAAAGTGAGGGATGCCTACGATTTGGCCGAGTTCCTTTCCGACAGACCGAACGTAGAATTCAACATAGAGGGATATCCATCCGAACATTTCCTCAAAATCGTCGAAGAGACCAAACCCGACCAGTGTACGTTGGTTCCCGACGCCGCCAATCAGCTCACCTCCGATCACGGTTGGGACCTTACGGTCCATCGGCGGGAACTTGCGGAGATCGTGGCCCGAATAAAGAGCTACGGCGTGCGGACCTCCCTCTTTTTGGATCCCGACATTCGGCAGGTGGACCTGACGGTGGAAACGGGCACGGATCGGATCGAACTCTATACGGAGGCCTATGCGTCCGCATTTGCGGACGGACAGTGCGAATCGGTTTGGAAAGGATATCGGCAGGCCGCCCTCCGCGCTCGGCAGTTGGGAATCGGCATTAATGCCGGACACGATCTCGACCTGAAGAATCTGGCGAAGTTTCTGGAAATCGGAGAGATCCTCGAAGTCTCCATCGGCCATGCTCTGATTGTGGAGTGCATCGAATCGGGAATGTCGTCCGTGATCGAAAAATATCTGGCCATCTGCCAGGAGTAAAAAGTCCCAGAACCGTCATTCCGCGAAATTTTCGACTATATTACCGCTTTGTCATATTTGAATCTACGTGGTTTATACGAACGTTTACCCGGATGTCAGTAATGCCAACATTGGAGTAAAAAACATGACAACCGAAACCATCGAAATTTCTGTTTCCAAGCCTTTGGCACAGAAATTTAAAAATAGTCCCGAATCGGAAAAGCTACAAGTTTGTTCGTTGTTTCATATGCTTTTATCTCGATTGCAGAGTGACAAAAGAAGTATCGAAAAAATAGCCAAACAAGCGACAAAAACCGCCAAGGAAAGAGGTCTGACTCGAGAAATGCTAAATGAAATATTAAATGAAGAGTAATCTTAGGTTAGTGGCAGATGTAAAGGTCTTTGTCAGCTATCTGCTTTTCAATGATTCCACGCCGGGTAAAGCAATTGCTAGAGGATTCAGGAAGGGGAATTTTTTATTGTCCGAGGAGGTCGTACACGAGTTAATCAATGTTCTGACCAGAAAAAAATTCGATACATACCTACCCGTTTATGAAAGAATCCTTTTTTTAGATCGACTAATGAATAAGTCCATCTATATTGTCCCTAATATTCAAATTACCGCTTGTACTGACCCAAAAGACAATAAGTATCTGGAACTTGCCGCATCTGGAAAAGCTGATTGTATTATCAGCGGTGACAAAAGGCATTTGTTGGTTATGAAAAGTTACGAAAAAATACCTATATTAAGCCCACGCGAGTTTTTGGAATTTGATATTTAGGCAACCTCTGAAAAGCTTGATATTTTGCCGCGTCATAGCCAATTTGAGAATATTGTTCCGGCGAAGTTAAGCGCCGGCACTGAATTGCGATACTCTGAGCAAGAACCGGAGCCAACCCCCATTCGAGGCGGGTTTAGGCCGATTCCTTCCGGATAAGGCTGCGAATGGCACATAATCAAGTAAGATAATATTAAAGATGCTATTTTCATACTAAAAATAGTGATTTTAATAGTGAAATTTGGTATATCTTCTGAAAAAATAACAATATTATTAATATAATAACTTGGTCCGACCCCAATAACCCCAATAACCCCA
>CAZLTI010000263.1:0-3443 GCA_964562335.1 uncultured Pseudomonadota bacterium | reverse complement strand
GCGTTAGCTGTCTGATCGGTAAGAGGGAAATGCATTGAAAATGGACATTGTCATTAAGAGTCTTACCCAGTCAAAAAATACTTGGGAGTTTCTCGACGGAAGCTCACGGTCTGCTGAGAATTTAAGAACGTCATATGTTGGTTTAGGCGCCTATAAACCGGGTTGGCGATGGTCGGAGCATGTGGGCAAACAAACTGGAAAGCAGAGTGAAAATCATATCGGCTACGTCATTTCGGGTAGTTTCATTGTAAAAAGTGCCAGTGGGGAAGAACAGACTGTTGGGTCCGGTGAGGCATTTGAGTTGCCTCCTGGCAGCGATGCATGGGTCAACGGAGAAGAAACGTGCGTAGCACTAGATTTTGGCTGTAATCAAAATCATGAGAATGATTGAAAACGATGTATTCACAGCTAGCAATTCGATTAACTTCGTGCCTTCGGCGCCGGGCAGCATGGTTGCGCCGGTTATTGAGGCGTTGGGAACTCTAAGTAAAAGGGAGGCGATCACAAATTGTGACCAGTTCAATTCAAGCTACTGAATAATATGGCTGAATCAAGTTCGATTATTCATGTGGGGGCAATCCAAAATCGGATATTGCTCGTTCGTGGAGAGAAGGTCGTTGTCGATGCCGATCTGGCAGAATTCTATGGCATCTCGACAAGAATATTGAATCAAGCGGTTCGGAGGAACAAAGAAAGATTTCCGAACGATTTCATGTTTCGGTTGGATAAAAATGAAAAGCAGGAGGTAGTCACAAATTGTGATCACCTCGAAAATCTAAAATTCTCTCCTGTCAATCCCTTGGTATTCACGGAACATGGTGCTCTCATGGCAGCGAGCGTTTTGAATTCGAAACGTGCAGTTGAGGCAAGTCTTTACATTGTCAGAGCATTTGTGGGCTTAAGACGATTAATTTCGGAGCACAAGGAACTTTCCGGGAAAATAGCTCGACTTGAAAATAGGTTGGCCGATCAAATTGTTGCGATTGTAAAGGCGATTCGATCTTTGACCAATCCCAAACCTATTCCGAAGAAACGAAGAATTGGTTTTTGATGAATCATATCCCAACAAAGTGATGCGGTGGATTGCTAACGCAGCCACTGATCCCGGCCGTTAGCATGCTATAAATATGCTAAATAAAAGATAAAAATCTAAATTAATCTTTGCTTCTTTCCTATTATTCATGATGAACCGGTAAAAAGTCGAGAATTGCGCGAATTGCCGTTCCCGTTGTTTGCTCAAAGTATCGCAAATTCAGTGCGGGAATGACGGCTCTGGGACTTTTTACCGGTTCATCATTCATTTCTATTTTTGTAAGAAATTTACAGACCAAACACCTAGTGCCTTGAAAACAATTTATTTGTCAATTCCACTTCTACTTTTTGGCTTTTCTAGGCCCTAGTGTCCGCCCTGTTTGCCCGGCACTTCGATCAATTTGCCGAGTTTGTCGTAGTGGTAGGTTTGAACGACCGTTTCCTTATTGTCGGGGTACAGGAACTTTTCGGTCTTCCGATAGATGTTGTCGTGCGACTTTCCGTATTCGTCCGAAAAATACCACTCCTGCCTGCTTTTTCGATAGTATCGGTTTCGATTGTATTCTTTGTAGTAGACTCTTTTGTAATAGCCTTTTTTTAGGGATGTCCGGTGGGCATAGTAGTTGACGGTTTTGTAGTCCTGCCCCTTGTCGTCGAGAAACGTAATGCTTTTCACTATTCCCGTTTCCCTATCGGGATAAAACCATTCGATTCGGTTTTTTCGTCCCGCCGAAAAAAATAGGATGTTGTACCCCATATGGCCCGCTACGAAGTGCGTCTCTTTTTTGATCAATTCGCCGGACGAACGGTCGTAGTGCTCGATCGACCGTTCGATCATAGTGAGGCGCGACTGCAAAAACGTGTAGACCGTCTCCTCTTTGATCTTTTTGCCGGAGCCGTAGTAGGAAATCAGCCTCTTGATCCCGGTCAAAATGGGATAGTCGTCGGGGAAGATATGCTCCATCTTGACCCTTTCGCCCTCCCGGCCGAAATATTCGCGATGGAGGGAGTAGTCCCGACTCATGTGCTCGATAGTTTTTCCCCCGAATTCGTTCTTTTCGGAAAGCGGGGTGGATTTGACGTACTGGCCGGCCGCAACGGAAACGAAACAGCAAAGGAACCATAAGGCGAGCGATACTGGTTTTATGAACATTGGTTGCCTTTCCGAAAGCTCAATGGAGGATTTTTTCTTATGCACTTGTCGAATTCGGACGGTCTGCTACAATTGCCGAAGATTGAAACTGGGCAATAAGTGCAAAAAAAATGCCGCATCGCGGGGATATGGTTTCACAATATAAGCAGGGTCTTCGCGGAACGACCTGCTTCGAAAAATGCCGACTATATCGAAGGGAAGCAATGAAGAGAGGGATGATTTTGGCAACCGTTTTACTGGTCCTGAGCGGATCGTTTTTCTCGATCTATGCCTTGGACGCCGTCGCAAGCATCGTTCGAACCTCGGGAGGTGTTCATGTCAAGCGTTCCCATCGCATTCTGCCGGGCAGGAAGGGATTGATGCTCCAGGCGAAAGATACCGTCGTAACGCTGCAAACGGGGAAAGTCACGGTACTGCTTAGAGACGGAACGGAGATTCGACTTGACGAGAACACCCGCTTCGCAATCGAAAAGTCCTACGAAGTCGAAGGAGCGAAAAGAAGCTTCACCAATGTGCTGATGCTCCATGCCGGCTCCCTTTTGGGGTTTTTCCCCAAGGGTTTGCAGTCGACGACCGTAATAACGCCGACGGCTACCGCCGAGATCAAGGGTACGAATGTCAAGTTTGTGGAGAGGGAGGGCAGTTTGGACATCAGCCTATTCGAGGGGGCGCTAGCCGTTGCGAACGAAAGGGAGGAGGTTTTTCTCCATTCCGGCAGTTCGGTTCTAGGGATTACCAAGCAGGAAAAATTCTCCGACAAAATCGGAGATATTCCCTACCGTATCGAAATCGAGCCTCAATCCGAATTGACGATTCCGAAAAACGGAACCTCGTCGATAGGCTTTTCCATCCGACTGATCGATATCGAAACCAAAGGCAACGTCGAAAAAGCGGGATCGGTCTACATGCGGTCCAATATCGGCAAAGTCGTTTTTCCGGACGTTCGATTGAACGAACGGGGAAAGGCCGACTTTCAAGCCCTGGTGTATCCTTTCCATCAAGCGGACTACGACAAGTCGCGGCTTGAAATAGTTGCGATAATGGAGGGAAGCGATGCGATGGACGTCGGGTCGGGAGAGACTGTTCTGGGTTTTGCGGTTCCCGAAAGCAGAACGCGAATCCTACGAATCGACGCCAATACGGGCGCGATTGTTGAGTAGCGTATTCTTCCCGGAACGGCTTTTCCGTACCAAACTCCGTATAGATTCCCGTTCTTTGCTCGGATTCCCGCCTTTGCGGGAATGACGAAACGTGCGGG
>CAZLTI010000262.1:0-3453 GCA_964562335.1 uncultured Pseudomonadota bacterium | reverse complement strand
GATCGAGAATATAGAGAGCTATTGGCGGAACCGACAGGGAAATATGACTGATCGAGAATATAGAGAGCTGCTGGCAGAGCTGGCACGAAAGGAGACGGAATCCAGAGCGGAAATAGACCGCCTACTGAAAGAGACTAGCCGACAGATACAAGAGTCGCGAGCCTCCCAAGCGGAAACCAACGCGCAAGTCAATGCACAGATACAGGAGTTGCGGGCTTCCCAGGAGGAGACGGGCAGGCAACAAAAAGAGACGGACAGACAGATCGACAAACTGAGGAAACGGATAGAGGAACAAGGAAAAAACATTGGAGGACTGGGAGAGAAGTTCGGCAGCTTTACCGAAGGAATGGCCTTTCCTTCGATGGAGAGGGTGTTGCGAAACCGATTCAAGATGGAATACGTCTCTCCCAGGGTTATGAAAAGAAAAAACGGCAAAACGATGGAGCTGGACGTATTCGCCTATTCCAATTCCCGAAGCAACGAAGCCTTTGTCGTGGAGGTGAAGAGCCATTTGCGGGAGGATGGCTACAAGCGCCTGCTGCAGGTCCTCCGCGATTTTCCCCAGTTTTTTTGGGAGCATCGGGACAAACGCCTCTTCGGCATTCTGGCCTGCGTCGACGCTCCCGAACATCTGGAGCGCCGGGTATTGCAGTCGGGAATCTACCTGGCCAAGATCCACGACGAGACCTTCCGCATTCAAGTGCCCGACGGATTTGTCCCCAAGTCCTACCAAAACTAGGGTCGAAAAAGAGCCGACCGTTCGACGTTTTTTACCGACCTTCGGAACCTATTCCAAACCGATAGCGTCAGGAAACTCCCCCTTTACGGCTCGACATGCAGCGTCTCCTCCAGCCAGTTCAAATAGTCCCTGCTTCCCTTTTCGATCGGTATGGCGACGATCTGCGGCACATCATAGGAGTGGGCTTCGACTATGGCGGATTCCAAAGCCTCGTACCGGCTTCCGGTTGTCTTCCATATGCATTTCCATTCCGGATGGGATTCCACTTTGCCCTGCCACCAATAGACGCTTTTGATCGGACCGGAAACCTGGGCACAGGCGGCTAGGCGCCTCTCCACCATCAGGTGCGCAAGTTTTTCGGCCTCCACCCGACTTTTGGCGGTCGAGATAACGATATATACTTGACTGTCCAAAAATGCCTCCTTAAAAAAAGATCATGGGAATCGCTTTAACGATGGATTTTTCCTTGCCGCCAACGGGAATTGCCAGTTCGCGGCTATCGGACAAGTAGCTTTCCATAGAGGAAATACCTTTCGTTTTCAATCGATTGGCAGTAGTAGTATTTCGTAAACCTCCTATAATTCGTACTATTGCCATCCTATCGATAGCGCTATTATAGGGGAATCGGCTTTTTTACGGCAAGCATACGAAACTCTTTTTTTTATGAGGACCGAACTGGTAGCACCGGCGGGAAACTTGGAAAAGTTGAAAATTGCCGTCCTCTACGGAGCGGATGCCGTATACATTGCGGGGCGGCAGTTCGGGCTCAGGAGTGCAGCCGACAACTTTTCCGATTTCGAAATTGGGGAGGCGATACGATTTGCGCACGAAAGGCATTGCAGGGTTTACATAGCGCTGAACGGCTTCCTGCACGACGGCGAAATTCGGCAGCTTCCCCCCTTTCTGCAAATCCTTGCCAAACTCGGACCGGACGCCGTGATCTGCTCCGATCTCGGGGTCGTCGAAACGGTAAAGCGGCATTCGGACCTTCCGATTCACCTCTCCACGCAGGCATCCGTTCTCAACTCCGCAAATGCCCGCATCTGGCAAAGGGAGGGAGTCAGACGGATCGTGACGGGAAGGGAGCTTACTCTGCAGGAGGCAGCCGAACTGAAGCGCAAAACCAAAATGGAGGTGGAGGTTTTCATACACGGCGCCATGTGCATGAGCTACTCCGGCCGCTGCACCATATCCAACTATCTGTCGGGACGAGACAGCAACCGGGGCGGGTGCATTCAAAACTGCCGCTTCAAATACAATCTGACCGCTGCGGACGGCCGGTCCCGAAACGGCTATTTTTTCAGTTCCCGCGATCTTTGCGGAATCGCCCTGCTCGATCGCTTCCCGGAATTGGGAATAGACGCCGTCAAGATCGAGGGGAGAATGAAGAGCGGCCTCTATATCGCTTCCACCGTGCGGACCTATCGCCGGGCACTGCACGAAATGGAGCGGGGCAACCTTTCCGAACCTTCGGTTTACCTCGAAGAGCTGCAAAAGGTTCCCTACAGAGACTATACCGATGGATCGCTTAGATCGCCTGCCGGCGCCGATTCGGTTTTCGATGGACAGACCGGGAACCGCTGCCGCTATGAAATGGCGGGAACGGTATTGGAAACGGACCCGAAAAGAGGGCGTCTTGCCTTTCAAGCAAAAAACAGACTAAAAAGGGGAGACACGCTGGAGATACTGCCCTTCCGGGGGGATACGATTCGAATGGAAATCGCACGAATGACCGACATGTCGGAGTATCCCATGGAGACGGCTCAACCGAATGCCATAACCTGGCTGGACTGGCAGGAGGGAATCGAAAAACGCAATATCGCCCGAATGGTCAAGCGCCGCACATGAACCACCTGCTGAATCTTTTTCGTACCGAAAATCTGGAAACCGTATGCCGCATCCCCGTCGGGGAGGTGCTGCTTCAAACCGCTTCCCTCTCCAGATGGGGGCAAATCGCGGAGAGGGACACGGAAGCGTGTATCCGTTCATTGAAGGCCAACGGAAAGAGAGTGCTCCTTGACTTCGGCATTCCCGTCGGAGAACGGCAACTGGAAACGCTGCGGGAAAGCGATATCCGTATCCTTCGGCAGGTCGATGCCGTCAGGTTTGCGGATCCGGGAGCCGGCACCTGGCTGGCCGAACGGTATCCGAAAGTGGACCTTCAGCTCTCTTTGGAATCCGGAAGCTTCAATGGCACCGCCATCGGAAGATGGATCGATATTTTCGGTCCCGCTCTTCGACGCGTCGTTCTTTCCAATCAGATTCCGATGGAGGAGTTGAAATGTATTGCGCAAAAGGTACCGGTCGAAACCGAACTGCTGGGGTGCGGCAGGATCGAAGTCTTCCATTCCGCCAGAAAGCTGGTACGCGACCATTTTCAACAGGACGGCGATTCTCCTTTGGAGCTGACCTGTGCCAGCGAAGACCGCCCCACGCAGTTTATGCCGCTGCTGGAGAACAGGCACGGTACGATTTTGTTCCACGACAGGGATCTCTATATTCTGGATTTGGCCGAAAGGCTAAGCGAAAACGGAATTCGACATCTGCGTCTCGAACTGTATGCCGACGATCTGTACGAGCGGTTGGCGGAGTGCTTTCCTCGCCGGGGGTGGGAGGGAGAACTGCGCAAGCGATGGGGAAGGAGGACCACTCGCGGGTTTGTTTTGGAAAACAAAACGGAAACCTCTCTAAAGAACCTTGCCAATCGGTTTTTA
>CAZLTI010000261.1:0-3476 GCA_964562335.1 uncultured Pseudomonadota bacterium | reverse complement strand
GAAACGCGTCTTGTCTCACTTGGATTTATTAAAAATCGGTTGCATAGTTTAGTTTATACCGAACGTCCGCCAAAAACGCGGATTATCAGTTTACGCCGCGCCAACAAAAGAGAGACGAAAGACTATGAAAAAGAAAAAAATGACCCCCGATGATTTTTATTCGGTCGAGTCCCCGCCCATTCCAACGGAAATGATAAAAAAAATGCGCCCTCATAAAGAGCTGTTTCCAGACTGGCCACGTTTTATCCGAACCCACACCACGGGCGACGTCGAGCAGTGGAAGAGGGAGCTGACTCCGCGCCGCCCTCAAAAGGCCCCGACCAAAACGAAAGTGACGATCCGCCTGAGCCCTCGGGTGGTGGAGCACTTCAAATCGCAGGGCAAGGGCTGGCAGACCCGCGTCAACGAAGCTTTGCTGGAATATGTGAATTCCCGTCGGCATGAAAATGCTTGACTAACCGTCCGGTTTGCCAGGCATCCGGAAGAGGAGATATTGGAACGCCCTTGGTCAAGGATTGTGGTCGTTCGGTTCGTGCAGGTTTTGGAGGTCGGTTGCCTAAAAGTGTGGCGGAGGCGCATGGGAATCGAACCCACCCGGGACTGTATTGCAGCCCCACGCACGGTTTTGAAGACCGGGGAGCCCACCAGAGACTCGTCCGCCTCCTTGAGCGGGATTCTATCCGACCGTTTGCGGAATGTCTATCGGTTCCTCTACCGGCCGGAGCGATTTGTTTTCGGTTGTCAGAAGAACCGGGCGACTCTAAATCCGATTTCGGTCGTATCGTATGCATTCGATCCCGCGACCACGCTGCCGTAGCGAAAGCCTGCCCTCCAGGGAGAGGCTATCGCTCCCCGTTCCAACCGATATAGATTGCCGTAGTCGAAAAACAGCTCGTAGGTATAGGAAAGAGAGCCGTCTTTCTGCCCCACTCCCCCGATGACGGTTCCCGCCTGATCGCTAAACCGGATGCCGAAGCCATAATGCCATTCCCTGTGGTTGGTTGCCACCGTCAGGTGTATTTTGCGGCTGTTGGAGCGCTGGATCGTCCTCTCTTCCGCTAGAGCGTCTTTTGTCTTCCCATCCATCGTAAACATTTCGAGAAACAGGAATTTCGTATGGAGGTTGGATGCGATGGCATAGCGAATCCAATGAAAGAAGAGCGAAACTTCACGGCAGCCGGTTCCGATCGGCAGCTCCCTGCTGTTTTCAAAGTTGTAGGGGGCGTTGTCGTGATTGTAGAGGAGTCCGATCCGAACGTCGTGTTCGTCGGTGTAGAGCCACCTTCCGGAAAATGCGATCTCGATGTCTCCCATCCCTTCGGCGGATGCGGAGCGATTGGCTTCGATAAAGGCTCCGTTGCTCCCTTGATTGTCCTTCAGCGTGTCCGCATTTCGCTTTTTGGAGTAGTGGGGAATTTTCAGTCCAAGGTTGAATTTGCGCGTCAGACCGTAGTGGAATTCCAGCGTATGCTCAGTACTTTCCTGAGAAATGCTGCCGGAAACCTGGCCGGAAGGAATTCCCTCCTTTTTTCTCTTTCGCTCCAGAATCGAGTCTTTGCTTCTGCCGCTTTCGAAGATGTTTTTCCGTTCTTTTCTGCTGTAGGAATAGTCCGCACGCCAAACGCCCTGCGGAAGAAACAGGACCTCCTGGGCCATTGCCGTACCTTGAAGCAGCAGGAAAACGGCGACTCCCAGCAGTTGCCGACGCACTGTCGCTTTTCGCGGGTGGAGGAGGAGAAAAATCATTCGCAAAAAAAAACGTAAGTCATACCTACCAAATAAAACCGTGCCTGAGAAGATCCCGAATCACCTTTTCGATGGGCAATCCGACGACATTGTTGTAGGAACCTTCGATCCTTTCCACCAAAAAGGTCCCCGTATTTTGAACGGAATAGCTGCCGGCCTTGTCCAGCGGCTCCTCCGATTCGACGTAGGCCCGAATATGCTCCGGGGAGACCCGACAGAACAGCACCTTGGTGCGGGAGTAGTTCTTGACGACTTTGTTGTCGGTCGGACTGAGAATGGCGTAGGCCGTAACAACCTCGTGGGTGCGGCCGTTCAAATCCTCCAGCATCTCGATCGCCTCCGAAAGATCGGCCGGTTTTCCCAGCACTCTTCCTTTCAGCACGACGATCGTATCCGCAGCCAGAATAACTTCGTCCGACAGGCAGCTTTTCGCGACGGCTTCCGCCTTTTCCGTCGCCATCCTCATCGCATAGGTCAACGGTTGTTCGCCATCCTCCATCTTTTCGTCGATATTTGAAGCGGCTACTCTAAAAACGAAACCGTAACGCTCCAGATACTCCTTTCTTCTGGGCGATCCGGAAGCCAGTAGGATTTTTTTGTGCTGTCCGAATTTCATGTGGCCGCTTCCAGGCTGGATAAACTAAAGGGCCGCCTCTCCTCTTCGGTTAGGGCGGAAATCTCCGTAAAATAGTATTCCGCTATCTTCCTGAACAGAGGGGTGGAGTTGCTGCCGGACCCGCCGTTTTCAATCAGCACGACGGCCGAAAATCTCGGCTTTTCGATAGGAGCGAACCCGACGAACCAGGAGTGATCCAGAAACCGCTTTTCGATCTCTCCCTTCTCCTTCTTGACGCGATCTCTGGTCTTCAGGCTTACGACTTGGGCCGTTCCGGTTTTTCCGGCGATGGGAACCACGCGGGATCGGGCTCTTCTGCCCGTTCCTCTTTTGCTTTGAACGTTAAGCGCCATTCCCGTTTTTGCGATCGACAGGAATTTGGAGTCGATATCGACCCTCTTTCTTTCCTGTTCTTTCACCCGTTCGATCAGCTGTTTCGTCTCGCTCATGACGATATTGGGATAGTCGGTCAATATGCTTTTGACGATGCGCGGCCGCACCAGATAGCCGCCGTTGGCGATGATATTGACGTAGTTGACAAGCTGAAGAGGGGTGACGGAAACGAATCCCTGTCCGATCCCCAGAGGGAGCGTATCTCCGGCGTACCAGCGGCCTCCCAAAGTTTTCCGTTTCCAGTGCCGGGTGGGAATTGTTCCGCTCACTTCGTTGGATAGGTCGACTCCGGTAGGCTCTCCCAACCCCAGCTTGCGCGCATAGGTGTGGAGATTGTCCGCTCCGATTTCCAGTATCAGGCGATAAAAAAAGACGTTGCACGACTGCTCGATAGCGGAAAGGACGTTTATGGCGCCGTGACCGGATCGTTTGTGGCAGTGCACTTTCAATCGCTTGTAGCGATAGTATCCGTCGCACTGGAGTTTCGTTTTTTGCGTGATGATCCCCATCTCCAGTGCCGCTATCGCCACTGCCATTTTGAATGTCGAACCCGGAGCGTAAACTCCTTTGATGCATTTGTTATGCAGCGTTTTCAACGGGTCGCTGGTCAACTGCTTCCATCGGTCGTAGCTGATCCTCTGGGAGAATTCGTTAGGGTCGAAAGAGGGAAAGCTGACCGTCGCCAGTATTTCGCCGTTGTTGGGATTCATAGCGATGACCG
>CAZLTI010000260.1:1255-3507 GCA_964562335.1 uncultured Pseudomonadota bacterium | reverse complement strand
GAGAATGGAGGACACAAACATTACAGACCGGCCATCCTGTCGCTTGATTATAGATGGCCTTTAAATTCGGTTTTTTGCTGCATAAAATAGGCTTTTAAGGAATAAATATAGCCAATATACATGGAAAAAATTAATATTATCAGTTAATTAGTCTGGTCCGACCCCAAATCTATATTCAACGATAAATAATGTTTTTCGGTTGTTCTATCCAGCGGAGTAGAGACATGGCCGCTACGGATTCGGGTCGCTTTTAACGCAACGATAATTATGTTTTGCGGTTTTAAGCTCATCAAGGGCGATATGGCCGGTACTGTTCTGCATTTTGTATGCCTGTGTATTCTCCCTGGCATTTTCAGTAGACGACCAATAGTTATTCAGATTGCCTTTTCCAAAAACGGAATAGAGGTAATCTGCGCGGTCATAATCGGTGATGCTAACCAGCTCCTTTATTTTAGGCAACCGCCACTCTTTTCCATCGTGAGTCGAGTCTTCACATTTTTGCAAAGCCGTTTTCCAATCCACCGTGGCATCTGATACCTCCATCCACCATATCAAATCCGTCGAATTATCCCTCACCGTTTTTTTTGTATCATTCTTGGTAAAGCGCGTTTGAGAAAACGCCTCAATGTAGACGAACAGCAACGTCGGAATTAAAAAAAACAGTATCTTTTTCATATCTCCCCCTTTTTATAAAATTCAATTTCCTAAGCGAATCAACATTCGTTTAGATAGTAGAGGATCTCCTTTGTGTACGCAGTCCACTGTCCGATCGCAGTTCGAACCCGCGAAACGACTTTGGAAAATTTTCGTCAACGCTTCCTTAAACAGGACTACCAACTGTCTCGAACGCAAATAAAATTACGCTGCGTGGTGGTATTGTCAATTCCCGCCATCGCGCCGGTTCCTACATGGATTACCCAGGAACTGCCGCTGTTTGTTTTGCTATCAGTAGATGACCAATAGTAATCGGAATCGTATGGGAGAAATGTAGCATCCGGATGGAGAATTGGAGCTTCCTTTCTCCCATTCCCATAATCGGCAAACATGATAAATTCCTTTATAGTCGGTAAACGCCAGCCTTTTTTGCCCTCGATGTTCAGGGTTGTTTGGCAGTACGATGCTGCAAGAGGTTTAGTCTTCTTACCATTATCGGAAACTTTCGAATTTTGCCAGAAAAGGCCCGTATTATTGTCCAAAATGGCAACGTCCGAGCTATTGTCGTTGTCTTTAATTTTCGTATAGGAAAGAGGGTGGCGGGGGGGTTGCTCGCCATCGTCGCCGGTCACGTCCGGATTATCTCTCATATAGCCGGTATCGGGAAGGCGCCATTCGAATGCGCTTGCGGTTTGGAACGAAAGCGTCGGATTGGCGATAGATATCGGATTGCCCGAAGCATCCTCGATGGGGGGGATGTTGTCGCTGTTGCCAGGGGCGATGATTCGGGCGATATAGTCCTCAGTCGCATCCGACAAGTTTGCGTTCGGAGCGATGGTAAAGATACTATTGCCGCTAGCGTCCCTGGTGGCGTCCACGCCAACCATTTGGATGCAGGAGGAGGCGGCAAAATTATCCGTGGCCGTGGAGATCTGAAAGGATTTGTCACAGTTCGTATTGTCGGTATTGGTCGTCACCGTATCGTTACTAATATCCGTGTCAAAGGAAATTCTGATGGAGGGTCTATATTGAAGGTCCGTCGTAGGATCGGGCAGGAGCCAAGTGCCAGCCACCCCGGATCCGGTTACAAACGTAAACTCCTTGTGGCCATTATCGAAGTTCGAAGAGATCCCGAAGCGGGTATTGTCCTTGACGGCATTCGTGATCCTGACGTCGTAGGTCGTATCTGCCGACAGGTCGCCGGAGGGCGTGATCCAAAATATGCTCTTATCGGTGTCCGAGAAATCCGCCTCTCCGGTTTTGGAGGTCGACATTTGCACGCATGGGCCATTCGTAAAGCCATCGCTCTTTTTGGACACCATAAAGGCCTTGTCGCAATTCGTATTTTCAGTATTGGTGGTCACGCTGTCGGTACTCATGTCTTTGCTAAACTTTATCTTAATAACGGGCCTGAGGGCGGTGTTTGTCGTAGGATCGGGAGACTGCAGTTTATTGTCTTTGATTATCGGCCGCTTGATCGTGCTGAATCCAAAGCTGCTGATCGGCACCTCGGTGTTGACGACCGTATTGTCCGAAGCATCCTGAATGCCCGAAGTCAGCCTGATCTTGTAGGTCTTGTCGGGCTCCAGGTTTGTGGA
>CAZLTI010000260.1:0-1245 GCA_964562335.1 uncultured Pseudomonadota bacterium | reverse complement strand
CCGTAAAGGTTTTGTTGCCGTTGCTGGCGGCGGCCGTAGCGGTCGACATCCGCACGCAGGAGTTTGTGGCAAAACTGCTATGGGATACCTGAAACCTCCCTTGGTCGCAGGCAGCGTTCGAATTGTTGGTCGTTACCGTTTCGGGTTTCAAGGCTAAGCCGAATTCGATGGCTATGTTCGTGTCCAAAGATATGTCCCCGCTACCGTCCCCCGGAGTGACGGACTTTATGAAATCTATATTGTTGGTCGTGAAAGTCGCAGTGGTCGAGTCGTTGGCGAGGGTCGCTCCGTCGCTGTCCTTGACGCCGGCGATTTTAATCCAGTGCTGGGTGCTAGCCTTCAAAGGGAAGGCCGGGCTGACGGTAAAGATCTTATCGTCCACATCGCGAGTCACCCCTGTCATCTTGATGCAATTGTTATAATCGCTGTCGGTGGCCACCAGGAAGTGCACATCGTTGTCGCAAGCGCCGCCATCGGTATCCACCGTCACGGTGCTGTGGTCTATCTTTTCGTCGAAGGTCGCTCGAATGGCACTAATAACGCTTATGTTGTCGCCCGTCGGCTCCAATCCGGTAACCCTTCTTTGGGCACGTGCGGTAAATTCGCTGTATCCGTCCTCGCTGACGTCCGTCCCGCCCAGAGGAAAACCGAAAGCGCTCGTTATCGCATCCGTCAGTCTGATTTTATATGTTGCATCGGTCGTCAGATTGGCTGTCGGTTTTACCGTGAAGGTTTTATTGTCTGCTGATGCGAAGGGAGTTCCTTTCGATATCTTTACGCAGCTGTTTTTGTTACCTTTGACAAAGACTTGAATGGAACCGGTGCAGTATCCACTTTCATCGGGTTCTATCGCAGCATTCATCGCCTCGGAAAAGGCGATTTGGATATTCGGTTTTAAGGAGTCCTGTATAGTCTGCGTGCTGCCGTTGCTTGGATCGATGCCAGTTACCCTCGGTTGCGTTTTGGTGGTAAAGGAGTCGGTATATTCTTCTTTCATCCCAACTTCTTTGTACTCGTTTTCCTTCACGTCTTTGGTCACCTTGACGTAATAATCCGTGCTCGCGGCCAGGCCGCTGTTGCTGCCTACGGTAAAAGTGGTATCGTCGCTACTAGCGGGTTGTGCCAGCGGGATGCATGTGCCTTCGGCGAAATCGTTACTTGTGGAGAGCAGAACCGAACCGCCAGTGCAGTTGGTATCGCTGCCGTTGGTCGTTACGCCCGTGACGGCCTTGGAAAATGTGAAGG
>CAZLTI010000259.1:0-3621 GCA_964562335.1 uncultured Pseudomonadota bacterium | reverse complement strand
CGCCCTTTTGGCAACAACTGCGGATTCGCCTTGGCCGAATCGGCGCAGTTTGTCGTTCTGTTTGACGACAAATTGGCGATGGAATTGGGAGCGCAAATTTATGGCTCCATAGGCGACATTTTTATCGATGCCGATGGATTTAAAAAATCGATCGCGTCGCCGGGATTCGGCAACTACTTGACGATAGCGAGGGCATTGGGTTCGGCCCGATCCATTTTCGGAGCGGATCGCGTCCGTGATAGAAGCTTCATCCACTCCCATGGAACGGGAACGCCGCAAAACCGGGTGACCGAGTCCCACGGAATAAACGAGGTCGCCAAGGCGTTCGGCATCGAAAACTGGCCGGTGGCGGCCATCAAAAGCTATGTGGGACATTCGCTGGGAGCGGCGGCGGGAGATCAGATCGATTCCGCTTTGGGGACGTGGAAGTACGGACTGATACCCGGCATTTTTTCCATAGACGAAGTGGCGGAGGATGTCCACCACAGCAATTTAAGGATAGACCGGGAGCATCTGGATGTAGGAGCGAACCGGATGGACATGGCCTTTATCAATGCCAAGGGTTTTGGGGGAAACAACGCCACCGGCACCATAATTGCTCCCCACTATACGCAAAAGATGCTGAAAAGGAGGTACGGCGCGGCATCCTTTTTAAAATTTCAAAATAGAAACGAATCGGTTGCGGAAAGGGCGAAATCGTACGACCGGGAGTCCCTGGAAGGCAAAAGCTCTCCAATCTATATTTTTGGGAAAAACATACTGGAAGGTCGGGACTTTTGCATGACCGACAAATCGATGCGCATTCCGGGTTACGCCAAGGATGTTTGTCTCGAAATACCCGATCCCTATCCCGATATGAATCCGGCGGACTAGCCGGTGTTCGAACCTCCAAATACATCGACTCGTTGCGTTTCTTTTGGTGCCCCGGATATTCCAAACCCATGACGATTCCCAGCACGATTGGACGGAATTATTAATATCGACAAACCTGTCGGAATTAGCTCCTTCGGCGTTGTGCAACGTCTAAAGCGCCTGACGGGACAGAAAAAAATAGGCCACGTGGGCACTTTGGATCCTCTTGCCGGAGGCGTACTGCCCCTTTTCCTAGGGAAAATGACAAAGCTCGTTCCCCTGTTCAATCGGGAGGACAAGACCTATGACGTAACGGTGCGGTTGGGAGCCTTTTCCAGTACTCAGGACGAAGAAGGGGAGAAAACGGAGGTGCCCCTGACACCGGAGTGCAACGCAAAACGCATATCCGAAGTACTGAAGGAGTTCGAAGGAGAGATCGAACAGCTTCCCCCGATGCTCTCGGCGGTGCGCTTCAAAGGAAGGAGGCTGTATTCCTATGCGCGCGAGGGGGTCGAGGTGGAGCGTCAGGTTCGAAGCGTTACCATCCATGCCATCCGCGATGTGCAGTTCCATCCTCCCCGACTCCGCTTCTCGGTCTGTTGTTCAAAGGGGACCTATATCCGCGTTTTGGCGGAAGATCTGGGGAAACGGCTGGGAACGGGAGCCTATCTGGCCTGTCTAACGCGCACGAAATGCGGCAAGTTTTTTACGCTTGACAAGGCAGTCAAGCTCGATCAGATTGAAAAATTGGACAAAATTGAAATAGAGAGACTGTTCGTCGATCCCAAATCGCTTCTGCCGGATTGGCATGTCGTGAACGTCGCCGGAGATTGTGAAAGGGATGTCGGAAACGGAAGGCAGGTGAGGATTTCCGCAAAATCCGTACTGATTTCGCAAAAGAACCGAAATTCGGTCCGGGCTTTGGCAGTGAATCGGAACAATCGCCTAATTGCGATCGGGAATCTTGAATTCAGCCAGGATTCCCAGTATCGTTTTCAACCGTCCAAGGTTCTCGTTTGAACCTGCTGGATACAAGGCGCGGAGAAATATGCTTACCCTGGAACAGAAGAAAGAGATAGTGAAAACACATGGCAGTTCCGAAAGCGATACAGGTTCCTCTTCGGTGCAAATCGCTCTACTGACAGCCAGAATCTCCTACTTGACGGAACATCTGAAGGAGCACAAACACGATCATCATTCGAGGAGAGGTCTATTGAAACTGGTTGGCAGACGAAGACACCTTCTGAATTATCTGAAGGGAAAAAGCGTAAATCGGTATCGCGAACTGATTAAAGAACTGGGAATCAGAAAATAAAAAATCCCGGCCTTCGAGCCGGGTTTTTCTTTTTCCCCAAATGAAACTCCGTCGGCGGAATGCAAAAAGCGAGGCGGTGTTCTTAGGAATGAGATATATGAAAAGAATTGAAATCGAATACTTGGGAAAGAAACTTTCCGTGGAAACTGGCCAAATCGCCAAACAGGCCAACGGTTCCGTGTTCGTTACCTACGGAAACAGCTCCGTTTTGGTGACGGCAACCGCAGCGAAAAAGGATGCAGACTTCGACTTCTTCCCGTTGACCTGTGTCTATCAGGTGAGATCCTACGCGAGAGGTAAGATTCTAGGCGGTTTTATCAAGCGGGAAAGGCAGCCTTCGGAGCACGAGACTTTGATGTCTAGAATTATGGACAGGCCGTTGCGCCCTCTGTTCGAAGAGGGGTACTCCGCCGAGACCCAGGTCATTGCGACGGTTGTCAGTTACGACGATGCGGCCAGCCCCGTTGTAGCCGCTTTGCTTGGAGCCTCGGCCGCTCTGCTGATATCCGACATTCCCTACCGGGTCCCCATAGCCGGCATCCGGGTGGGACGGATCGACGGACAGTTTGTCGCCAATCCATCGCAAGATCAAAT
Organism: uncultured Pseudomonadota bacterium; assembly: GCA_964562335.1. Classification (GTDB taxonomy): domain Bacteria; phylum SAR324; class SAR324; order XYD2-FULL-50-16; family XYD2-FULL-50-16; genus CAZJUM01. The sequence goes on along the minus strand of CAZLTI010000259.1, from coordinate 860 downwards.
GGCGGAAAGCGAACTGGATGTGATGCTGGTGGCCAAAGAGGATGCGATCGTGATGGTAGAGGCGGGAAGCAAGATGGTCTCCGAAGAGGTTATGGTGGAGGCTTTGGAGTTCGGTCAAAAATCGGTTCAGCCGCTACTTGAGCTGCAAAAGCAGCTTTGGGAAGAGATCGGTAGGGAGAAGCGCGCTGTCGAGGTGCCGGTAACGGACAGAAAACTGGAAGGTGCGGTCAGGAAACTGATTGCCAAGGATCTGAAGAAAGCCTTGGGAATCCCGACGAAAAGCGAACGCTCCAGCGCCCTATACGAGCTGAAACAAAGAGCCTATGAGGAGTTGGCCCCGGAAGACGGCGAGTATTCGAGAGGGGATGTCTCCGCTGTCGTCGAAAGCATGGAAAAGAAGATCGTCCGCGAAGACATCCTAAAAAGAGGCAAAAGGATCGACGGAAGGAAAAGCAACGAAGTGCGCCCCATTGGCTGCAAGCTGGGCCTGCTCCCCAACGCGCACGGCTCCGCACTGTTTACGAGGGGAGAGACGCAGGCTCTGGTTGCCACCACCTTGGGAACGAAAAACGACGAACAGATGGTCGACGATCCGACCGGCCTGCACTTCAAGCGCTTCTATCTGCATTACAACTTTCCCGCCTATTCCGTCGGAGAGGTAAAAAGATTGGGCCCTCCGGGACGGCGGGAAATCGGCCACGGCTATCTGGCCGAAAGAGGTCTGCAGCACGTTCTGCCATCCCAGGAGTCGTTCCCCTATACCATTAGAATTGTGTCGGAAATTACCGAATCGAATGGCTCCTCCTCCATGGCGAGCGTTTGCGGAGGATCGCTGTCCATGATGGATGCGGGGGTACAGA
>CAZLTI010000258.1:0-3673 GCA_964562335.1 uncultured Pseudomonadota bacterium | reverse complement strand
TGGGAAAGAAATTCCTTGGTTGTGGAACGGACTTCATAGCGCAGGATCGGGTCGGGGAGCGCTTGAGAGAGAGCCTCCGCCATATAGTAGCCTCCCCTTGGGCGCAATCGGCCCGCTTTTGCCATTTTTATATGGCTTCTGGCGCGGGTTTGCAGCTGCTCCGCAGTGCACCACTCCTGTAGAAAACGGACCAGCCACCACACCTGCCGTTTTTTCTTCTTCGATCCGCAACGCATCAGATACCAGATATTAAAAAATCGCTCCTCCAGTTGATACATCTTGTTTTTTCCGTCCACCAAACGGGAGAGGACCAATCCGCTTTTTTCCAGCCCCTTCAACTGTGCGGCAACCGCTTTTGTTTTGATCCCCGTCCGGTTCGATATCTCGGCGGTAGGCATGCCGTCCCAATTCATGGCAATGGCATCGACGATTGCCTGCTGCTGCGTTGGCAGATCGTCCATTTTGTGTTTGTAAAGCGGCGTAACCCTGTCCAGTATCCCTTCCAGATCTTCGAATACGCTGGCGCTGTCGTCCATAAAAACCTCGTACAGCAGCACAACGGTCCTGGGCACCCCTCCCGTCAGGCGCCGAATGGTTTCGATACGTCCCTTTTGATTGGCCACAATGTCCAGCACCTTTTGATTGCCGTGCCGTCCGCTCAGATGTTGCAAAAGGAGCAGAACATCCCGAGCGGTCAGCCCACCCAGATAGACGGTCTGAAAATTCTCGAAAAAGGGCTTGTCGTGCCGGTAGGTCGCCTCCAGGGTTTTGGTCGATGCGGCGACGATTTGTAGATCCGTCTCGTGCAAAATGTCCCGCAGTTTTTTATGCTCCTTTTCCTTCAGCCTATCCAAAATATCGCCGAAGTTGTCGATCAGCAGCACCAGTTTTTTGCGCCGTTTTCGCAAACGTTTTCGCAGGGGGAGGAAAAGATCGTCGTCCGCCCCGTAGGAATCTAGCTCCTTCGACAGATTTTCGAACCCCGATTTTTCCTCCAGCTCCTCCGCTATCGTCTGCCACAGGCGGTCGAGGGAAAAGATATGGTACTGCTCCTCCATAAATTGAATCGGCAACAGATGCGACAGACTTGGCGAATCCTCCAGGGCATAGCGCAGTTTGGCGAGCAGGGTGGTTTTTCCCGATCCGCGCTGGCCTTGAAGCAGGTAATTTTGGGAGATGTGGTCGAGAAGGCTGTTTTTCAGGCCGCAAAACACCTTGTCGAACTCTCTTTGGCGGACGACAAAACTCTCCAACAAACTGCGCTTGTCCAGGTTCAGCGGATTGTAGACTGCCGCTATGGAACGTTCAGGTTGCGACATTGACATACCACCACTCCTTTAAAATAATCGAGTTGAATTTGTAGAGGGAGTCCCCGTCTTTGTAAATGTATCCGTCATATTCCAGAATATCCGTTACACTGTTTGTCTCTTCCACTCCATGTTTGACGGAGAGATCGACCAAGCTGTCGCGGTCCAGCTCTCCTTTGATTGCAATGGAGTTCAAAATATCTAGCGCGCAGCGGTATTCCTCCGTTTTATCAAACGCCTGCCTCAAACGAGTCTTCCAATTTTCGAAGAAATCCTGGTAGCTATAGCGGTCCCGAATGATCCTGTCGATTGCGGCGGGTAGCGCGCTCTTCGTAATCGCTCTTCCCGAGTCTAAAAAACGCTGAAACAGCTCCTCTAGTATCATTTGGATATAGTAGGGGATCAGCCAACTGCCGATCTCTACTATGGAGTCGATCACTTCCGTTTCCAGCGCAAAATCGGGTTGCTCCTGTTGTTTTCCCAAAACCAATCTTTGGATCAACTCCCTGGCTTCCTTCCGGCTAAGCGGAGGCACGGGAATACGCTGGATATCGTTCGTCAGATCAAGACGTCCCAACCTTTTTACCACATTGCCCAAACCAGTGGATCCGGTATAGACAAAGCGGATCGCCACTGAGTCGAATTCCTGGCGCATATCGCGAATCAATTGGAGAAAGCGAACTCCTTCTCGGGGGGCGATTTCGAGTATATTGCCAACGGCGTCCGGGAATTCGTCGATTAGCAGAACCACAGTGTCGAATCCCTCGGGCAGGCTCTCGATCAGAATGCGGCACTCTTCGTAATAGTCCGTACGGTCTTCGGAATCGATTTCCACCCCCTCCAGGCCGATTCCTCGAATTCGAGAGGCAAACCTTTTCAGGGCTCCCTTTAGCTGCCGAAAACGCCGTTGATAATGAGAAAAGATGGAATCCTCCTCCAACAGCAATCTGTAGATCTGCTTAAAGTACTCGTCGATGCTGTCAATAGCTTGCACCGCTTTGTAGCGAACAAAATATCCCTGCTGCGGGTTTCGCTCCAGATGTTTCAGCAGGGAGCTTTTTCCCACCCTTCTTGGCGACGCCAGAAAAATATCCTGCCCACGACCGATCGTTTTCCAAATTTTGGCTTCCGTTTTTTTGCGCCTGAAATATCGCTCTTCACCGTCTGCCGGAGTCCCCAAAGTAGTGGTCAATGGTTTCAAGTCGTGTTTATCTGTATCATTCATACCGCCTCCTTTTGCCAGTTAACAAAAAATTTATTGCTAATAATATCCAACAAAAAAATATTTGTCAACATATAAAACAAAAAAAATTGCCAGGCAGAGAAATGAATAGAAAAATTTTTGCGGAGATATCAACTGCTAACTTTCAAACGCGAGGAGAGGCTCAAATCATCAAGAAAGCGATGTAGGCAGGGACTAACCTTCACACTTGGGGAGAGGACTCCAAACGGCGGTTGCGATGTTACCGTATCTGCGGCACTACGGCTCCTCTACACTTTCCCCACCGGGGCAAGGTATAAAGCGAACTCCTCTTCGCCGTCGACTCGCAGCAGGGCATCCATTCTATCTTGGTGATAGGCGGCAATGGCGCAGGTTCCCGCGCTTACGGCGCTGCAGGCCAAATAGAGATTTTGGCAGACGTGACCGACATCGATGGCAAGCACTTTGTAGGATGCGGGACCGTAACGCCACTCCATGCGGTAGGGGATGACAGTCCAAATAAACGTTACGGCAGATTTGCCGACAAAAGATTGATGCAGGGCTGCTGTTTTCAGCTGTTCCGCTAGTCTTTCCGCTTCGAACTCAAGCAGCAGTTCGTGCTCCAAGGGCAGATAGCGGTAAATTCCAGGCTTTAGATCCTGTACGTTCAAAACGGCCAGGTAGGTTTCGAAAGCGTGCCGGCATCCTGCGGACGGCACTGTGCGGTAGGCGGAACCGGAAATGTTGGCGCTTCTGGTCCCCTGCGTGGCCCACAGCAGATATGCCAACTCTTCGAGAGAAAGGGGCTGCTCCAGATATTTGCGGCAGCTTCTCCTATTTTCTATCGCTTTGGTGATATCGATAGGTTGAATGGTCGACCACTGTCCGGGAGCTTGCAGCGGCACTCTTTCGGCCTCCGCGCCAAACGCCTTTTCAATGGGAGGCGGGGGGATTCGCCGATTCTGGTCGGTTTGGGAAAAATTCGTCCTTAAACGAACATGATCCTTTAAGAATTCGCGTTGGGCGTTGCGCTCTCTATTGGTTTTCATTGCTGTTTCCTTTTGGCGTTTCGCCTTCGATAATAGGGAAAGGCAGTTTTTGGACGGAGGAAATCCACCGTTTTTTGCTCTCTGTCCATCGAGGATACCGGAAGTGTCGGAGTAGG
>CAZLTI010000257.1:0-3711 GCA_964562335.1 uncultured Pseudomonadota bacterium | reverse complement strand
CATCGGCCGTTGCCCGCAATACGGCTTCGCTTTGCTCTCCAAACAGAACGTACGATATCACTTCTCTTCGCCTGGTGGGGATCACTACGCGCGGCTCCTCGGCATCTTCGGGAAGGGTGGCGATAGTATCCACGCCGCTTTTCACGTCGGAAAGAAACTGCTGAAGGTCGGTCCCGTCCATCACGTCGATAACAACGGTAGCCATTCCTTCACTGGCTGTGGAGTTGATGTCTTCGAGGCCATCCAGACTTTGGACATTCCGTTCGACGGCCAGTATGATCCCCCGCTCCACCTCTTCGGGGCTGGCACCCGGATAGGATACCGTTATTTTCACCCGATTCTGGGTAAAGGAGGGAAAAACCTCCTGCTTGATTTGCAGCCCCGTAAAGACCCCTCCTATCAATAGCGTAAGCATCAACAGGTTGGCCGCCACCGAGTTTCCGGCCATCCAGGCTATGGGTCCTCTCTTTTCAATCCCTTTTGTCTTCTCGCTGTCCATTTTTCCTTGTGGTCATTTTGACTTGTCGTTTGCCGTGCTTTTTGGGGCCAATTTGGCAGCCTTGGTTTCCCGACCGCCGGATGCCCCGATTCCGGAGCGGCGAGCTGCCATACCGTCTACAACTGTCGACATTTCCGATGTGACAATCATCTCGCCGGATTTGATGTTGTTTTGGACATAGAGACTCTTCTCATCTTCCCAAACCGGATCGATTGTCCTGATTTTCAGTCGTCCCTCTTCAAAAATCCAGACCCGATTTCCCTCTTTTACGACTTTGCGAGGGATTTCCACCACTTCGGGAATACGGGAACCGACTATGTCAAGGGAGACGAAGCTGTTCAGCAGCAGGGGCATCCGACCCGACCTGCCCTCCTTTCCGAGGGGATCCTTCACCTGCACCAAAATTTTCGCCATCTGGCTCTTTTGATCTATGTTGCCCAAAAGTCGGATGACTGTACCCGAAACGAACGATCCGTCCTGAAGACGAACCTTTGCCGGGCTGCCTCCTCTCCCCTCCGAGTTGGGGATATCGATCCACTTCAGTTTGTCGACAGGAACGGAAGTTTCGATCCAGTAGGCATCGGTCCCAACCAGGGTGGCCAGTGGATTTTGTGTCGAGATTTTCGATCCCTGCTCGATAAACCGCTCCAGAACGACCGCATTGAAAGGGCTCCTGATGGTAGTTCTTTGCAGGTTCAACCGGGCCTGCTCCAATACCAACTGCCGCTCCTGCAGACTTGCAACTAGCCTATTCATCTGGGGAACGCGCAGGGCCAGATTCGGATTCTTGAGAGTTTTCCCCGTAGTTTTCTTCATCAGTTCGATCTCTTTTTTGGCCACCTCCTGTTTGCCCTCCTCAAGATCGATATCGGCGCGAAGCTGTCGAATAAGACTCTCCTGCCTCTTTACCTCCAGTTCGTAGTCCTCTTTGTCGATTTCAACTAGGATCTCGCCTTTCAAAACCCTGCCGCCACGGTGAAACGCAGGCGAAATCCAGTCGACCGTTCCGGAAAGCTGGGGATAAAGGGACAACTGACGCGACGGAATCACGGTCCCCATTGCATGTACGACCGCCGAAATCGACCTCGAACCAACGGAAACGACATCAACCAGCGGCAGGGTTTTTTCGGGTTTGGACCTGCGAACAACGGGTTTCGTATCGTTGAAATATTTTGCTGCATACAATCCGCCCAAGATGATTGCGACAAGCAGCAACACCTGCACGGCAATCTTCACCCATCGAACCGCTCCTGTACTTTCCATCTTTCCTCGTGCCATCAATCGGTTTCAAGTTCCCACAACCTACTCGTCCAACTTCCGCCCATGGACCTGCATAGGGCGACTCTGTACTTCAGCAGCTGCAACTTCTCCGTTACGACCTGCTTTTCCAGCAACTGAACTTTCGGTATTTGCGTAATGACGGGGAGGTAGGTCTGCAAGCCGTTTGAATACTGTCTTTCCGCCTCGGCCAGCACCTGCCTTGCCGTCTTCAACTGCTGCCCGACCAAATCGACAAACTCGGCCTGTTTTTTTTCGTTGACGATACTGTTTTCCACCTCGATCACGGCACCATACACCTTGCTTTTGTATTCTGCCAGTTTTTCCTCGGCGATGGCTTGCTGCCGCTTGACTTCGGCCGCTTTTGTCCCTCCGTCGTAGAGAGTGGAAGCCAGGGTTGCCCCAAGGGAGACGATCCAGTTGTCGAGCAAAGTGCTTAACGTATTGGAGGAGTACCGGTAGGAGCCCGTCAGGGAGACCGACGGCAGTCGATTGGCTCTAGCCGCCGCTATGTTCCAATCCGACGATTTCAGGGCCAGCCCTGCGGATCGAATGTCAGGACGATTCGCCAGCAGGTCGGCAGGAATGCCGGTATCGGGCAGAGGGGGAACGTCCGGGAGACTCCGCTGGGTCACCAGCTGCTTCTCTACCGTGGATTCTCCCAACAACAAAGAGAGGTTGTTTAACAGTATCTGTTCCTTTGCTTCCAGGCGAGGAATATTGGACGTGGCGGCGGCCAGAACATCGATTTGCTGGAGTACATCCAAAACATTGACCATGGCGTTTTCAAATCTCAGCTCCAGCAGTTCCAGTATGGCGGAATTGCTTTCTATCTGGGATCTGACAATTGCAATCTCCTGCCGAACTGCAATGATATCGAGCCATGACAGCACAATATCGGCGGCGAGGGACATGGCGACACTTTCCAAATCGGCACGGGTAGCCCGATAGTTGATCTTTTCCGCCTCGACCAGTGCCTCTACGCGTCCCCAAACATCCAATTCGTAGCTGGCCGTCAGATCGAGTGTATGCTCATTGACGGGATCCAGCCCCTTTTGGTGCCGCTGCGACCTTCCCACACCTGCGGAAACCGTCGGAACCGCCGCGCCGCCAACCTTTTCGAGCGCAGCCCTGCTCTGTTTGATCCGGGCTATGGCACGACGGATATCCAAGTTGTTTTGTATGCCCCGCTCGACAAGTCGATTCAGCCCGGGACTATTAAACTCCTCCCACCATTTGTCGGAAATTCTACCGGTATGTTCGCCGTACAAACTGTATGATCCCGGCAGTTTCTGGAGCTTTACCTCTCGTTTCGACGGAGCATAGGAGCTGCAAGAAGCCAAACCAAGCACAAGAATCCAATGGACGACGACCGCCAATCGTTTTCTGTTCTTTATTTTAGAAAACCGAACAGGATCTTTTCGAATGTCTTTCATCGATAAATGTGAAAAAGGGTCTTGACCGGGCCAGGGGCATTTTCCCGGATATCGTCTTGCAAAGCGGGATCAATTCCCGCTCTGCCTGAAGAAAGAGCTGCATTTGGGGCACTATTCTACCAACATGGCCCATCGGATTAACCCTGTCCCCAGCCGCCACGTCCATATTTCCGGCCGCCCTGTCCGCCGAATTTCCTGCCGGGAGCGTTTTCCATTCTTTCCAGCATGGCGCTCTTTTGAGCATCGCTGATCTTCCCGTCGGCAACCGCCTTGTCGAGTATGCTCTGTGCCTTTTCCTTCATTTTGTCACGAAAGATGTTGAAATTGACTCCATACTCGTCCAAAACGGCCCACATCGGTTTGTACTCCAGCTTCTCTTCGATCGTCTCCTTGGATTTGCCGGAGAGTTCGACCAATGTTTCGATGCGTGCGGTTGCCATCTCGTCGCGCATAAAGGCGCCGTAGGCAGGACCTCTTTGCTGGCCCCATCCGCCCCTG
>CAZLTI010000256.1:0-3716 GCA_964562335.1 uncultured Pseudomonadota bacterium | reverse complement strand
CGGCACCCATATTTATCCCATGGCTGTGCCGCCAGCGGAGCCTTTCTCCCTGTCAAGGCTGCTGCCAACTATCGGGAGAGGCCCGTTCGACGGGCGCGAAAAGACACGGCAGGCCTCTTCGTATTCGCTCTTCCGTTTCTCCGACATATTTGGATGAACGTTCGGATTTCCGGCTGCTTGCGAGACCTTAGTTACCTGTTCAAAGCACGCTTAACGAAGAGTCCATCAAAGTCGTTCAACATTAAATCAATGGGGAGCATTCCCCATTGACAACCACTTTTAGCGATACCCCGGTCGACGGGAATTGGGACATGGACTTTTTTTCCATACGCGATCTCAGTATTGTCTTTGGCGGATTGAAGGTGCTTGACGGGATCGATTTCGACCTTCGGCGAGGCGAGATCTTTTCCATTATCGGTCCGAACGGAGCGGGCAAAACCACCCTGTTCAATTGCATCAACGGAATATACAGACCGGATAGAGGCGAGATTCTATTCAAGGGAAGAGATATCGTCGGACAAAGACCGGATCGGATCGCCCGACTGGGAATCGCCAGGACCTTCCAGAATATCGAGTTGTTCAAAAATATGAACTGCATGGAAAATATCATGTTGGGAAGACACCTTTTTATGAAGACGGGTGTGTTTCGCGGCGGATTGATGTGGGGGGAAAAATCGTTCGCGGGCAGAGAGGAGACCAAGCACAGAGGCAAGGCGGAGCAAATTGTCGATTTGTTGGATCTTCAGGCGGACCGGAACCAACTGGTCGGCAATCTGCCCTACGGAAGGCAAAAGCTGGTGGAGCTCGGTCGCGCATTGGCCATGGAACCGGAACTGCTGCTGTTGGACGAACCCTGCGCAGGAATGAACATCGAGGAAAAACGGGATACGATGTTCTGGATTCGGGATCTACAGGCCGAATTGGGGATCGCGATTCTACTGATCGAGCACGATATGCAGATGGTTATGGAGATATCGGATCGAATCCTGGCGATGAATTTCGGCCGTTGCCTTACCGTCGGGCCGCCGGAGAAGGTGCAGAAGCATCCCGAAGTTCTCAAAGCCTATTTGGGGGAGGATCAAATCGATGGCCGCCCTGCTTGAAATCAAAAATATCGAGACCTATTACGGTCTGATCGGTGCCGTTCGGGGAGCATCCCTATTGGTAGAATCGGGTTCGATTACCACCATTTTGGGAAACAACGGAGCGGGGAAATCCACGATCCTCAAAACCGTGATGGGATTGATCGACGACCAGCCGGACAAGGGAACGATCGAATTCGCGGGAGAGCGTATCGACCGGAAAGATACCGAAGATATCGTTCGTTTGGGAATGTCCTATGTGCCGGAGGGGCGAGAAGTTTTCGAAGAGCTGACCCTCAAGGACAATCTGATCATGGGAGCGTATCTCAGGTCCGACAGGAAAGCGATACGGAAGGATATCGACCGGGTTTTCGACTACTTTCCCAGCCTAAAAGATCGGACCGATCAACTGGCAGGAACGCTTTCCGGCGGCGAACAGCAAATGCTGGCAATCGGACGGGCCTTGCTGAGCCGCCCCAAGCTGCTTTGTCTGGACGAACCGTCGCTGGGTCTCTCTCCAATTTTGGTGAAGCATATCTTTGAAATTATCGAGATCATCAACCAAAGCGGCGTGACGATCCTATTGGTGGAGCAAAACGCCCAAATGGCGCTTTCCCACTCGGATTTCGGACTGATATTGGAAAAGGGCCGCTTCGTCAAAAAGGGACCTTCCAAAGAACTTTTGACGGATAGGGACGTTCGGGAGTTTTACATGGGCGTGCGTTCGGAGACGTCGGTCAAAGGCTACCAGCGCTGGAAACGAAAAAGAGGGTGGAGGTAGGGAGGTGGACGAAACCGTACCCGCACTGTTTGAAAGAACCGTCCGCTCCTACGGGGATAGGGTCGCGCTACGCCGGAAAAAATTGGGGCTGTGGCAGGATATCTCCTGGAACTCCTACTATCGGGACGTCCGATCGGTAGGAAGCGCTCTGGTCGAATTGGGACTCGAACCGGGACAGTGCGTCTCTCTGATCGGAAACAACTGCACAGAGTGGGTAGTTGCGGATTTGGCTGTCCAGTGCGTGGGCGGCATTTCCGTAGGGATTTACGCCACTAACGCGGCAGAACAGGTAGCGTATGTCGCCAATCATTCGGAGTCCGTCTTTTTCTTTGTCGAAAACGAAGAGCAGCTGGATAAGTGGCTATCGGAACGGGACAACTATACCCATCTAAAAAAGGTAATCGTATGGGATACGGAGGGGCTACGCGATTTTAGCGACCCGATGGTGATCTCCTTCGAAGAGCTACTGCAGCTCGGCATAAAGGTTTGCAGAGACCGGCCGGATCTGTTTTCGCATCGAAGTGCGGCGGTAGGCAGCCACGATGTATGCGCCCTGATCTACACTTCGGGAACGACCGGTCCTCCCAAGGGAGCCATGCTGACCCATCGCAATGTCGTCGCCTTGGTGGAGGCTTTGATCAAAGTCAATCCAATGGCCGGAAAGGACGAAGTGCTATCCTTTCTGCCGCTTTGCCACATCTTCGAGCGAATATTTACCGTGTTTGCCCATATCAAAATGGGATACACGGTAAACTTTGTCGAAAGTCCGGACACGGTTGCCGACAACATGAGGGAGGTATCTCCCACGGTTGGATACGGCGTCCCCAGAATCTGGGAAAAATATGCCGCAAACATCCATATTAGAATGTCGGAAGCCTCCTGGTTCAAACGGGTGCTCTATCGGGCGGCCTGCAAAATCGGAACCGAACGGGCGGCGTTGAGAATGGGATTCGAACAGGTTCCGTTTCTACTGGAATGCGGCTACCGGTTGTCCTACTTTATCGTGTTCAAGAAGCTGAAGGAGCGGTTGGGATTCGAAAGAATGCGGATCGCCTATTCGGGAGCCGCTCCGATTTCCCAGGAGGTTCTGCTTTTTTTCCAGGCTATCGGCATCAATGTCGTGGAGGGATACGGGCAGACGGAAGGCACTGGAATCACATGCGTATCGCAAACGGACAGCGTCAAGTTCGGAGCAGTCGGACAGCCGCTGCCCGAAACGGAGGTCCGTATCGCGGACGACGGGGAAATTCTGGTCAAGTCGCCATCCGTTTTCAAGGGATACTACCGAAATCCGGAAGAGACCGCCAAAACTCTGAGAGACGGCTGGCTCCATTCCGGAGATATCGGAGAACTTGACAAGGAGGGATTTCTCAAAATAACGGACCGGAAGAAAGACATTATCGTCACTGCGGCAGGGAAGAATATCTCTCCGCAGTATATCGAAAACAAGCTGAAGGCGAGCCTATATATCAACGATGCGGTAGTAATCGGAGACAAAAGGAAGTTTATTACCTGCCTGATCTTGATCGACGAGGATACCGTCGTACAATACGCTCAAGACAATAAGATCCAATTTTCGACCTATCGGGATCTGACCGAAAGCGAAGAGATCCGTCTGCTGATTCGGCGCGAGCTGGAGAAGGTAAACAAAACGCTGTCCAAGGTGGAACAACCCAAAAAGTTCAGGATCGTTCCCAAAAAACTATACGTGGAAGACGGCGAAGTAACGCCGACGATGAAGGTGAAGCGAAAATTCGTTCATGAATCCTTTTGCCACCTTATTGAGGATATGTACGCTCCCGAAAGTCGAACCGTTTGACGAAGGCCGCAACCATAAAATACCAGTATTTTGG
>CAZLTI010000255.1:0-3721 GCA_964562335.1 uncultured Pseudomonadota bacterium | reverse complement strand
TTTGTATTCAGGCGGAACGAGAACGTGGAAGCTACGTACAGGCTCCGCGATTCGCACCTGTTGCTTCAGTCGACGCAGTTGGGTGCGCACCGCAGGAGGATTGCCCTTGATCGCCTCGATCGCGTCGGCGGTAGTGAAATGGTAAATCCCATTCGCCGCCAAATCCGTTATGTACTCGCTGGCCCGCATTTCATTATAATTCTTCGTAAAAAGAACGAATAACTTTATATTTTCAGAGAATCGCCTTTCTGAGTTTGTTACAATTCTTCCTAAAGATAAACCAAAACGTTCTTTTTAGCAAGAATTGTGTTTGCCCCAGCACTCGCGCTCTGGGCAACAAGCCACGAGGCCCGCCTGCTTTGTCGACGATCCCGCAGCCGTCACGGAGGAGCAGGTCGAGGCATGGGACAACGACTTCGACTCTTAGGATATCTGCGATCAACGGAACACCCAGTTGGGAGCGGGAGCGGCGATTGCGGGCAGGAACGGTTCGAGCCGAACTAACTCATGATGGTATGCCAGAGTTCTTCATCGACGGCATCCTTGAACTGGCATCCGATCTTATAGTCCGCTTCTTCGGCAATCGAGCTCCTGACTGTCATTTTGAAGTCCATGGTAAAAGACTCCTCCTGTATCTTGTATTTTATGGCGGCTGTGATCTCCTCTCCGGCTTCGAAAATCCGATCGCCGATAAAACTCAATCCGCCTGCCGAATAGTCCTTCAGGGCATACGAAGTTTCCACCCCGTCGGTTACGACTGTAATTTCTCCTCTTGCCTCGTACCTTTCGTGCTTTCTCAAAGATTTGTGCAGGTCGTCCGATTCCTGTTCCGAAAGGTAGCCGTCATCCAAAAAAGTCACAATCACCGAAGACTTTCCTTTCGAAGGGGCAGGTTCCGAAAGCCGTATCACTCCGTTTTCGTAAATTGCTTTGATCGATTGCATCGTTCTTCCTTGTCTATTGGTCTTTCGTATTTTTCCGGGTCCGCGTTCGGATGGAAACGCATCCTTACGCGGAGATTTCAGAACAGCGTGGGCATTTTTCAAAAAAGCTCTTTTTTTATCTACATCAATCGGCGGCAATTGACAATAAATTAAGAAACTTCCGAAAAACCGTTTTGCCAAATTGAGCGACTGGGGAAATCGAGTGCCGTCTATATCGTTTTGCGGTAGAGAGTCACTTTCGAGAACTCCACCAAAGTGTGAAAATCCGTTTGCAGATGTTTGAGATAGGGGCTTTCGGCAGCCGGTTTTCCGTTTACGTTTTCGACGGTTATGTGCCGTTTCGGCAGAAAGGTACGCTGCAACAGGTGGTGCAGCGGCTGGAAACAGAATTGAACATTCGGGTCCCTATCTCCCAAATAGAATGTCAAATCCTTTCCTCCCTTTGCTATCGTCGCGATGATCTCCTTTCCCCTGAATACCAAATAGTTCCGCTTCACTCTTTTTGGATAGGGTGGCCGCTTCGATTGCAGGGAGGTTCCGGCCAGCGAAACGGGATCGGCGGCATTCAACCAGTAGACACGTTCGTCGCTCCAATTCTGGCGCAACAGTCCCAATGCTTCGTGCGAAACGAATTGAGGACTCTGGATGCCATGAAAGAAACAACCGCTTGTAATCTCTCCGGACAGTTCCATCAAACGCAAGGATTTGAATACGGCACTCCACCGAAATTCGGGGAGCTCCCTCTGCAGCAGTTCGCGAAACACGATTCCATACCGATCCAGCAAAACTCGCGCTCGTTCCTTTTTTCTCTCTTCGTCCAACAGCAAGTTGCTTTCCGGAGGGGATTTCTCCAACCTATACCAGTTTCCCACAAAAGAGGCGGATCCTTTCCATTTGGCAAAACCGGAGCGCCCGTACCCTCCTCTCCGAGTGGCACGATTATGGCGAGTTGGGGGAGAGGGGGCGCCGACGGTAAAATTGTTTTCGATTCCCTTTCGTAGGGCCGCCATGGAGTCGTTTGTCACTTCGCCCCTCCACACCTCTTGCCATAGCCGCTCGTTCAGTCGGGAAGAGTTCAATTTCGTCAGCCGCAGAAGAGTCGCGAAGTCGTACTTCGCATGAATTTCGGGAAACAGAGAGCTGCCCTGGGATATCGACTCTCCATCCGTCTCGTCGGGTTCCTCCTTGGAGATCAGTAGATCGCTGTCCGTTTCGAAATGAAAGAGGACTCTCTTTCCGCCATTTCCCTTCCAGATCAGATCGCTTTGCTGAACGATCTCGTCAAGCCAGGCCGTTTTGTAGTCGTGTACCCTTGCAGGAATAATATCCGACTCCCAAATTTCCGCCGATGCCCGATAGCAGTTGAGCCGTTCGAGAGATCGATAAAGCCTGTCGACATCTCCATCGGGGATTCCAATCCCGTGAAAATCGGCCAGAAACTGCTGTAAACGTTCCGGCTCCAGAGTCTCGAAATCGGGAACGGCCTCCGCCCGCGCCATTCTCAAAAGAGTTTCGAAACAGCGGCTATCGCAATAATAGTTCCTTTCGCGACCGTCGATCAGCTTTCCCGCAATCGCCCGTTTCGACGAAACCAGTTCGTCCAGAACACTCCGCACCGCCTTTTGGGGAAACCCAAGCTTTTTGCTGATTGTCTGCAATCCAATGGGTCCGTAGAAGGAGAGCCACTCCGAAAAGAGTTCGGCCTTGCGTTCTCGATTGTCCGCCTGGGATGGGAACAGGTTCGGATGGCTCTCCCGCAAAACGGAAATCTCAACCGGATTGTCCCCCAGGTCCTTCGCTGCAATCCCCTCCGCAGAACGACCCGACATCAGCAGATAGTCCGAAATTCTCTCTTTGGCGACGACCGCCGCTACGGATTCTCCCTTGCCGCACACACGAAGAATCTTGTCGGAAATGGGGGCCGTAAGCTCGCAAAAATCGATCTCATGATCGCGCTTGATAGCCCGAATCAACCCTTCCCATTCGTAGGAGGGAAACACGACTCTCTCTTTTGTCCAATCCAGCAGATCGCGTGCGTCGGCAGGAGAATAGCCCGGATGGATCCGCTGTCTTTTTTCCTCATATCTCCGCACCAATTCGCGTCCGATGGCCGGTCGAGAACCTGGATGCAGAACGATTTCGTTCAGCAGATCGACATTCAGCCGGGAGGAAGCGTCGCCCGGCTGAACATCCTCCATATACATGTATTTGCCAATCTGCTGAAATGCGACGCTCCTTCCCATCGGACTTGGAGTGGATGTAACAACCTTCGACCAGCCGATGGTTCCCTGCTCGACTTCTCGCAATACCCGACGCAACGAATTCAGGTCGAATTCATCCTGCAGACAGGTACGCCAAGTTTCCAGCAGGATGGGGAAATCGTCGTACGATGCAATCGAATCCATCAGTTTTTGAGACTGCATCCGATTCATCCATAGTGGCATGCGTTCGTTGAATTTGCGCTTCGATAGCAGCAACGCCCTGCCTGCGCACTCCCTAAACCGCGCACAGAAAAAGCCGGATCCCTCCAATCTCTTTTTCAGGTGTTCCTCGACTCGATCGCTCGCAACCAAAGAGAGGATTTCCTCTGCCGTGACGGGATGCGGCAGCAGAAAGACTATGCAGCCGTTTTCCGCAAAAATTTCCAGGCGGTATCCATACCTCTCCTGCCAAGCTCCGTCCAGCGCCAACGCGAAGGGACGATTGACCCGGCCTCCCCACATCGTATGCAGTATCGCCTGGTTCCCAGGAGAGGAATCGGGTCCCGCTTTGGAAAA
>CAZLTI010000254.1:3176-3754 GCA_964562335.1 uncultured Pseudomonadota bacterium | reverse complement strand
TTTTCTTTATATAATGATATATACTTATATTATCAGTATAATAACTTGGTCCGACCCGATAAACGACACTGGACTTCCGTGTGCTACAAAGTATGGTTTTCTAAATTTTCCCGTTACGTCCTGTTTTTACAAAGGAGACAATTCTCTATGGGAACCGATAAACCCCTACCGGAAATGGCTAGAGAGATCGAGGTGGAGGAAACCGCGCCGCTATCCAAAGTGGAGGAGACGCTGCTGGTAAACTTCGGCAACGATTTTACGGCCCAGGCGGTCCGGCTGGATGATCTGGCAAAGCAGCTTATCACTCTTTCTATTGCCGTTCCCTCCCTATACGCCGCCGTTCTCAAGCTGACAGCCTGCGACAGTGCCGGTATGCCTCGGGCAGAGATCACCTTTTGGGCCTTTTCTGCCTGGCTGCTTGCCTTGGGGTTGTCCTTAGCCAGCCTTCTCCTGCGCCGCTACGAAATCGATCCGGACAACTTGACCGAAATCCGAAACTACTTCAGCCATAGCGCCAGACGCAAATATCGTATTCTATGCTGCGCATACATCTGCAGCTTCCTCGGCATTGTCCTGAC
>CAZLTI010000254.1:0-3166 GCA_964562335.1 uncultured Pseudomonadota bacterium | reverse complement strand
TGGCGATATGCGGCATGTTTTAACCCAAGGTGACCCTTTATGAACGAAACCTGTCCGCCGAAAAAGGAAAATGGAGCGACCCGTTGCGCAAAATGTCAAGAGAGCTTTACCTACCGCTACCGGACGGACTGCCAACAGGAGGAGAACCTAATCGTCAAGATGAGGTGTCCCTTTTGCGACACAAAACTGCAGGTGGATTTACGTCCCTTTGCGAAAAAGAAAATGGTCATCTACAAATCAACCGATAAAACCCCAAAAACCGGAGAGTCCGTTGTCGAACTACCAACGGAGCTACCGACCAGCATCAGGGAATAACCGCCATGCTGCGCCCGACACCGTTTGTCATAAAACTCACCGGCGATTTTTTACGCAAAAACCCCAACCTCTCCGATCTTGCCAAACGGCTGAGCCAAGCGTACGAGCAAAATGACGGATTCGTCGACGATACTCACCTTCGTGAAGTCGGCACGGCCCTTTGGCATGCCTTGCGATTGGATGGCACCCTGGACGAAGCCAAAGAGAAGGCCGGTCTAATGGCCCTTCCCGTTATTGTGGAGACGGAAGATGCGGCCGTTTCGGCATTGCCCTGGGAAACTCTATATCACCCCAATCAAAACATTTTTCTCGGCCGCTCCGCCGGGTTTACCCTGTCAAGACGAAGCGCCGGGCCAGCTCCCGCCCTGCCGGAACTTGAATCGGGCCCGTTACGGGTATTGCTGTTCACCTCCCTGCCCGACGATCTGGAGGAGGAAAAACGGCTGGATGTCGAGGGCGAACAGGCGGCGGTTCAGGAGGCGCTGCTTGAAAGCGAGCGGCAGGGAGAGGTCGTTCTGGAAATGCCTGACGACGGCCGGTTTGAAACCTTTCAGTCCCAGCTACGGGAATTCCAGCCGCATTTGGTCTATCTGAGCGGCCACGGGCAGTTTACGTATGAGCACCACAACCAAAGGGCCTGGGGCAGTTTTTTGTTTGAAAACTTGGTAGGTCGGCAGGATTCGGTTTCGGAAGACAGAATCGGCGAATGCTTTCAGAATACCGGCGTGCAGCTGCTGCTCCTCTCCGCCTGCCGGAGCGGCAGACATCACCCGGATTATCCCTTAAACGGCCTGACCCAAAGGCTGTATCGTAGAGGAATCCCCTATGTAATCGGGATACGGGAGTCGATAAAGGACAGGGCCGGGATCGGGTTTGCCTACGCTCTAATGAAGAGCCTCGCCCAAAGAGGGCCGGTCGATATCGCTCTACAATCCGCCAGGGCTGCAATTGCGGAGCCAACCGAGAGGGAGGCCGGAGATCCGGCCCGGGAGGTTATCCCCCCGGGGCAATGGTGTCTGCCTTTGATGATGAGCCATAACCACGATCGCAGCCTTATCGACTGGGATTTTATTCGGCAGCCCCGCCGTTACAGCGACCTGAAAACCCAGCTGGGGAGTGTCGCCATCCCGGATCGATTTATTGGACGCCGCCGGGAACTTCGCCAATGGCAGAACAAGCTGCGCTCCGACAAACTGAACCGCCTGCAGATCACCGGCGCCGGGGGGATGGGAAAAACCGCACTGGCAGGGAAGTTGATCGACACGCTGCGCAAAGACGGATACCATTTCTACACCTTTTCCCTGCTCCCGGAACATAGTTGGCAGGAGGTGCTGACGGATATGCAGATGGCGCTTGCGGGCGACGGGGTTCTCCATGAAAAATCCAAACTGATTCAGGCTGAAAAAACTTCTCCCTCCAGGCGGGCCGAACAGACGCTTGCTTTACTGCTGCAGCTTCACAAGGGGAGATTGGGCCTCTTCTTCGACAACCTGGAATCGGTTCAGGAGTCGCAATCCCCCCACTCCCTGACCGATAAAACCCTGGCCGTCTGGATTGAGGCGGCCCGTAAAAACAGCAGGCTCAAGCTGATCCTAACCTCCCGCTTTCGGCCAGCCGGTATATGGAGATTACGTTGCCATTGCCAGGCGACTGCGGTTGCCTGCCAGTAAAGAGCAGTTGCGGCGGCTCTACCAGGTTTTAGGCGGTAATTTCAGAACCCTTGAATATTTTGTCGCTGCCGCCCAAGGGATGTCTATTGGGGAGGAGAAACGATTTTTAACAACCCTTAAAGATGTCGAGGCGGAGATCCAGACCAATATGGCCCTTGCCGAAGTGATCTCGCAACGCGGCGAAGAGGAGCGGGAGCTGCTCCAGCGCGTAACCGCCTTTCGGACATCCGTACCCCTGGACGGGGTAAAGGCACTGTATAAAAGCGTCCATCTCCCCCCCTCCAAACGGAGACTCGATGCCAAACCCGACGCACTTCTCCACAATCTGCTGAATGTATCCCTTGTGGAGCAGTACGATAACGACATAACTGAACAAACGGAATACAGCCTTTCTCCAATTGTCCGCAGCTGGCTGGAAGGTAACGGGGCGGAAAAGAGAGACCGGGAACTACTGGTTGCCGCAGCCGAGTTCCTGCTATGGCTGTGGGACGAGGAGTTAAACAGATCCTGGCAGCATCTGATGGAGAGCCACAGGGCTCTTAAAGCCGCCGGATTGGAGAGAAAAAGGCAAAGACTTGTTTTGGATTATATCGTCGGGCCGCTTAACCGGTATGGAATGTATCGGCATCTGCTTGATCAATGGCTGCTGCCCCTTATGGAAGCGGACGATCCAGCGATTTTAGGCGAGGTCAACGGAGAGATCGGCAAACAGTACTTCCATCTTGGCGGCTATGACAGGGCACTGGAATTCCTGACAAGGTCTCTGGCCATTCAAGAGGAAATCGGAGACCGATCCGGGGAGGGCACTACCCTGAACAATATTTCTCAAATCTATCATGCCCGCGGCGACTACGACAGGGCGCTGGAGTACCTGAAGAGCTCTCTGGCCATTCAAGAGGAGATCGGAGACCGCTTTGGAGAGGGCAGGGTCCTCAACAATATTTCTCAAATATTCAAGGTCTGCGGCGACTATGCTACGGCCCTGGAGTACCTGAAGAGGTCTCTGGCCATTCAAGAGGAGATCGGAGAGCGCTCCGAGGAGAGCGCTACCCTGAACAATATTTCTCAAATCTATCATGCCCGAGACGATTACGATAGAGCGCTGGAGTATCTTAAAAGGTCTCTGGCCATCAGGCAGGAGATCGGAGAGCGCTCCGAGGAGAGCGCTACCCTGAACAATA
>CAZLTI010000253.1:0-3762 GCA_964562335.1 uncultured Pseudomonadota bacterium | reverse complement strand
CTGGTTTTATTAGATTCCCGCCTTCGCGGGAATGACAATCCGCACAATTTTCGACTTTTTACCGCTTCGTCATTTTTAACTTCTGGAAGTGGAGCGGAAGATAGGTTCTGCAGGTTATGTCAGCTCCAAAAACTTCTCCAAAGGTATCCTTGCCTGTTTCAAAATATGCGATAAAGTCGATCTTTTTAGGGGATTGTGAGCAGGCAGCGTTATGCTTAAGGTCTTCTCAGGGAGAACTTTTTTTAGCCGGATATGGCTTCCTCTCTGTCTGACGACCATCCAGCCATCTCTCTTCAGGGCAGATAGGACTTTACGGTAGTGTAGACTCGGGACCTTGGTCATACCGCGATTTCCAGAATTTCAGCCTTTGGACTGTAATCCGAGCCTTCATCAATGGGTTCCAGGTGGAGGGCAATCGCCTCTTTGATATTTTCTATGGCTTTCTCTCTGGTATCTCCTTCGCTGATACAACCCGGCAAAGAGGGGACCGTAACGGTATAGCCCCCGTCGTCGCTCGGTTCCAACAGTATATGGATGCGCATTTTTTACTCCATTTATAGTTTCTGCCGGCTCCGTATTGCGGTTTTCGGCAAATCTCCCTTGGGATCCGCATTAGCATACGAACTTCACCGGCTTATGCCGATATTGCTCCGCTATGGCGTTAGAGGCTGAAATCTCTCCCTGGGACGGGGAATGCGGCTTTGGACAAAAAAAGTGAGGACAGCGGCAAACTGTATAAATTCTCTCTCTTAGGTGCCGTTTTCTACTTAAAGGAGTCCCCCGTACACCCCTCCAATATTCCATTTTTTGCAACTTGCGAGGCAATCATCTGCCAAACTTTGTATCGATTGGCGACTATTACTATATCAATCTCCATGCGTAGGCAACCGGTTTTGCCATGCAACGCCAATAGGCACGGAAACCGGTCCGGCGACAATTCCGCTAAATGGCTGCGGCATGGCAAAATATCAAGTCTTTTGAAGGTTTTTTTGGTAGACAAATAGGGGAGTTTTGGCGATGCTGTTTAATGTAAGAAAATAGTTGATTTTCAATTAACCTATGTTAAATCCCACTTCGAGAAAACCATGCCATCCGGCTCCGGACGGAAGAGACCGCTCACGCGGGCACAAATTAAAAAAATAAAGGCGTATCTTGTTTCCAAAAACAACTTACGAGATATTGCGCTGTTTCATCTCTCTATCGATTCCATGTTTCGATCCGGCGATATTTTAAAATTGACCGTCAAGGATGTTCTGCGCATAGACGGAAAGGTGCTCGACCGGTTGAGCGTCTCTCCGGCAGGCTTGAAGGGGAGTTCTGTGGTTCCCCTTCAGCGGGATACGGTAGACGCGCTGACAGCATGGATACGGGTCAGCGACAAGGGGTTGAACGACTTTATTTTTACCGGAAGAAAGAGGACGGGAAGCTACATCAGCCACGCGCAGCATACGCGTTTGGTAAAACAGTGGGTCGGTGCGATCGGATTGAACAGGAGATACTATTCGACCCACTCCCTACGCAGAACGAAGGCCAGCATCATCTATGCAAAAACGAAGGACTTGGAAATCTGCCGCAAGTTGTTGGGGCTACGCAGCATCTCCGCGACTCGGAACTACCTGGGGCTCGAAACAAAAGAACCTCTCGAAGTTTCCGCCTCCATTCAACTGTGATAAACCGGCAGAAAGGTGGAGCCAACCTCCCGAATCGGCGAAACAGCGCTTTCGATGTTCCTTTGAAATCCCTATGGAGACGAAGAGCCGGGAAGGGAACTTCACACTCGGCATAACGTCTAGAAGGAGAGCTGCACGGCTCTGGGGCCGTTTTGTCTGTCGATTTGGCGGTTCCAGTCGACTTCGATTTTTTTCACGCCACGGACTTTATCGATGTAGTACACCTTTCCGTTTTCCTTCCCATACAGGTACAGGTCCCTAGTTACCTCGACATCGGTCCTGCAGTAGTCCGCTATCTTCTTCAGCTTGCCGCGATCGCCGTTTAGGTAGTCCTTGTACCACTTGAGTGCCAACATTCCATCGGCTGACTTCCTTTTTTTCAAAGTGGCTCTGGCAAGCGAATTCAGGCTTGTCCGTTTTCCCACTCGCTCTTTTAGATCGACAAGCAGATCCAGATTGGCAATATCCGTAAGCCCCTGCAGTGCATGTTCCCGCTCGGCTCCGGGATTGTAGTAGCCGGAGAGAACCACGTAGTCGAAACCGATGTGATTGAACCCAACGACTAGCGGCCCCGATTTCAAGTGGGTGATCAAATCCGTTACCTTCTCTTCGTAATAGGTAAAAAAGCGCCCCTTTCGCGAATCCCAAACGACGCCGACCGAAATTTTCATTTCCGCGATATTGCCCCAACCGCCGACATCCTGTGCCGAGCGTTGCGTTTCCAGGTCGAAAACCAGAAAATCGTCCATATTTTTTTTCGAAATGGTGCAGTGTTCGATATAGTTGGCCACAAACTTGACCAAGCATACACAAATCTCTAAAAATTGGATATCGTTTTTTATTTGCCTGATATTAAAAAGAAATTTGATCGATTGCGATTTACGGTCCGTTTGTAGGGCACTTCTTGTCGCTCTCTCCGGCAGGGCTGTAAACGATGCATAATCGAAAAATGGAACCAGTCCAAATGGGGTTGTCTCATTTTAGAGATCGGGTCGTTCGCATCGCTAGGGATCAAGGATTTTCCCTGGTCGGCTTTCTAAATCGAAGGGATGCGAATTTCGGCAACTGGATCGGCGACTGGCTGGACGGAGGGTATCATGGAGAGATGAAATGGATGGAGCGCCATCGGGCCATCAGGAGGGCTCCCTGCACCATCGAACCCTACTCCGAGTCCATCATCACTATGGCCTACCCCTACCTTACAAAAAAACCGGACTGCTGGAGAGGGCGAAATCCTATCAGCAACTATGCTTGGGGGGAGGACTACCACAAAGTATTGAAACGGAAAATAGAGCATATCCTGGCGGAAATCCGCCTGGCGGAACCGAGGTTCGAAGGCAGGGGATTTGTCGATTCCGCGCCGATTCCCGAAAAAATAACAGCCGCCGTCAGCGGCCTCGGTTGGGTGGGAAAAAACGGCATGCTGATCAACAGACATTTGGGCTCCTATCTGTTTCTGGCGGAAATCGTATGCAATATTCCCTTTTCTTCCACACCGTCGGTGAAGCCGCTTTGCGGGAGGTGCACCAAGTGCATCGACGCCTGCCCCGCCGGTGCCATCATGGAGGGAGCCAAAATCGATTGCAGAAACTGTATCAGCTATCTAACTATCGAAAAGAGGGAGGCGTTCACGGACTCCGAAAAGTCGAAGATCGACTATCAACTGTTCGGTTGCGATATCTGCCAGCAGGTATGTCCATGGAATCGAAAACAAAGGGAGATCCCCAACTCTCCGTTTCGCTGTTTCGAGCGCTGGATGGATTTGGATTTGGATCGAATCGACCGCTTGACGGATAGAGAATACGAAGTGCTAAAACGAAACAGTCCGATCAAGCGCGTCAAGTTGGGGGAGCTGAAACGAAACGCACGAGCAATTGCCGAAACCGGCAGACGCCAGGGTTTTGATTGACGCTTCCTCTTTCGGTGCCCATAATCGAGTCCTGTAGAGTCCCTGGAATGGACCGGCCGACGCTGTTTCGGCAAATTTGGGAAACCTGTTCCGAAAATTTGGGAAACCTGTTCCGATTCGATCCTGCACGTAACTTTACCGGAACGGATTTCCCGTATTGACTATGATATCGCAGGGTATAGG
>CAZLTI010000252.1:0-3766 GCA_964562335.1 uncultured Pseudomonadota bacterium | reverse complement strand
GTGTTCTTTTGATCGGTTTTTTTTACGGTATAGCTTTGATATTATATAGCAAAAAATTTCTTATAGTGCTTCCTTTGTTATTCGTATTTTTATTAGGCTTGTGGAAGTTTGATTCTTTCGGAGCACTATTTGGTTTGGCGGGAGGATTAGCTACAATGATTATTGGATTATTCCCGTTTTTTTCTCTTGGAAAGAAAGTAAAGAGAATCTTTTTTCTTTTTTTTACTATTTGGCTAGGTGTCTTTTTTTCCATGATAGCGTTTTATTGGATATATAACATAAACTTTATGGAGATCCAAACGCTGCTATCCGTTAAAACCTCTTCGATATCGCAAAGACTGAAATTAATAGAATGGGCTACGGCAATTTTTCTAGACAATTGGGCATTCGGCGTAGGGTTTGCCAACGATTTTAATCCAGAAATACATGCACTGTATAATAGCCAATCTTTGGGTGTGGTTAGGAATCTGCACATACATACCAGCATACTGTCGGCTTTTGCCACTACAGGCATATTTGGGGGGAGTGCTCTCGTTATGCTGACTGCCTATACTATTTTTCGGTTTTCCTACCTATTCGCCAATCAAATTGACAAAAAAGGAAAAATTTTTATTTTCTGTATGTTTTCGTTGTTTATTGCCATACAAATCCTAAGCTATAGCTTGCAGATGCTGTTTAGCATCTCTTACTGGTTTTCTCTTATTCTCCCCTTCCTCCTAGACTTTACGCTTCCGCAAGATGAAAGGATCGAAGAAAAGAGTTCTATTTGTTAGCCATTGCTCCTACTTAGGGGGTGCGGAAATCGTTTTGTTGCGATTTTTAGAAAATGTAACTGAATTTATTCCGATTTTATTTGTGTCTGACGGTCCACTGCACAACGAAGCAAAAAAGAGGGGAATTCGAATTTTTCAATCTAAGTTTTTGCAAAAACTGAACAAAGTAGAGAATGTACTGTGGCCTCTGCGATTCCTCTTTCAATTTTTTGGCAGTCAATTCGAAATAGTTTCTTTAATCAAAAAACTTAAACCGGATGTAGTTCAGAGCAACAGTTTTTATGCCATGGTGTATTGTGTAGTACCGTGCCTGATGGTAAAACTTCCGCTGATCTGGCATATGCACGACATGGCACGAAAAAAAAGGACCTTTAGGTGGCTCTCCTGGCTGTTTCAGTTTTTTTCCGCAAGAATCGTTGCCGTAAGCGAAGCCGTAAAAGGCGATCTGATCGAATCCGGCGTAAATTCCCACAAAGTTAAAACCGTCTACAATTCCCTTTCGAGCGAGCAGGCGTCGGTTATCGATGTAAAGTTAGCCGATATCCTGCAGCGGCTAAAAGAGGATAGACGGTTGATCATTGGGTCGCTCGGTACCATTGAAGAGAGAAAGGGTATCCGAGAGGTTATCGAATGCGTCGATATTTTGGTCAATGGAGAGAAGCGGAATGTTCACTACGTGGTAGCTGGGGAGGCGAAGGATATTTCTCAAAAGAGATATTGGAAGGAACTTAACCGGGAAATCGAGAGGAAAAATCTGCAACGCAATGTATCATTCATCGGTAACATCGAAGCGATTAAAACCTTCTTTGAAAATATCGATATCTTTGTTCATTTCACCAAATATTCCGACCCCTTAGCCACAGTTATACTGGAGGCATTATTGTTTCAGTGTCAAGTAGTTGTTTCCGGTAATGGCGGGAACCCGGAGTGCGTACAGTTCGGGCGCTGGGGAAAGATCGTACCCGAAGGAGATATTGTTCGGCTGGCGAAGGAAATTCCGAAACGGGACTATCCTCGGTTTACTCCGGCCGAATACGAACGCTTTCTGAATTTTTTTTCCCATGCCGGGAAGGAGAGAGAACATACGGTTTTATACAACGAAGTCTCTCCACAACGCAGCCCATGAAAATAGCCTTTGTGCATAATCAATGCCTGCCGTATCGCCATTTTCTCTTTTCCGCGCTCGCCCGTACATTCGATATCGATTTTTTCCTATTCAATCAGAAGAAAGAGGATGTCCCAAAAGACTGCAACGTCACAATACTGAAGGGCTATAAAATCCCTAAATGTAGCGACTACTGGATTGTGCCAAAGTTGCGCTTTGAATTGAGCAAAAAAAAATACGACCTTATCGTCGGAGGCGATCTCGGAGCTTATAACACTGCGGTTGCGTATAGAGCAGCTTTGCAAAAAAGGATTCCTTTCGCCGCCTGGATCGAGGAGTGGGATTGGGTCACCCATCCGAGAAGGAGGTTCCGGCAAAGGTTTGAGGACAAAATGCTCGATTATGCCTCGAAACTCATCGTGCCGGGAAAAAACCACCGCAACTATCTGCTTTCGAGAGGAGTCGCTGCGGGCAAGCTTTGCTATGTTCCAAACTGCTTGGAGGAATTTCCCCGAGGGTACGATCGATCGCACCCCCTCGCAATAAAACTGACGCAGATTAAAGAGAATAAAAACCGAAATATCGTCTGCTCATTGGGGCGCCATATTCCCATCAAAGGACATGATCGGGTGATTCGGGCTCAGGGAATGTTGGAACGGGAAATGGCCGACCGTGCGCCGTTTTTAGTGATTGCGGGAAATGGCGCCCTATTGAAAAAAAATCGGCGGCTGGCAAAGTCGTTAAAAATAAAAAATATCCTGTTCCTTGATCGTTACATCGGGCAAACGGAAAAAACCATACTGTATAGTTTGATGGATCTGCTCGTCCTGCCTTCCAAGCGTACGTGCGCTTTCGAGGCTTGGGGGTTTGTTTGCAACGAAGCTTTGTACTTTGGCAAACCGATAATCGTCAGCGATGCCGTAGGATGCGCCAATGAGATCGTTCGCCACAAATTGAACGGTTTTATCTATCCTAATGCAAGTATCGAAGAACTAGCGAACTGTATTAAGACTCTGACTATCAATAGGCGAATAAGAGAGAAGTTTGGCGAAGCCTCCAAAGAAATCTACAATTCCTACAGACCTCACGTAATGGTGAACAATTTTGTACGCTTGATTAATCAGATGGCCGCTTTATGCTCCAGTTAATAGGGGAAAACCTCACCAAAGGAATTTCCTCTCTAACGCGAAAGGGATTTTTCCATCTGCTGGTTGCCATGTTCGCCGGGCAGGGAATGGCTGTCCTTCCGAAAAATTTAGAAGTGTTTACTTAAATAATGAAGTAAAGCTTTCTCTTAAGACTTCGAACACATCTCCGTTTTGGATATAAAGTCAAAGCTTGATCGCATCGTTCGCGGAAGCTTCGGATCGGGAAAGGACTTTCGTTCTTTGGGTAAAACGCCCCAGTCGATGCCGGGTATTGGCATTGTCGGATTCTATTGCCCGCTTGCACCTCTTTCCGATTAAGTGCCGTCCCTTCGGAAGAACGGCGGAAAACGCGTCCCAATCGTCGGTGAACAATTTGTAGTCCTCGAAACGTTTCTACTTGTCGTAACGTCTCCGTAGCGTTGCAATATTACGACGGCCCGCAACCCGGGCGACAGTTCGCCAATCGACACGACCGAACGCCTCGAGCGTCCATAGTTTTCGAGTTTTTTTGAAGATAGGCCACATTTCGTCTATTTCGATCTCCTCGATTTCCGTCCCGACTGCGGGATCGGGAGTGGAATCGGCCATATCCTCTGTCCATACCTGTATTGTTCTGACGGACACCTGGAAAATATCGGCAAGAAAACGCATCGAGGCCTTGCCCATCGGATAAAAAGGGAAACAGACCACCTTTTCTTTTGCTCTGTCGGTGCGACGGTTGTCGCCTTCGGTAAAGTTTC
>CAZLTI010000251.1:0-3767 GCA_964562335.1 uncultured Pseudomonadota bacterium | reverse complement strand
GCAAAGGCGGGAATCTGAACTAAGAACGGGAATCCAATAATTATAGTCAATTATAGATTCCCGCCTTTGCGGGAATGACGATCTTGGGATTTTACGGGGTATCGGAGTTGCATACCATACCGGAATCCGGAAGAATATCCAAACTCCCATGGAGACCTCCGTTACCGTCAGCAAAGACTAATTTGCCATGGCCGAAGCAAACGCAGCCGCCAAAGCGGGCGAAACCCAAACCAAAACGCAACAGGCGGCGGAGAAAACCAAACAAAACGAAAATAGCGGAACACGCCAGGAATCCTTCGAGCGAACAATACCGAGGGATTTTCCGGTTCGCCTCTCCACAAAAATCCTCTCGATTAGCGAAAGGGAACTCGACGAAGAGATCGCTTCGTCGCGAATTGCAGCCCTTGCATACCGGAACTTGAAGGATTCCCGTATGCACTCCTATTTCTTCGACGTAACCAAGCTGTTTCTCGGCAAGGAGGATGCGGAAAAATATGCCGCAACGCTATGGACGGCTCTGCTGTGGCACCAGGAGGACCATCCGGAGTACAGGGAGTTCATGGAGAATATCGCCAGGCATGCGATTTCAAGACACTATTTGCCCGGGCAAGCGGAACGTGGAGTGAGAATCGGGGGCAGGGAGTTTACGGAGTACGGATATCTCATCGGAGAGGTGTTTATCCAAATAATGCGGCTAAACAACGAATTTTACGACGTTCTGTCCGAATTCTTCGGTTTTTTGATCCGGGACGAAATGGATCGGAATCTCAACACGAAAAAGCAACGGGGAAAAAAGAGGAGATTTGTCGGTCGCAAAAAACAGAGCGAGGAGCAGGCTCTTGCAGCCAAAAAGCTGTATGACGATATCGTCGACTACGTATCCCATCGGGGCGAATTCCGTTCCGACACCCTCAATCAAAAAAATCCGAACGAGTTTATACAGGTCCTGGCCGATCGAATGCGCAATACCAGACGGTATGTCATTCAGGATATCATGAACAAAAACGCCCTGGAGAAGAAGAAGCTCCTGGAAAAGGAGTTCAGGGAGAGAGAGGCGAGTGCCGAAGAGGTGATTATGGCGGCGGAGCCCTTTAGCCGGGGTTTGTTTCTCTACTGGGTGGAAAAGCGCTACAACTTCAAATACCTGGCAGTCGAAAAGGTGCGGATCACCTTGCAGATACTGGGAATCACGATGGGTATGGCAGCTATGGGAACCGGTTTTTTGGGACTTCAGCCTTTGACCCTGTTCGAAGGCATTTTTATCGGAGCGATCATGGCCGGATTCTCAAAAACGATCTGCTCCCGCTACTTTTTTGCTCCCTATTTCCCGACAGACGTTACGGCGGAATTGGAAAGGAAAGTCGGGACCTTCACGCCGATATTCCGGAAGTTTTCACTGATTCAAATGAACTCCTTTTTATCCAAGCAGGTGAGAAATCCGGACAACCATCTGCTGCTTCATCTGCTCCCGGAATACATGAAATACATATTCGCGGTCATGCCGGACCGAAGCGACATCCTGCTGACAAAAGACGAAACCAACGAATTCATGGAAAGGATGGAAGTCAATCTATCCAAACAGCAAAGATTAAAATAGCCGGACGCTCAAGTAATAATCTCGCTGGACGGCTGCCGAAAGTCCCCTCCCTTGATCTCCACGAAATCGCACATCTCGCGCAGTCTCGAATAGATGCGCGGCAGTACCCGCTGCTCCAAAGTCTCCAGTTTGACGAACTCCTGAACTCCCTCCGTTGCGCTCCTCGCTGTCGTTTTCTCCCTGTAGGTAGTATGCTTGCTATCGGTATAGTTGGTGGTGAAGATCGTGGTTTTCCGCATGTTGTAGCGATTCGAGATGATCGTATCC
The DNA here is from genome assembly GCA_964562335.1 of uncultured Pseudomonadota bacterium. Classification (GTDB taxonomy): domain Bacteria; phylum SAR324; class SAR324; order XYD2-FULL-50-16; family XYD2-FULL-50-16; genus CAZJUM01. The sequence goes on along the minus strand of CAZLTI010000251.1, from coordinate 1,903 downwards.
AGGATATTGATCTCCCAATCGCTGCCGCGTCCCTTTCCCAATTCGTCCACGACCAAAATATCGACGCTGTTTATTCTGTCGAGAACGTGGGATTCGGAAAGGCCCTGATCGTATCCGGCTTTGATCTCGCTAAGCAGGGCCGAAAAATCCTTAAACAGGCAGGGAATTCCATGCGTCAGGGTATAGTGCCGCACCATCGTGCAAACCAACCTTGTCTTTCCGACGCCTACCCCCCCCATAAAAAGCAGTCCTCTCCACGACTCCTTTCGGTAGTTTTTCAGTAAAAACCTGGCTTGCGCAAGCGCGCCTTTCTGCGTGGAATCGGACGTGGCGATAAAACTGTCGAAGGTCGCATCGTAAAACCGACTGGGAATTTTGGCGGCGTTGAACAGGTCGATTTTACGCTTTATCTCCCCGCATTCGCAACGGGTTGCGAACTCGCGGCCGGAACTGTCCCGTTCGAACACAAACCCGACGTTATCGCAAAGCCTGCAAACGATTGCGCATTTGGCGCATAGTTCCGCTTTGGCAAAACTCCCGCTAGGAGTCACGACGATTTTCGACTGGCCGCACAACCTGCACTCTCTCCCCTTTTCCGCGTCGGGCATGGTCTCGATTGGACTGGATTGAAAAAAGCGACGCAAAACCGCAATCCACCACTGAATTCCCGGTTTTTCGACGCACCTTTTTGAAGTTGTCTTTTCCGGGATTACTGGTTAGCATGATTTTTGCCGCAACACAATGCGACAGTCCAACCTATTGCGCTCCGAACCCTTTCGTTAAAGTGAATCCGAACATGGAGAAGATCGTCGTCGGCTGCGACCACGGAGGTTTCGCTTTGAAGGAGATTCTGAAGAAAACGTTGCAGATACGTCAGTTCGACGTGATCGACGTGGGCTGCCACGACAAATCTTCGGTCGACTACCCGGATATCGGCAGACTGGCTGTCGAAAAAGTGCTTTCGGGAATCTGCCGCAGAGGTATTCTGATCTGCGGTACCGGGATAGGAATGTCGATTTTCGCCAATCGATATCGGGGCATTCGCGCCACTCTATGCAGCGACCATCTCTCCGCCAGACTGTCCAGGGAGCACAACAATTCCAATTTTCTCGTTTTGGGCGGTAGGATTTTGGGAGACGTGTTAGCTACCGACATTATGGAAACCTGGCTCGAAACCGAATTTCAAGGGAATCGGCACCAATCCCGTTTGGATAGGATCGACGAAATTTAAGTATCGGCATTCTCGGTAAAACGCGATGAATAAACTGGAAGTATTCGACAAGGAGCTGTTTGCCGCCATTCGGAACGAACAAAACCGCCAAATCGACAAACTGGAACTTATCGCATCGGAAAATGTCGTATCGGGCAGAGTGCGGGAGGCAACGGGTTCCATACTTACCAACAAATATGCGGAAGGATATCCCGGCAGGCGCTATTACGGAGGCTGCGAACATGTCGATGTGGTAGAGGAGATAGCGATTTCCCGCGCCCGCGAAATTTTCGGAGCCGATCATGCGAATGTGCAACCCCACTCCGGCTCCCAGGCCAACATGGCCGTATACATGGCGCAACTTGCGCCGGGCGACAGGGTACTGGGAATGGACCTTGCTCACGGAGGCCACCTTACGCACGGATCGCCCGTAAACTTTTCCGGATCGATCTATCGGGCCTTTCACTACGGCGTAAAAAAGTCGGATCAGCGCATCGACTACGATCAGGTAGGGGAGATGGCTCGAAAATGCAAACCCAAAATGATCGTTGTCGGTGCCAGCGCCTACCCGCGGTCTATCGACTTCAAAACGTTCCGGGAAATCGCCGATGAGGTAGGAGCCGTCGTTTTGGCGGACATGGCGCATATCGCTGGCCTGGTCGCCGCAGGAGTCCACGACAGTCCGGTTCCCCA
>CAZLTI010000250.1:0-3794 GCA_964562335.1 uncultured Pseudomonadota bacterium | reverse complement strand
CTTTGGAACCGGCGGAGATACCGCAGAAGGAGGCTGGCCGACGCTCCGAGAGCGAAAGGGAGACGGATAGCGCAGGGACACTGCGAGAGCATGCTATCCGCCTGGGATTTCATATGGTGGCGGGACTCGGCAAAAACGGAGCACTGAAACTGATAGAAGAGCGAAAGAGATGCGGTGGTTGGATATCGAAGGAGGATCTCTTCCGGTCCGGTCGACTGTCGCGCACCGATCTTGCCGCTTTGGCCGCTGCCAATGCGTTTCGTTCGTTTCCCATGGAGCGCAGGCCCGCCGTCTGGCTTGCCGAAGGGGCACCCCACCGGCCCGATCGGGAAAGAGCCGAACTCGGAGCGTTTGCGCCCCCTTACCAAAAGGAGGAAACTCCCGTTCCCTTTCCTGCCGAATCCGAGGCGGAATCCATCGAGTCCGATTTCAAGGCGACCGGCACCTCTTTGGGCAGGCATATGGTCCGAATCGTCAAAGAGCAGGCATGGGCCTACTGGCTGCCGGTGGAGCAGATCGTGACCTCCGACAGACTGGGTCTCGTAGCGCCGAACAGCACGATCGCCGTTTTCGGCGCGGTACTGGTGCGACAGTCTCCCGGAACGGCACACAAAATGCTGTTCGTCACGCTAGAGGACGAATACGGAACGATTCCGACGGCGATCCGACCGAACATCTATGCGCGATACGACAGGATTATCGACAGTCACTCCTTTTTGTGCATGTTGGGACGCCTGCAGCCGAACGGCGACGCCCGTTCCCTCCTGGTTTCCCAGGTCTTTCCCCCGGTGGCGAAAAGGGCGGATGTGCTCTCCCTCGGGCAGAAGCGGGCCTACGACCGGCTGAACGGGGGAAACTACCGGAAGATACGGAACTATATGTAGGTTTCGTTCCCAGAACCGTCATTCTATTGGTATTTCAGCGGAAATCTGTCTGGATGTTCGATACTCTCAATGCTTAAGTCGACATCCAAATCTGGCCAGTAAAAATGACCTGGAGATGGCTCTTCAACTTTCATTATTTTCCCGATAGGCATATCTTTGAACCAGGGAAAGTCTTCGAACGACATAAAAAGTTCTTTATCGTTTGAAAGTAGCCAGATGCCATAACTGGAAATGTTGGTTATCTCAGGTAGTAAAGTGGTTTCTCCAGGCGTTTGAGAGTTGCTCATAATGCTCCTCGATCATCTTTTCTATTTCGTGTAACTGCTTTCGAGATAGTCCGTGATTTTTTGCCAACTCAATTTGAGGTTCAAGCCAGAATTTTGCTTCTCCGTCCGATACCATACAACCGCTTCCCGAACATGTGAAAGCGGCATTGGACAGAGGGTGGGCTAATCCTGCAAGCGGTCTGCTGTTGGAGAGGGCCAACGATTTGTTGAAACCGGAATACCTACCGCTGGAAACAGGTTATACGCGACTACCACTATACCACCTCAAACTGCCCCATCATTCCGTCGTCCTCGTGTTCCAAAAAGTGGCAATGGTACATGTAGATTCCTTTGTACTCGCCGAACTTGATAATGATTCGAACGGTCTCTCCCGGCATCGCCAAAACCGTATCCTTTCTGCCAAGCTCGTGGGGTAAGGGCGGATTGCCGTTCCTGGAGAGGACCCGAAACTGAACATCGTGCAGATGCATCGAATGCGGCATATTCATCATCATGCCGGAGCGATTTTCGATCTCCCAAACTTCGATGGATCCCGCCTTGACTCTTTCGTCGATACGCCTGATATCCATGCGCTTGCCGTTGATGGTCAATCTTCCTCCCATCATTCCCATTCCTCCTCCCATCATTCCCCTTCCTCCTCCCATCATTCCCCTTCCGCCTCCCATCGTTTCCATGATGAAGCGTCTGGTTCGCGTCGCTTTGGATTCGGGGATAGGATCCGAGGGGCGAAGAGCGGCGGGAACGGATTGGGGATTGCGAACTGCATCGTCTGTCTTGACGGTCATCGCTTCGAAGCGGATTCCCCGATACTGTTCCACCAAAAACGCGGTGGAGCGGCGGTTTTCCGCTTGCGAAAAATCCACCAGTATCTCCGCTCTCTCTCCGGCAGACAGTATCATGGAGGTAACGGCCTGCGGGCGACTGAAAAAGCCTCCGTCGGAGGCAATGATATGAAACTGCCGATTGTCGCTTAAACCGAGCCTGTAGATGGAGGAGTTCGAGCCGTTCAATATACGGAATCGCACCAGTCCTTTCGGTACGGACAGCGTCGGTTTCAAAACGCCGTTTACCAATAGATAGTTTCCCACTACCCCGTTGATAATGTCGTGCATGGACAGCCTGTAGGCGAACTGCCCGCTAAAATCGAATCGCCTGTCTTGAAAAACAAGCGGGATGTCATCTACGCCATAGGTTTTGGGAAGGTCCAGCATATCCGAATATTCGTCGTCGATCAGAAAAAACCCGGCCAATCCCCTATACACCTGCTCTCCGGTGAGACCCAACGCATGAGGATGATACCAGAGTGTGGCGGCCTGCTGTTTGATGGTGAATTCGGGACTCCACGTCGCGCCCGGCGGAATAGGCTGTCTTGGTCCGCCGTCCCATTTGGCTGGTACGTGCAGACCGTGCCAATGAAGCGTGGTCGTTTCTTGCAGGTCGTTTGTCAGATTCAGCCTGAATCGCTGCCCGTTTCTCACCCGAATGGTCGGTCCGAGAAAATTGCCGTTGTAACCCAAAGTTGCTGTCGAGCGGCCCAGAAAAAACTCAGCGACACCATTTCGAACGGTTAGTTCGAAACGGGCGGACTGCCCGCTGCGGTCCCTATTTTCCAGCAATGGGGGAATCGGCAGAGCTGTATGCCCCTCTTCGGCGAATGCCGTACCGGAATACCTTTTTAACGGCGGCAGATCCAATCCCATCGCACCGGCCCAGGCCAAAGAGAGGGAACCGCCCTTTAAAAATTCGCGTCTTTTCATGTTGTCTCCCCATTTATTCGGTTTGATCCTTTGTTTCATTTGGCACTGGCGGAACCGGCCAACGTCGAAAAGGGAAGCCTTCCCATTGGTAATACACCGCTATCCCGAAAATATTTCACTGTTTCGACCCGCCTTTACCCCAACTGCAACTCCTCTGTTTGTCACTATGTGTTTGAATATGCGCAGCGACCCTGAAGCGGCAATCCGCCGCTAGGAAGCCAGGCACACCCCGCCTCGGCTCACATTCCGGTCAAAACGGCCCTTTCATCGGTAACGACAAGCAAATGGAAAACGCGAGTGATGGGAGAATCGTCGGGCGTTGGTGTGCTTTGACGGGAACATATCGTCCAAGCGGTACCGACTACGCAAATCGGTACTTGGCCGAAGTCCAATATCGTATTGATCGTCGTTCCGATTTAAAAACCATCCTGTCGAGGTTAATTTATGCCTCGGCCCATACGCCGCCGCTGCCTGGGAAGCTCCCGAAACGGGCTGCGTTTGCTAGACAATCATATTTTATTATGCATGGGTTGCGGTGGTTTAATCAACGATTCGGCTGGAATACCCAAGCTTTCGTGGAGCTTCCAGATCATTTTCAAGGTAAGAGAACGTTTGCGATTTAAGATCTCATAGACGCGGTTACTTTTACCGATCATAGGCTCCAAGTCTTTTACTGTTAAGCCTTTGCGCTCCATTTCAAATTGTCTACTCAGTCTTTTTTTCCAAATCTCTTTTCCTGAAAGAAGAGGAAGGTGCACGGGAAATACCGAGAGAGGCTTTTGAAATCGAGATCGAAGCGTTTGTTGCCGAATATAGGGATATTGAAGCGAGCGAAGGTAAACGATGAATCGCCTTAAATGGATATT
>CAZLTI010000249.1:0-3820 GCA_964562335.1 uncultured Pseudomonadota bacterium | reverse complement strand
CAGATTCCCGCCTTCGCGGGAATGACGGTTCTGGGACTTTTTACTGCTTCGTCAATTTTGACGAGGCGGTAAATCGGTTTCTAGTAAATGTCGGATACGGCATTTTGTTGCAACTTCTGTCTGACCACAATCAAAAGGAAGCTTTATGGGCGCATTGGATAGTGTCATTTCTGGAATTGGAAAAACCGGTCTGATTCGACTGAACGTCTTGACGAAGGATAGTGCGGGGTCCGTATTTGCCAAGATCGAGGCGGACAATCCTATGGCAAGCGTCAAGGACCGCATCGGGGCGGCAATGATCGAGGACGCCGAGAAAAGAGGTGCCATCGATAGAGACTCGGTGATTGTAGAACCTACCAGCGGCAATACGGGCATCGCTCTGGCCTTTGTATGTGCCGTAAAGGGGTATAGATTGATTCTTACCATGCCCGAAACTATGAGCATAGAAAGACGCATGCTGCTGGCGCATCTTGGTGCCGAGCTGGTGCTGACGCCCGGAGCGAAAGGAATGAAGGGAGCCATTGCAAAGGCCGAGGAAATTGCAGGGAACACCCCGAAGGCTTTTTCCCCCGATCAGTTCGGCAATCCCGCAAACCCGGAAATTCATCGAAAAACGACGGCACAAGAAATCTGGAACGACTTGAATGGCCGCGTGGACATTTTCGTTTCCGGAGTCGGTACGGGCGGGACAATAACGGGAGTATCCGAGGTTCTAAAGGAAAAAAACCGATCGCTTCATTCGATTGCCGTGGAACCTGCAGAGTCTCCCGTTCTGTCGGGAGGCGACCCCGGACCGCACAAAATTCAGGGCATTGGCGCGGGATTTGTTCCCAAGATTCTCAATGTGGACATCATCGACGAGATTCTTACGGTGAATTTCGGGCAGGCTGTATCGACGGCGCGGGAATTGGCGGAAAAGGAGGGGATTCTCTGCGGAATATCCTCGGGAGCGGCAGCTTTCGCCGCACTTGCCGTTTCCAAACGAACCGAAAGTAGAGGAAAAAACATAGTGGTAGTGCTTCCCGACACAGCCGAGCGATATCTGAGCACGGATCTGTTCGTCAAATAGGGATCGGGCGCCGCTTCCCTTTTAACGATCTCTTTTATCGTTTTTCCGCCAGCTGCTTTTTCCTGCTAATTGCCAGCGAGGCCCTCCTCTTTTTTCCTATCGAAGAGGAGTTCGGATTGGTCAGAAGAAAATTATGAATATTGTCGAATTGCTTTTTTCCTAAGTCGTAGACCCGGGTGTTTTTCAGTCGATCCGCGATGTAGTCCGCCAGTTCCATCCATAACGGATGAATTGCACAAAAGACACGGTCGGAACAGCTAGATTCCGCCTTCGTACATTTGAATACAACGGGTTGGGCATCCAGCGATTCGAAAATATCCCACATCCTGATCTCCTCCGCATTTTTTCCCAGCCTGAATCCTCCCTGCTTTCCCTGATGGGATGCGACAATTCCCGATTTTACCAGTTTCTGCAGAATCTTCGCCAGATATTGCTTCGGTATGGAGAGTTTTTCCGCCAAATCGGCGACGGAAATATACCCAAATTGATCCATACATAAATAGAGTACGCATTTAATCGCATAATCGACTTCAGTAGTGACCAGCATAATTCTCTCCTAATTGTTTTTCGCAAACATAAAGGACTAGGATAGTCTGCTTTTACAAGATGGGCAAGAAAAAAGCTTCTATTCGAATATCCGACGGTTTTGCAGAAAGTCTCGAAAGAGCCATTCGCCTCTTTCCGGGAATGACTCCACGAGGCGAATCCGGGACTTTTACTGAACGGCCGATATTCGGCCAATTTGAAAAAGGAGAGGGAAGATAGCGGGAGCATGGGAAGAGCGGCCGGCAATCGAAAGGGCGTAGGCCGATCAGAGAGATACGTTCAGCAACCGCTCCCGTATCGACGGATGGAGAATCCTTGCAATCACGGTTGCAGCAATCCCCAGCACCAGGCCTATTTTGCTGAGTTCGCCGAAATTCAACCGTTGAACGCGCGTCAGTATCGCCCAAAACGGAGTAATGGAGGTCTGGCTGACGAAATCCTCCAACTCGCTGCCGATTTCCCTAACTTTTCTCCTGTCTTGGTGCATGGACCCAAGATATCCGAATAGAACGAACCCACCGAAGAAAATCCAATCGACGGCAAGGCGATTCGTAAACAGATGCGACAATCCGAACAGAGCGAATCCCATGTTTTGGGGATGGCGCGTGATTCGCGTAACTCCAAAGGCGTCGAATCGAACGGGTTTCATGCCAAGAGGCGTCGGATTGAAAAAACCGCAGAAAAAAACGATGAACCCCAACAGCATAGTGAAATCGCAGAGATAGAGCATGACGCGACTGTCTTTTCCCCAGACGATAAACGGAGTCTCGTCCGTCGACTTCGCATAGGCGAAACAGAGAAAAGCAAAGGTGGCCAACGCGACCAGCGAATACACACCTTGAAACATCCTTTCTCCCAACTTGTCGATCAACGCTTTTCTGATGCGGTAGCTGCCCAGTCCGATGTGAGTTCCGGCAAACAAAATCCAGCCCAGTTGCACAGACGCAATATCCATTTTTCTCTCCTACGATAGAAGCCGTATCCGGCGCGTGAACGGCATAAAAAAAAACGACGGCAACGCACGGTGTCCGAAATTGCTTCTTTGGGGTCTATCCCGTTATCCATCCAATTTCAATCTTTTTGAAGAAAAATTGGCCGCTTTTCCCGATGGGAGCGTAAACGGCGCCATCCGCAATCGATGCCCGAATTACCGTTTCGCTACCAACTGTCCGCAGGCGGCGGCAATGCTCCGTCCCTTGGATTTGCGTAGGGTCGCCACGATTCCGTGGTCCAGCAAATATTGCTGGAATCGTTTGACGTTCCTTTCGCTGGATGGGCGGTATGGGAGAAACCTGCTTTCGTTGTAGGGAATCAGGTTGACCTTCGACCTGATGCCGTGAAGCAACGCAACCAATTTTTTGGCCGCCTGCGACGAATCGGTAAGAGTGTCCATCAGAATGTACTCGAAAGTAATTCTTTTGCGGGAATCTGCCGGAAAATCCCTACAGGCGCGGATCAGATCCTCCAGCGGATACTGCCTGCCGATCGGCATCAGCTCTTCGCGAGTCTCCTGCGATACGCCGTTGAGGGAAACCGCCAGATTGGCCTTGATGTTTTCCTCCTGCGCAAAGCGCCTGATCTCCGGCACCAAACCGGCGGTGGAGACGGTTACTCTGCGCGACGAGCAGGATGCTCAAGGAGGCCATGGTATTTTCATAGTTGTGAAACGGCTCCCCCATGCCCATGTACACGATGTTGCGGATGGTCTTTCCCGCAGGGAGAAGCCGGTAGGCATTGAGAACCTGATCTACGATTTCTCCGGTCGATAGATTTCTCCCGAATCCCATACCGCCCGTCAGGCAGAATCTGCACGCCATGGCGCATCCCACCTGGGTCGACAGACAGAGTGTGCGGTGGTCCCCGTGATCCATCAGTACGGACTCGACCAGATTTCCGTCGCCGAGTTCCTGCAGAAATTTGAGGGTGCCGTCGGCAGCCTTTTCGCAGTCCACCATCGCGATTCTATCGAGAGAGAAGGACTGCGCAACTTCCCGACGGAAGGATTTTGAGAGGTTGGACATCTCCTCCCAGGATCGGACGCGGTGCAGGTAGATCCATTGAAACAGCTGCCTGGCACGAAAAGGCTTGTGACCGTTGCCAACCGTCCAATGCGTTAATTCTTCCGCTGTAAGATCGGTGATTTTGGGGTTATGGCTTTTATTGCGGGTCGGGACTGGCATATCGATTCGGTGGAACGGCAGGTTC
>CAZLTI010000248.1:0-3864 GCA_964562335.1 uncultured Pseudomonadota bacterium | reverse complement strand
TCTAATAAAACCAGTTGACTACAGATTCCCGCTTTCGCGGGAATGACAATCCGCGCAATTCTCGACTTTTTGCCGGCTCGTCAAATATAGTGGAGCCGGAAACAAGAGAGCAAGCAGATTTTCATCCAATCGAGTGACTTGCGTTTTTATGGAAACGATCGAAAACTCCTCTCCGGTGGTTTTTTTGCACGGATTGCAGGGAAGTCCCAACGGAACGAAAGGCGCGTTTTTGCAAAAAAGATTCGTCAACTGTCTGAGGCCGAAACTGCCGGCGGACATGTATCGTCGTATTGCTATCGTCCGTGAGTTGGTGAAGGAGCCATGCTGGTTGGTGGGGTCGTCGCTGGGAGGTTTGAACGCCCTGTTTTTCGCCATGCAGTTTCCCGCATTGGTGCGGGGAATGGTACTGCTTGCGCCGGCGGTCGGTTTCTACGATGCGTCGTTCTGCACGCCGCAGCAACTGGAACGGATCCGATGCACCTACGTGCCCAAAGGCATTCCCTGTAGAATCCTGACGGGAAGAAGGGACGAGTTGATTCCTCTGTCGGACGTCAAAAGTATGGTCGAGCGTTCGCAGGAGCTATTTCAAATCGAACTGCTGGAGTTGGACGACGACCATAGCCTGAACCGATCGTTGGATATTATGCTGGAGGAGCTAGAGGCGATCATGGCGCAGTGACCGTTTGTTCGGCGGAGTGCCGAATAGACTCCTAACCTTCGGTTTGACGATTTTTCCCAGGGCGTTTCTTGGCAGTTCGTCGACTACCAAAAACTCCAACGGCACTTTGTAGAACGCCATTCTCCTCTTCCCCCAGGCTCTCAGGCCGGACGTCTCTATCGGCTCTCCCTTGCGCAGTTCGATAGCGGCTACGACCTGCTCCCCCCATTTCGGATGATCGATGCCGACCACCGCGCATTCCTCTATAACAGGATGGCTGCGCAGCACCTCCTCTATTTCCAAGGCCGAGACCTTGTAGCCGCCGGATTTGATGATGTCGGTCGAGCTTCTGCCGAGAATTTTGTAGTAGCCGTTTTGCACAACGGCAATGTCGCCCGTTCGGAACCATTTGCCTTGAAAGCTGTCCCGCGTCTCTTTCGGCCGATTCCAGTATTCCCGAAATAGACTTTCGCCCATGACCTGAATTTCTCCCGGCACATCCTCGCAAGCGATGTCGGCTCCGGATTCGTCCGCTAGGCGGAGCCGCACTCCGGGCAGAGGAACTCCGACCGTCCCCGGTCTTCTTTCTCCGCAGTAGGGGTTGGAGAGAGCCATGCCGATCTCGGTCATTCCATACCGTTCCAGCATGGTTTGCCCGGTGATGTCCCTCCATTTTTCGAAAGTCGAAATCGGCAGTGCCGCCGAACCGCTTACGGTCAGTCGCAGTCTCTTTGCCGCTGCGGACATCCTTTTCCGCCGGTCGCCGGAGGCCCTTTGCCAAAACCGAATCATTTGGATGTACACGGTGGGCACTGCCATGAAGAGGGTCGGCCGTCCCGAAAGAAGGGAGAGCCAGACGGATTTCGCATCGAATCCGGGGTGCATCTCGCACGTGGCGCCGATCCAGAGGGAGCAGGCGAGAACGTTGATCAGGCCGTGCAAATGGTGAAGTGGCAGAACGTTGACGATATAGTCGTCGGCTCTCCATTGCCAGGCATCCACCAGATTGGCGATCTGGCTGTCGATCGCTCGATGCGTCAGCACCGCACCTTTCGGCCTGCCTGTGGTGCCGCTGGTATAGACGATCAGGGCGCGGCGGTTCTGCGACACGTCCGGCAGATTGCGGCAGCCGCCTGCCAATAGCTCCTCCGGTTCCATATGGCGCACCTTGCGGCCGAATATTCCAGCGGGAAGCTGCGCGGAAAAGAGGGGATGGACCACGACAATATCCGCTTGCGAATCGGCCACCGCATATTGCCATTCGGGCAGCGGATGGGAAACGCACAGCGGAACCGCAATGCCGCCCGCCCTCCAGATTCCCCACTGCATGCAGACGAATTCGAATCCGGGAGGAACCAAAAGCGCGACGCGGCTCTCCGCCAGATCCTTTTTTCCCTCCAGCAGCCCGGCAGCGACAATCTGCGACCGAATAAGCAGATCTCGGTAGGAGTGGTCGCCGCTGCCGTCGGTAACGGCCGTCCTTTCGCCATGACGTTCCGCCCGGCGGACTAAAGAGATGCCGATGGGCTTCATCACCTTTTTGGAGCCATTCCGAACAGGAATCTCATAAAACCGAATCGCCTGATCAAAAGGTCGTACAGCGCCAAAATAGTAGCGAAAGAGATCGCGACAATGACCGCAAACTTCGGCAGAATGGCGATATCCCAGGCAATGACGAACCAGCCCACGCATAGAATGACGGTCTGATGAAGAATGTAGAAGGGCAGAACGGCTTCGTTGCCATACGTAAGAAACCTGTTGGAAAAATTGAGCCATTTGTTACCGACCCAGAGCATAAAAACGATCCAGCTCCAACGGCCAATACTCATGCACGTCTCGAACAGAAGGAATTTCAAGGAGAAGTCCTCCCTGCCGGGGTAGTTGTATCCAAGCCCGAGAATGAAATATCCTTCAATGGCGAAGCTTCCCAATCCCAACAGCACCCCCAACCAACCGCATCTGGCGATTCCTCGAAAAAAGCGGCTGTCGGAGGCAAATACAAACCCGACCACAAAGAAAAACAGAAACTCGACCAGTCCGGCCCAGGAGTGCTCTCCGCCGACAAAGCTGCGCAGACCGACCCTGATGACGGCCAACGGAAGAATGAAGAGAAGGACTCCGCCCCACCGCTCGGAAACGCGGGCAAGCGCCGAAATCGCGGTGCGGCCGCCTTCCGATTGCAAAAGAGACAAAATGGGAAGGGAAAGTATGGAGATCAGAAAGAGAAATTGAAGAAACCACAAATGCCCGGAAAAGGGCAGCGGTAGCAAAGAGCCCGGCCAGTCGAGATTAAAGTGGATCAGTCGCCCGAAGTAGTTCGGCATCAGTTCCCAAAAGCCGCCCTCGTAACCCCGGCTGGTGAGCATCTCGAAATAGTACTGCGGAGGTAGGAGAAACAGCAGCCCCATTGTGTAGAGAGGCACCAAAATACGCTTCGCTCTCTCCTTCGCATACTGGACGGTATTTCTCGACCGCAGACTGTACCGCGTGCCGAATCCGGACAGTAGGAAAAAAAAGGGCATAAACCACAGATCTAGAACTCCTATAAACAGGTGGGCAACGATGCTTGTCTCGCTATTGGTCAGGTGCCATCTGCCTCCTCCAAAAAACCTGCCGCAATGGAATAGAAAAACCAGCATCATGACGATCAGTCTCAGCCAGTCTATATCGTATCTTCTGTTTGCCATTGCCTCCTCCTGCTCGATTGCCAATTCCGCTCCGAAAGCTCTTTTTCCGTCATCCCCGGTTCCTGTCCGAAAGCTCTTTTTCCGTCATCCCCGGTTTGTACGAACCATGGCGTTCTACAAAGTGCCGAACGCCCGACGCTGGAAATCCTATTTGGTCGTTCCCGCCTTTGTCAAAACTGCGGGTGGTTGTATAGGGTCGGACCAAGTTATTATATTGATAATATTAACTAATATTCATATATTTGGGAATATATATCTTTAAAATATTATTTTTTGCTTAAAAATATAGATTTTAAAAATTAAGATTGACAAAGCGGTAAAAAGTCCCAAAACTGTCATTCCCGCACTGAATTTGCGAACCTTTGAGCAAAGAACGGGAATGACAATCCGCGCAATTTTCGACTTTCGGCAGAAAAACTCGATTTGTCCTCGGCATAATCGGTTTTACAAAAATATATTAAATTGCTAAAAAAGATGGATAAAATACAATTCAATAAAATGGATAAACAACTTTCAATT
>CAZLTI010000247.1:2254-3898 GCA_964562335.1 uncultured Pseudomonadota bacterium | reverse complement strand
GGAGCTGGCGATGGTGGAGCGCACGGAAAAGGGGCGCCAGGCTCGGCGCTATTTCATCCGGCGCGACGAGGAGCTGCGGGCGTTGAAGGCGGCCAAGGCCGTCAACATTCTTCCCGCCCCTGAAAAGCCGGACTGGATCGGCGTCTGCCGCCTGTTCGACCAGGCGCACAAAGGCATCGAGTCCGCCGTGATTATCCTTCGCCATCTCGGTTTCAGCAAATTCGACCCAGTCCCCGCCCCTTACCGCGAGATTCCCGACCCCAAAATTTTAGCCAAGCTCTGCGCCCTGATCGAAAGGGGCTGCGCCTATGCGACCAACATTTTCCGCCAGTTCGCCCTGCCGCTGCCGACAGGCCCGGAGGCCACATGAGGCGGAAATACGAAGGCACGATCCAGCGGGACGCCGCCAAGGCGGCGCCATGAAAGCCGCCCTAAACGGCCATTCCATGATTCGGGTCTCTCCCGGCCGCTACGAGTGTTTGCGTTGCGCGGCCATGATCGTCGAAGTCGAGATCGCGGCCAACGGCTGGCATTCGTCGAAATCCGGGAACCTGTGTCCAGGGGAAAGGGTCGGTCTGCCTCCGAGAGGGAAAAGTCAAACCGTGCATGCGGCCAATCCGTTTTAATTTTTTCCAAGCGGACCGCTCCTATTTTACCAATAGGTTCGCACTTTTTTGTCCGATTTTCAGCATTTATATTGGCCATTTTATCAGAGGGGAAAATCACGCCATGCAACCGACAAAACCGAAATACTACCCCTATCTGCCGAAGGAGGATCTCAGGGAGATCACCGAGGCCGTGCACCAAGTGATGAAACCGAAGGGAGCGTTCGCCATCGCTTCGAATATGGGTGCCGACTACCAGGACATGATGAACAGAATCAACCACAACCAGAAGCGCTCGCCAAGGAAGCTCGAGCTGGTGGTGCGCATCCTGGACGAGTCGGGCTATCCCGATCCGTTTCTCGATTGGATTGCCGGTCGGTACGGATTCGTCTGCTTCCGAAAGCCGCAGGCGAATGTGGCATATGAATCCCTGTTTCGGCTGATGACGGAAGTCGGCAGGGAGATGGGCGAGCTATCTGCGGAACTGTTGCGGGCAACGGAAGACGGAACCATCGACGCGGAAGAGTTCGAGCAGCTGCAAAAGGAGATAGACGATCTAATCAAGGCTTCCATGGTTCTAAGCCTGGCGATCAAGCGAGTCGCACGAAAATAGAGACGGGAAAATGGGCGTCAAACAGGATCGAAAGAACGCGGCGGAACAGGAGGATCATAGCTAGCCTGGACGAGATCGACCGCAAGGTGCAGCGCATCGTCGATAGCATCCCTCTGCTGGCGCATGCCGTCGACGATGCGGAAATCAAGCGGGAGATACGAAAAAAGCAAAGGAAACTGAAGGAGGCCGCCGGAAGACTGATCGATGGCTAGTTCCCTAAACACAACTACAATGGCAATTCGATGATTCTACCCAACGAAGCGTGGAGCGAAGAGAAAAAACGTCTGCTGAAGGCAGACACCGCCCTGAAACTGCAACCGCGCAGCGGCGGAGGATACCAGAGCGGCACCTGTCCGCAGTGCGGCAGACGGTCGGTCTGGGTCGGACGCGGGCTCTCCCGTATCCAATGCAACCACCAAAATTCCT
>CAZLTI010000247.1:0-2193 GCA_964562335.1 uncultured Pseudomonadota bacterium | reverse complement strand
CCCCGCCGATCCGAAGGGCATCGCCAAAAACTACCTAAAATACCATCGTAGCCTCGACCTGCCGGAAGAGTGGTACCGGCAGAATAAAGGCAAATGCAAATCCGACGGGAAATGGTACGACACGGTACGGTTCTATATCGACGTCGCCCGCAATATCTATTGGGAGCGTTTTATCGACTGCACCCAAAAGCACAAAGCCAATTTCAAGGGTCTCTACCGCGGCTTGGCCTGGGTGCCGCCCGATCTCGAATTCGAAAGAGAGATGGAGGTCTGGATTGCGGAGGGCGTTTTCGATGCCGCCGCTCTGAGGGAAAACGGGCTGGCGGCCATCTCCGCCATGTCCTCCAACAATATCCCCACGGCAGTGATAGAGGAGAAGAAGGATTTGGAGATCACCTGGGTGATTGCCCTCAATAACGATCCGATCAATGCCAACACGGGGAAAAATGCCGGTCTGGAAGCGGCCAAAAAGATGAAGGCGACTATTGCCGACGAAATGCGCCAAAAGACGAAAATCGCCCTGCCGCCGACGGGTATGGACTGGAACGACCTGCACGGCAAAGGCAGGCTCGATGCCGATACGATAGACGAGGCCTTCTGGCGCGGCAGACTGCTCACGGCGGAAAACGCCGTCGCATACGGCCGCATACTGGCGCAGAAAAAGGGGTTGAAGAGCTTCGTCTTCGACTACAAAAACCGCATCTATGCCTATGAGGTCAAGCAGAACAGGCGTGGCGGCATGGAGACCGACTGCTACCCGATCAGCAATTTTACGCTCGAGTTGTTGTATGCGCGGTACGACGGCCTGAACGAAGTAAACACGTTCTGTTTCGAGTTTACCTTTGCCAACGGAAACAAAAGGCAACGCATCGAATTGACGGCCGGCGAACTTCGCGACAACTCCTCATTCGAAAAGCGGGTGCTGACCAAAACCGGGTCCGGATCATGGGAAGGGCAGCCAGGGCATTTGAGGAAGCTAAACAAAAAATGGTTCAGGACCCATCCCCAAACCATCATGATTACGCAGGTGATCGGATACCACGAGGAATCGGATGCCTATATCTTCAACGACTTTGCCTACGACAGGACGGGACGTCTCATCCTCCCCAACCAATCCGGTTTTTGCGATATCCCAGGCTATGGAGGCCTCCAGACCGTTTTCAAATCGAATGAAAACGAGGAGATCTTCTATTGCAAACCGACCGGGGACTTTTCCTGGATCGACGATCTGCTGATCGCCTACGGCGGAAATGGAATGGCGGCGCTAAGCTTTTTTTCCCTTTCTCTGTTTGCCGAGCAGATTTTTCGGGAGTTAATGGAGTTCCCCTTTTTTGCCATGATCGGGGAGAAGGGGGCGGGAAAAACTACTCTTCTCCGGTTTCTTTGGAAGCTGTTGGGTCGGAACAAATACGAAGGCCTCCCCATGTCGGGCCGACTGACGGACAAGGCCGTGGGAAGAACGACGGCCCGCGCCTCCAACCTCCCCACCGTCTATATCGAGGCCAACAACGTCAAACACAATTTCAATTTCGAATCGATGCTGCCCTGGTTGAACCGCAACCCCATCGGCGCCGGCGCTACCAAGGACTATACGCTCAATACGCATACCCTCCCCTTCCGAACCGCCATCGTCATTGCCCAGAACAAGCCGATAGAAGGGTCTCCGGCGCTGATAGAGCGCTTCGTAAACACGGAGTACGACAAAAGACATTTTACGGAGGAGGGGCGCCAGGCGGGCGACCGGCTGAAAGGCTACTCCGGTAGAGACGTGTCGGGATACCTCCATGAGTTGCTGTCGAATCGCGACGCCTACTTCGACGATATTCTAGGTACATTTCAAAAGAGTCGAAAGCTGTTTAGAGCGGAGGGTCTGAAGAATTCCAGAGCGGTCGATTACAACGCGCTGGTATATGCGGGGTGGTCGGAAAACGAATCGTTCCCGATTGGGAGGGATTGCACAAGGTCGAAATGCAGGCCTATATGCTGGAGCGGGCAAGGAACCACGAACGTATGGCAAGTAGCGAAACAGAGCAGGTGCGGAACTTCTTCGAAGATGTGGCGGACTATATCGTCGGCGGCGAAGAGATCAATCACTCGTCCAAACCGGAAGAGTACGCTTTGTGTTTGAAGGAGGTATTGCAGCTGCAAATGCGCACCGGCGAGCGCACGGTCGATACGGCAACTCTCAGAAGG
>CAZLTI010000246.1:0-3902 GCA_964562335.1 uncultured Pseudomonadota bacterium | reverse complement strand
CTGCGCAAGCGATGGGGAAGGGGGACCACTCGCGGATTCGTTTTGGAAAACAAAACGGAAACCTCTCTAAAGAACCTTGCCAATCGGTTTTTAAAAGCGGAGCGGGAAAACGGAATAGGTTTTGTTTTGGAGTCCGTGAAAAATCGTCATATCGTTTTCGAACTGATTCAACCACTCCTCCTGCCCGCAAAACTGGCGGCCTTTTCGCCGGAGGGAAAAAGAGTCGATTTTAAACTGAGTTGCGCAAACAATCTGCTTGGGGAGAGTTTTACGGGAAGAATCGCACCGGGCCACTACCGCATTCCCTGGATCAAACATATCGTGCCCGCAGCGATATTGACCGGTCCGGACCGTACCCCTCGGAGGAACGACAACCACCTCCGGCGGGAACAGGCAGTCGAAGCATCTTTTTTTTGAAATTCCCATGTCCAAAAAAGGAAACCGCAATCCGCCGAACTTTTCCATGAACCCATCTGTCGAAAACATCTCGCTTCGCCTCAAAAAACTGCAGCGGACCGCAATAGGTCGGAAGCTGGGCAGACTGTACAGAATCGCCCTGCTGCTCGCCGGACTGTTCAAAGAGAAGAGAATCGTATCGCTGGCCCAATCTCTGGCCTATACTTCCATCCTCTCCATCGTTCCCATTGTGGCCATCTTCTTTTTCGTTCTGGGACAAATCACGGAAAATGCCGCAAGGAAGCAGGCCATCATGGTATTTGTCAGGAAATATTTCATTCCCGAATATGTCACAAGCATTTTCATCAAACTGGAGGAGCTGTCGAAAGCCTCGCTGGCGTTCGGTTTCATCGGATTTCCCACGCTGTTTCTCGCCGGAGTCCTGCTCTATACGAAGGTAAACTCCTCGATCAATGAAATCTGGACCTCGGAGCGGGAAAGCAAATGGTTTAAAAACGGACTTGCCTTTTTTATGACGCTCTTTTTCGGCCCCATGCTACTGGTTCTTGTCTTCTCGATTCCGCCCTATCTACAGACTCTTCCCTACTACCAAACGTATGCGCAGGAGATGCTGAACCTTCGGTACATCAACGCCCTTTTCACGCAAGCCGTCCCCATCTTGGTTTCGACGATCGGGCTGTTTGTCCTCTATCTGCACATTCCGGCAACCTCGGTACATCCTCCTTCGGCCGTGCGGGGGGCCTTTATTGCCGCTCTATTAATTCAATCCGGCAATTTTGCCGTCGGGCAGTTTTTAAAAAGTTTTTCGAATTTCGACGTTGTCTATGGCTCTTTGGCAATCGTACCGATTCTTCTCCTTTGGGTATTCGTTGTCTGGTTGGTTGTGCTGGTGGGAGCGGCCCTTGCTTTTTTGCACCAGTTTCACCACGCTACCGACTATAAAAACGTCTCCGGAACGTACAACAACGAATCCCTCTTTTCGTCCGCTATCGACGTTCTGGTGTATCTTTCGCTCTGTTTTGAAAAATCGAATGCCGCCCCCAATTTCGACCGGCTGCAGTTCGAACTGAAGATCAACCGCAGCAGGCTTGGATTTCTACTCGCCACGCTAAAAAGAGAGGGACTGGTCGTTTCATACGAGAGCACCGGAAACAGAATCGACAATGTGCTCTACCAACCCGGAATTCTCCCCTCCAAAATAGCGGTGGAGCAGCTCTATCGACTGTTTCGAAGCGACAGGGAAAGAGCCGTCTTTCCATCCGCACTGAATGCTCTCCTCCGGAAACTGGACGTCCATCCGAAGTGCATCGGAAACAACGTGACGATACAGGATTTGGTCGATTCCCACGAATCGATTCTGTCCGAAATCGAAGAGCGGGACCCTCCCGCATCCGACAGCGGTTCCCGCGATACGATTGCGGGCAGCTTCCCGATAGAGAGAACGAATGAAAGAGCTTGACCGATGTACGACATATCCCCAAAGCGATCCGACCGGGAGGCGGTTCGGGTAACCCGCCTCGGATTGGCAGTCAACCTGCTGCTGACCGTTTTGAAGGCGGCAGTCGGCTTTCTGGCAAATTCGGCCGCGATGGTATCCGATGCGGGCCACTCGTTTTCCGATCTGTTTTCGGACATCGTAACGTTGTGGGCCGTTACCTTTTCCCGCTACCCGCAAGACCAAAGCCACCCTTACGGACACGGCCGATTCGAAACGCTGGCAACCCTATTCGTCTCCATCATGCTGGTTGGAACCGGCGTAAGCGTGGGCTACCACGGCCTATTCCACCTCGATTCCCGTGTCGTACCCGGAAGACTGGCCATCTGGATGGCTCTGTTCTCCATTCTGATCAAAGAGGCTCTGTTTCAATATTCGGCCCGTGTCGGACGCAGACAGAAAAACCGCCTGCTACTGGCCAACGCCTGGCACCACAGAACCGACGCCATCTCCTCTATCGTAGCTCTAATCGGCATAGCCGGAGCAACGGTCGGATATCCGATCATGGACCCCATCGCCGGAATAGTGGTATCCGGCTGGATCATCAAGACCGGAATCACCATCGGATACGATGCCATCAAAGAGCTTGCCGATACGCGTATCGAAAAGGAATTTCTCGCCTCCGTAAAAAACATTCTGGATCAAACCGAGGGCGTCGTTCACTATCATGAAGTCAGAGCCAGACGCATGGGTCCGCACGTTCTCATCGATCTGCACATCGAAGTCCCGCAAAAACTGAGCGTATCCGCTTCCCATCAGATAGCCGAACGCGTAAGACGGATCGTATTGCAGGAGATCCCGCAGGTTAACGAAGTCCTTATCCATGTGGACGCCGAAAAGGACACGAACGAGGACAAACACAAGCTCATGCGGCCCCACTCGGAAATCGAGAACGATATCCGGCGGATTGCACTCGGATTCGAGGACGTAAGGAGTGTCTCCGACATTCAGTGCCACTACTTGGACGGAATTCTCAGTACCCAGTTTAACATCACGGTAGATCCGCAGATTCGGGTGTTTCGGGCGCGTCAAATCGCTCAAGAACTAAAGCGGGAAACGGAAAAAATTAGAGACGTTCGACAGGTGGATATTCATCTCAGGCTTGAATAGCCATATCACATGGCACGACTCAAAACCAGCACGCGGATCTTTCCGGCACCGGCCTTTTGCAGCGTTCTGCTCGCCTCGCGGATGGTCTGCCCGCTGGTGCAGACGTCGTCGAACAGCAGTACGTTCGTCCCCTTTTCCAAATGGGAGACGGAGAAGGAGTCTTTCAGGTTTTTGCGTCGATCCTCCCTGGAAAGACCTACCTGCCGGGGTGTACTTCCGGTTTTTTCGACAACGTTCGTAGCAACGGGAAAATAGGGCTGCCTCCTCAACAGAAATGCGGACTGGTTGAAACCTCGAAATCTCAACCTATAGGAATGAAGGGGAATCGGTACGGCGAGATCGATATCTTCGTAGAGTTTGCGGTGTCGTCGAAGCCAATCCTCCGCCAATAGCGTCAGTAGGTTTCCCGCGATCAGATTCCGCGAGTATTTCAGGCCGCCGATCCACTGATTGACGGGCGGTTCGTGCCTGAATATCGCATGAAAGGAGGAAATATCCTTCGCCCAAGCCGACCGGCACATCGACGACTCGTGCCGCAGACCGCATAGGCTGCACACCTCCTCCTGCTGGAAGGGAAGCGCCCGGTAGCAGCTCCTACACAGATACCGGTTGGCCGATCGGAAAGGAGCCGAAATAAAGAGATGGCAATGGTAGCACCAGCGGGGAAGAAATCTCATCGGCGGTCGGCTCTGCTCCTGCCCAGTTTGGAACCCAAATAGTGCTCGGCGGCCCGATAGGAGCTGCGGACCAACGGACCGGACGCCACGTATTCGAATCCCATCTCCAACCCGACTTTCCGATACCACTCGAATTTCTCCGGAGTGACGTACTCCTCCACCGGAAGTCTGTTCCTGTTCGGCCGAAGATACTGACCCAGAGT
>CAZLTI010000245.1:0-3911 GCA_964562335.1 uncultured Pseudomonadota bacterium | reverse complement strand
GTCATGGCTTGCTCCCTAAAATAGCGATGCGGATATTCCCAACCCCTTATCGAGGGCCTTCAAACCGGCTAGAAGTAGAATTACGATAACCATCCATCGAATAAAGGTCGGCTTGGCGACTTTCAATATGCGGACGCCGATGAACGATCCCAGCATAATGCCCACCATCGAAGGAACCACCATCATGGGAATTATGCACCCCTGATTCAAATAGACCCAGGCTGCCGAGGTATCCGTGATGGACAGCAGGAATTTGCTGGTGGCAACGCTGATCTTCAGCGGCGCTCCCATCAGCAGGTTGAGTACGGGAACATTCGCCCATCCGGCCCCCAATCCGAACATGCCTGCCATAAAGCCGATCAGGATGAAGGTCAACAGTCCGGCCGGTGTGCGATGCACCTTCCAGTCGATCTGCTGACCCGTACTGGCTTCCGTGTAGATGCCGCTGATTCTCAATATGGATGAGAGTCTGTCCGCCTGCGGGACGTCCGGCAGCTCGGATTTTTTTGCCATCGCCATCAAAATCACTATGCCGACAATGGAACCGCCCAAAAGGGTCTGTACGATGTGCGTCGGCAGAGCCAGACCGACCAGCGCTCCGACAATGGCGCAGCTCGATGCGATCAGCGCCACCGGAATGGCAAGCCGCAGACTTGCCAAATTTGCTCTCAACAGTCCCGGTCCGGCGGCCAGAGCGCCGGAAAGTGCCACCAGCAGGCCGGTACCGCGGACAAAATCGAGATGAAAGGGGAAAAAACCGCTGATAATCGGTACGAAAAGTACGCCACCCCCTACACCTCCCAGTACGGCGACTATTCCCATGACGAACGTCACAACCAGCAGGATCAATGCCCACCACAATGCGGATGGCCCCTCTTCGGCCACCGACGACTGCGCAAAAACGAAAGACGGTCTCGACAGGACCAAACATCCAAGCAGGATGAGGATTTTTTCCAGTTTATGTTTCATGCGGTTCACCGTGGTTCTCCTCCAAAAGGTTCCGAATAGAATCGGAACGGATCTCTTTGGTCGGCGGAGCTGTTTCTTCGGCGCTTTTCAAAGGGATCTCGAAATTTGTTTTGCTATTTTCGAATGCGTGCATGCCGCGCAAGTTTTTAACCATCCTGCCCCCGTCAGTCAAGAAAAATAAGGGGGGTGGCGTCGATCATTTTTATCACCATTTCCGGCTTTAACAGCGTCAGACACTCCAAACCGCATTTCGGGTAGAAACAATCTCTTTTGCATCCGGGATCGAATTCGACGGATAGATGTCTGGAGCTGCCGGGAGGAGTCCAGTTCTTCGACAACGGTCTGCCGAATATCGCTACGGTGGAGGTGCCGCATGCGATGGCGAAGTGCATAGGGCCGTTGTCGTTGCCGATGTGCAGATCCACCGATTCAAGCAGTCCTGCCGTTTCCGCAATGGTGGGGACATCATAGTAGGGAAGGGAGGGTTTTTTCATCCGGGCCTTGACTTTCTCTACAAAACGGATTTCTCCGGGTCCCCATAAAAAAAGGATTTGAGCCTGATAGCGGGCTACCAGATAGTCGCAGATTTCGGCAAAATACTCGGCAGGCCAGACCTTGTAGTCTCTTTTGGAGACGGGCGATACGGAAACGAGAGGGCGTCCGGTTTTCGCTCCGAGGCGTCTTAAAATGCTTTTGGCCGTATGGCGGTCTTTTTCGCGGGGGAAAAAGTCAAGCTTCGTATCGTCGCTCGTTATGCCCAAAACCGACAGCAGATGGAGCTTCTTTTGTGCGGAGTATTCGACCCGTAGCGGCGGTTCTACGGCGTGCGTATAAAACGGGCTTCTTCCCCTTTTTTTGAAACCGATACGCTTGCGACCTCCGATCAGCCGACAGGCCAGTGCCGTTCCCGGTTGACCCATGAAATCGATTACGACGGAGTAGTTTTCCCTTCGTAGTCGAAACAGAAGCGTTGCCGTCTCCTTTATTCCCGGCTTTGCCGATACCGTGACGACCTTCGACAGGTAGGGATTGTTCGCTACAACCCGGCTGGCGGAACTCTGCGTAAGATAGTGGATCTCCGTCGTGGGATCACTCCTGTGCAAAGCGCGGATGGAAGGGGTCGTCATCAATATGTCGCCCAACTGTTT
Organism: uncultured Pseudomonadota bacterium; assembly: GCA_964562335.1. Taxonomy (GTDB): domain Bacteria; phylum SAR324; class SAR324; order XYD2-FULL-50-16; family XYD2-FULL-50-16; genus CAZJUM01. The sequence goes on along the minus strand of CAZLTI010000245.1, from coordinate 1,794 downwards.
CAGCTGTATCAACAGAACTTTGTCGGGCGATTTCCCGGAGAGCATCGTAGGGATTTTCTTTTTTGCGTTCGTTTGTGCGGCTCCGCTTTTCTCTCCGTCGGAATCCATGCCGTTTCCTCCATATCCGAAGAGAGCGGGGAGGAGACCGGCCCGACAGGGAGCGCCGAAAAAGGAGGACATTCTGTCATTTGCGCACCGAATTTGCAATGCATGGGGCGAAGGCCCGTTTCCATTGGGTTTTAACCGGTCGCTTCCGATTTTCCCCCGGCAAAACCCCTTGGCAGACTGAAGACGATCCGGTAGTCACGTCTGAAACTTGATGGATCGGCAAAAAGTCTAAAATTGCACGAATTGTCATTCCCGCGACGGCGGGAATCTATAATCAACTGGTTTTATTGGATTCCCGTTCTTTGCTCAAAGTATCGCAAATTCAGTGCGGGAATGACGGTTTTGAAAAAAAACGATGGTTACGCTGCGCTTTCTGCTTCTCTACTTTAAACTGGTCAGCCATGCGAAGAGACTTTCCGCCGCCATCGGGAGTCTATTCGGGTTTTCTGTCGATGTCGCCTTTCGGGTAGGGCGGCAACGGACGATTCCGAACCGCAGAGAGAAATGGGTCCTACCGAGCCATAGCGGAAAGCGCATCTATTTTGTCTTTCGGGGAGTGCACTTCATCGATTTTTTCGTGCCGATTCATCAGGCGCTGGACAGGTTGTATCCCGGCCGATATCAGGTGCTGTACGTCGATTACGCCCAAACCCTGAAGCGAATCCGGGGAGAGCGGGAATACGAACGGTTCAGGGCGGAACTGGAACGAAGACTTTCCGCCTTCGACATTTCGGTCTCCCGCCACTTTTGCGGAAAGGAGGTCCAGGCAATGTCCAACTTCCCGCAGCCGGATATGATCGTCACTACGGAAGCGATCAGACACGAGTCGTTTCGCTGCGAACAACGGGTCTACTTTCCCCATTCGTGCGTGGAGAAGGAGGAGACCATCGAGAGCAACATTCGCTTCAACCATTTTTTTCAGCCGTCGAAACCTCCCTACACCTACAGTCGGCTTTTCGAGCCGGGCGGAAAAACGTTCCGCATTCACCATACGGGATATCCGAAAATCCATCTCGCCAACAAAATAGCGAAACGTCGCTTTTCCGACGACAAACCGGTCGTCCTGTTCGCTCCCTCTTTGAAGATCGATCTGCTGCTACGGTATGTCGAGCGGGGGATACTCTCCCTCTTTGCGAAAATGGTCCACTGCAACTTTATCGTCAAACTGCATCCCTCCTTGGCCTCGATCCGGCACTACATCCTGGACCTGTTTTTTTTCAAGACGAAGGGGCGGGCCAACATCCGCATCGATACCGGAAGCAGCCTGCAGGAGATCGGCGGAAACACTTCGCTGATGGTTACCGATTTCGGTAGCGCGGGGCCGGAGTACCGTCTCTCTTTCGGCAGGCGGGTGATCTATCTGCAACTGCCCGATTCCTTCGTGAGCGCTTCCGATCTGGTTTTTCGGGATCATTTCGGCGATGCCGTCGCTTCCGTGGAACGTTTGGGAGAAGCCATCGATTCGACGCTTGCCAGCGGCGATGTGGACGCGGAAGAATACCGCGCTATGAAGAGTGCGGTCCTGTACAATCCCGATTCCGGCGACGTTGCGGCGGCTAGGGCGATCCACACGATTTTAGGCGGCCGTCGACAATAGCCCGCACCGTTGCAAAAATCGTCGTCGGCAACGAATCACCGGACCGTTTTGCAGGGATTTTCCTTCGAACTATAGGATAGCGATCTCCC